>JAVHVY010000334.1:0-11598 GCA_032160305.1 Actinoplanes sp.
CCCGCACGCAAACGCGAACGACCAACACCCCGATCCCAGGAGCCGCCCGAGCCACCACGCAGACCCCCACCACCACGTCCGAAACTCACCCAGACCCGAGCGGTGAGACAATCCGACGCGCCCAAAATCGCTTCAAACAATCACGAAATCATCCCTGGACATACGCCCTCATGCAGGTAAGTGCGCGGGCCGGACGCCGGATGACATCCAGCCCGGATGACATCCAGCCCGGATCACATACAGCAGAGTGCGCGGGCCCACGCGCGGGTCGGGCGCCGGATGACATCATGAGCGCGCCAACGAGGCCGACGAGCTGTGGAGCGCACCCTGATGGCCGTAACCGACGACACCGCCGCCGCCCCGGTCAGCACCCGCCGGGAACGCACCGGCTGGTATTTCTATGACTGGGCCAACTCGGCGTTCTCCGCCACCGTCATCACCGTCTTCCTCGGACCGTTCCTCACCTCGGTCACCAAACAGGCCGCCGGGTGCGCGCTGGGTTCCGACTGCACCGGCGACGTGCACCCGCTCGGCATCACCGTCGCCGCCGGCTCGTACTACCCGTACCTGGTGTCGCTGTCGGTGTTCCTGACGGTGTTCGTGCTGCCGGTGATGGGCGCGATCGCCGACCGGACCCCGCGCAAGAAGCCGCTGCTGGCTGCCACGGCGTTCCTCGCGGCCGGGGCGACGATCGCGATGGCGTTCGTGACCGGCGAACGCTATCTGCTCGGCGGGCTGCTGTTCCTGATCGCGAACATCTCCGGCGGCGCGTCCATCGTCGTCTACAACTCGTTCCTGCCCCAACTGGCCGGCCCCGACGACCGGGACAAGGTGTCCAGCCGTGGCTGGGCGATCGGCTATCTCGGCGGCGGCCTGCTGCTGCTGTTCAACCTGGTCGCGGTGAGCATGCTCAGCGTCGACGGCGACCCGCAGCGCACCCTGGACCTGGCCCGCTGGTGCATCGTGTCGGCCGGCGTGTGGTGGGGCGGGTTCACCCTGGTGCCGCTGTTCGCGCTGCGCGAGCACCCCGGCCGGGAGTCGGCCGTCGAACGCGGCAACGTGCTGCTCGACGGGTTCAGGCAGCTCGGGCACACGATCCGGGCGATCCGGGCGTACCCGCTGACGGTGTTCTTCCTGCTCGCTTACCTGATCTACAACGACGGTATCCAGACGGTCATCTCGCTGGCCAGCCAGTACGGCACCGAGGAGCTGAAACTCACCCAGTCGACGCTGATCGTCACGATTCTGCTGGTGCAGTTTCTGGCCTTCGGCGGGGCGCTGCTGCTGGGCTGGCTGGCGACGCGGATCGGGGCACGCAAGACCATCGTGTTCAGCCTGGCCCTGTGGTTGTTCGTGGTCGTCGCCGCGTTCTGGCTGCCCGCGGGTAAACCGGTGCCGTTCATGATCCTCGGGGTGGCGATCGGGCTGGTCCTCGGCGGCAGCCAGGCGCTGTCGCGGTCGCTGTTCAGCCAGCTCATCCCGGCCGGGCGCGAAGGCGAGTACTACGGCTTCTACGAGATCAGCGACAAGGGCACCAGCTGGCTCGGGCCGCTCGCGTTCGGCCTGGTGTTCCAGCTGACCGCCAGCTACCGCCTCGGCATCCTGTCGCTGATCGTGTTCTTCGTCGTCGGCGGGGTGCTGCTCGCGTTCGTGCCCGTCCGGCGGGCCGTCATCGCCGCCGGCAACACCCCACCCAGGCTGCTCTGATGGACATTTCGATCGACCCGGCCGCGCCGCAGCCGCCGTACGAACAGGTGCGGATGCGGATCGCCGAGCTGGCCGCGCGGGGCGTCCTCGCCGCTGGTGCGCAACTACCGCCGGTGCGCGGCCTGGCCGCGCAGCTCGGCCTGGCCGTCAACACCGTCGCCCGCGCCTACCGCGAGCTGGAACAGGCCGGCCTGGTCGAGACGAGAGGCCGGGCGGGCACGGTGATCACCGCCCGCGCGGCGCGGACCCCGGCCGAGGCCCAGAAAGCCGCGCAGGCGTACGCGCGGACGGCGAAAGCCCTCGGTCTGGCCGACGACGCGGCGCTGGCGCTGGTCGCGGCGGCACTACGCGCGCCCGGCTGAGCCGGGGGAAGGCTTGCACGGCGTTGACGATCGGCTGTCCCCATCGCTGTCGGTCCTGCGCAGGCTCGCCGTGGCTCATCGCGGTGCGGGCCGCTCCCGGCCAACTCCCGGCCGGCCGGGAGTTGGCCGATTGCTCAGGCGGTGATCCGTAGGGCGCCGGAGGGGCACAGCCGCACCGCCCGGCCGACCAGTTCGCCGGCGGCGTCGCCCGGGTCCGGGTCGAGCACCATCACCAGGCCCTCGTCCTCGTCCTGGTCGAAGACCTGCGGCAGGGTCAGCACACAGTTGCCCGCGCCGATGCACCGGTCGCGGTCCGCTTCGATGCGCATGCTCACCACCTCACTGGCAGCTCGGCGGGACTCGACGGTGATCGGTGCATACCACGGCCATAGGACCACCCCGGTTCGTCGCTGACAGTGCCTACTCCAACACGCAACACTAGCCCCACAGGTACCCAAAAGCAACGAATGTAGATGAAGTCCCTCCAACCCGTGGCGTCGGCGACCATCACCTCACTTCGGCTCGATCACCTGCGTGGCCAGCAGCACCATCAGCACAGCGCCGAGCACCAGCCGGTAGGCGATGAAGATGCTGTACGAATGCCGGGCGATGAACTTCAGCAGCCAGGCCACCGCCGCGTAGCCGACGATGAAGCTGACCAGTGTCGCCGTCAGCGTGTTCGCCCAGCCCACCCCGGCCGAGATGTTGCCGGCCTCCTGGTACACCTGCAGCACCGTCGCGCCCAGCAGCGCCGGAATGGACAGGAAGAACGACAGTTTGGTGACCGTCACCCGGTCCAGGTCGCGCAGCAGGCCCGCCGACATGGTCGCCCCGGAACGGGAGATCCCCGGGATCAGCGCCAGGCACTGCACGATCCCGATGACCAGCGTGTCCTTCCACGTCACGTCGTCCTCATGGCGAAACTGGGTGGCGGCGTGGTCGGCGAAGGCCATCGCGGCGCTCCACCCGATCAAGGCCCCGGCCACAAACCACAGGCTGCGCAGCGTCGTCTCGATCGTGTCCTGAAACGCCAGCCCGATGATGCCGATCGGCACCGAGCCCAGGATCACCGCCCAACCGAACCGGTAGTCCGGATCCTCCCGGGCCTGCCGATGCAGCAGCCCCCGCACGAACGCCGCGACGATCCGCACGATGTCCTTGCGCAGAAAGATCACCGTGGCCAGGACCGCACCGGACTGGATGATCGCGGTGAACGCGGTGATGTCGGTCGCATCGATCTGATAGCCGAGCAGCTTCTCCAGGATTGTCAGATGCCCGGTACTGGACACCGGCAGGAACTCGGTGATGCCCTCGACCGCCCCGAGCAGCACCGCTTCGAAAATGTTCACCCTGACCTGCTCCCGCTCAACGTCGCCCGGACCGCCGGCCAGAATAGGGGGTCGATCATGGTGCTGCGCGGCGGACCCGCGCGGCCGCGATCGTGTACGCCGGATCGCGGTCCAGGTTGTGCCGGTCGCGGTCGTAGCGGCGGGTGGTCCGCGGGTCGGCGTGTCCCATCGCGTCCTGCACGTCCTCCAGCGGCACCCCCTCCTGCCGGGCGGTGGTCGCGAAGGCGTGCCGCAGCGAATGCGGCGACAACCGGTCCCCGCCGGCGATGCCCGCCTCCTGCGCCAGACGGCGCACCAGCCGGAAGATGCTGTGCCGGTCGAGGCGCGCGCCGGTGGCGGTGACGAACAGCGGCCCGCCGCTCGCCGGCTCGCGCCCGGCCAGGTACTCGTCGAGGGCGGTGGCGGCGGCCGGGGTCAAAGCCCGGCGACGCGGCCGGCCGCCCTTGCCGACGAAGCGGACCGTGCGGTGCCCGCGCTCGTGGCCCAGATCGGTGACGTCGAGGCTGACCAGCTCACCGACGCGCAGCCCGAGATCGGCCAGCAGCGCGACGGCGGCGCGATGCCGCGGCGCCGCCCGGCCGGTCCGCGCGGCCGCGGCGGCCAGCAGCGCGTCGACCTCCTGCGGGGTGAGCCCGACGGTGGCCGAGTGGTCCCGGGACACGTACGGGCGGTCCGCCCCGCCGACCGGATTCGCCTCGACCGCCCGCAGCTTGGTCAGGAAGTCGTACCAGCTGGACAGGCCGGACAGTTTCCGGGCCACCGTCGCCGGCGCCAGCCTGCGGCCGGTGCGCAGGTCGACGGTCTCCTCCAGGGCGCGCGCGTAGGAGTTCACGTCCAGGAAGGTGGCCTTCAGCGGATCCGCCGTACGCGCCGCGCACCACGCCAGCCAAGCGTGCACGTCGCGCCGGTACGCCGCGCGGGTGTGCGCGGAAAGCCGCCGGTTCGCCAGCCACGCCTCGGTGACCTGCTCGGCGGGCCCGGCGACGGCGACCTCGCCGCCCTGACGCGGCACCAACGACGACATGGCGACCATGCTCGCAAACCCGGGCCGCTCAGCCCTCGCTGACACGCCCGGCCGGCGACCTGCCATCGGCGCGGCCGCCCCACCGTATCCGCTCAGGCGGCGTAACGGACCTTCTGGCCCTGGACGTCGGTGACGGCCAGGCGGGTCGCCATCGTGCTGCGGGCCGCGATCTTGGCGGCGTACGCGGCACGCCGGCGGGACACGCAGCCGTCCTTGGCGGTGCCGGTCCGCTGCTGGTCCATGTGGGTGCTCAGACCGTCCTTGAGCAGCGCCAACGCTTCGCTGCGCAGCTGCGACACCCGCGACTCGGTGACGCCCAGCTCCGCTGCGACCGCCGACAGCGACCGCTCCTGCAGGAACGACGCCTCGACCACGAACCGCAGCCGCTGCGGCAACACCGTCACCGCGTCGTGCAGGTAGCCCATCCGCTCGCGGTGCAGCAGCGTCTCCTCGGGGCCCATCTGATGCTCGATGACCATGTCCTCGGCGTTGCCGGCGGTGAAGCCCTGCAGCGACAGCACGGCGGCGCGCTGCACATCGTCCTCGACGGTGGCGAGCTCGCCGACCGCCACGCCGAGCAGGTGCGCCAGCTCGGTCGGGGTCGGGGTACGCCCGAGCTGCGCGGTCAGCTCCTGGCGGGCCACGTCGGCACGCCGGGCCCGGGCCCGCACCGACCGGCTGGCCCAGTCCATGCCGCGCAGCTCGTCGAGCAGCGCACCGCGGACCCGCAGCGCGGCGAACCGGCCGAACGGGATCCCCCGGGACGCGTCGAACGCCTTCGCGGCGGTGACCAGCGCGGCGTAGCCGGCCGAGGCGAGGTCGTCGCGGTGCACGTGGGCGGGCACCTTGAACAGCATCTCGCGGACCACATGCCCGACCAGCGGCATGTTCTCGCGGATCAGGTGTTCCTGCTCGCGGGTGACAGTCTTGGTCGCAGCGCTCATCGTTCGTTCCCCCTGGTGTCGCCGCGGTGAGGGCTCACCGACTGACGAGAGGGACTTTTCTGGGCGCGGGGTGCAGGAACCGGTGCCGTCCGGTAGCCGCCCGGTAGCACCGTAAGAAAGGCTAAGGTCGGCGGACCCCGCTCCCAGGCTCCGGACAGCCGGCTCTCAGCCGGCCCGACCCGGCACCCGCGCCGCCGGCACAGCTGGAGCCGGCGGCTGGAGCCGGCGAGCTGGCGGCCGGCGTGTCCTTGATCGCGGGGATCGGCACCGCGGTGAGGGCCAGCAGCAGGACCAGCCCGGCCCACATCCGCACCAGGAGCCGACCCGAACGCCGCGTGCCGGCGTTGCGCATGGTCCGCAACTGGGCCACGACCACCAGATACAGCACGGCGAACGCGGCCAGCGCGACCAGGCCGGCGTCACGCTCCCAGCCGTTGGGGCCGTTCACCAGCTCGCGCAGGTTTTCACTGAGGTAGATTCGCCGGCGCGGATCTGCAGGTCGATGCCGTCGACGGCGGTGACCGCGCCGAAGCGTTTGACCACGCCGGAAAGATCGACGGCGAGCCGGCCGGACTCCCGGAGCGCGGTGCCGGGCTGTGCGGTGAGCGTCATGCGTACATCGTGGCCCGCGGGTGGGTCGTCCCGCTGTCCCACCCGTCACGAACGGGCCATGACATTCGTCAGGGGTGCCGTGCCGGCCCCGATTGAGCTCTGCGGAACGCCGCCGGCGATACGAGACAGGCATCGCCCAGCTGGACATCACCCGACCGGCGCTGAGCCCAGCGCGAACTCCGCCAGCGATCGCCACGACCCCGGCGAGTCCGAACCGGCCATCAACCGCACCGACGACACCTCGAACGGCACCGGCAACGAACTCCGCACCGCCTCGGCTGCCGCGGCGAGCACCGGCCGCGGACAGTTATGACCGACCGTCAGATGCGGCACCACGTCGGCGAACACCCCGCCGTACGGGGGGCACTGGGGGAACCGCGCCCACAACGCCGCCGTCAACGCCCGCAACGGCTCCGGCGGCGACGGCGCCAGATACACCACCTCGTCACCGAACCAGGCCACCCGCGACAACACCGCCTCGAACCGCGGCACCGACGCGACCGCCTCCCGCACCGCAGCCAACACCGCCGCGTCGATCACCTCCGGCGCCAGGAACGGATACAACACCGTCACATGCGCCGGAACACCCTTGGCGGCGGCGCTGTCCAGCACCGCCCGGTACTCCCCCACCACCGGCTCGGCGGCATCGACGACCACCACCAACGCGGACTCCTGCATGACTGGGCACGTTACGTCGTTCGCGACACCACGTCATTTCCCATTATCTGCGTCGCCGCCCGCACATCCACCGGCGACGACCTACGACGAGGCCCCCCTCAGCAGATCAAGACGTTCACGCTGAGAGTTGTCGATTTCCAGTTCAGGTACGTTGCGGTGATGGTGTAGGTGTATGCGGTGGTAGCGGTTGTGGTGGTATCGCTCCAGGTGAGCGTGGTGCGGCCGACGATGCCGGTGGTGGGGCCGCTGGCCCGGATGATCTCGTAGCCGGTGGCGTAGGTGTCCGGGGTGACGGTCCACGTCAGGGCGATGGTCGGGTCGACCCCGGCGCTGGGCATGAGCAGGACCGAGGTGGTGACGGCCCACGTCGCCGACGACAACGTGCTTGAGTCAGGTCCGGTGGCGCTGGTATTGCTTCTCGCCTCATCCCACAAGAAGGTTGCGTAGGTGCCGTTGCCCGGGCTGACGGTATGAGCCGAGGCCCGGTTCGTCATCCCGGTAGGGGTGGACGCGGTGACGGTGCTGCCGGTATAGACGTCCGCGATGTCCAGCAGCGTGGAGGGTGAGCTGGCCGGGGTCTGGCTCGACATGGTGATGGGATTGGAGTTGTTGATGAAAGTCCCGGCGCCGGCGGACACGACCGACGCGACTCCGGAGTATGAGGCGATGAAGGCCGCTGCGCCCGTCGAGCCGACCCAGGTGAACGCATAGCTGCCGGGAGGGCTGCCGGGGACGGCAAGGGCGAACACGGCCATCCGCATGACGGTGTTTCCGGCGGTGGTTTTGACCAGCGTCCACCCGGCCGGGGTGTTGATCGTACCGCTGCCTTCGAGCACCACAGCGGCGATGAAGTAGTCTCCGGACGCGCTGGTAGGTGTGTTCACGGTCAGGGTAGTGACGCTGCTGGTGGCGGTAGCCGCGGTGGTGGCGGCACGAAACGCCGGGGAGGTCGCGGCCCCGGCGGTACAGGGACGGCTCGCCGTGAAAGACCCGGGTGGATTCATGGTGGCACCCGCCAGTTTGCTGAGCGGGTTGGTGGTGACCCCGCTGTACGTGGCACCGGTGGCGGGCAGGCTCGTCAACAGGGCGGCCAGAACGGCGCATCCAACAACCGATACGAACCGTCGTGGCGACATCACGACACACACTTCGGCCGGGTACCGGACGTCATGAGGTTCTGTGGGCCTGAGCTTCCCCGGCGTGGGCGCCCCGCCGAGGGAGATTTCGCCGGTCCGTGAACAGTCGCGGTCCGACAACCAGCCAGGACCTCCGGCTGCGCCGGACGACGAAGATCCGAAACAGATAGTCGGGTGTCGTCGATTCCTTCTTAGGCTTTTGGCTTGTCGGGCATCCGGTGACCGGGAGCACATCCCGTACGGCGTCCTAGGATGGCGGGGTGGGGGGAGAATGGTCCGGTGCCAACGTCGCTGACCCGTCCCACCGCCAACGCCGAGCAGACCCGCGACGCGCTGACCGGACTGCGCCCCGACCTCGTCGAGGACTACGACCGGGCCCTACCCGGCGCCCGCGCCACCGTGCTGAGCCGGCTGCTCGGGGCGCTGGACCGCGAGCCGCTGCCCACGCTGACCGGGCGCAGCCGGCAGAACGGCACGCTGCGGGTCGCCCTGAGCGACGGCCGCACGCTCACCGCCCCGGCCGGCGCCGCCGTGGCGTTCGCCGAGCCGCCGCCGGGACTGGCCGCCGCCCTGAACGGGAGCGACCACACCGACCCCGGGGAGCTGCTGCGCGCCCTGGACCTGCCCGGGCACACCGCCCGGCTGGCCGCCGAGATCGACAACAGCGTCGCCAACCTGGCCCTGGCCCGCGCCGGCGTCCCACAGCCGGTCACCCTGCGCCAGGCGGCCGGCGACCCCGACGGGCTCGGCCGCATCGAACAGCAGGTCGTCGACGGGCACCCGCTGCACCCGGGTTGCCGCACCCGCGGCGCGATGAGTGTCGCCGACGTGCTCGCCTACGCCCCGGAACACCACCCGGTGATCCGGCTACGCCGCCTGCGCGTGCCCGCCGCCCGCTGGCACGGCGACACCGAACCGGTCCTGTACGCCCACCCCTGGCAGGCCGAACGGCTGCGCGACAGCTACCCGTGGCTCACCGACGACGGCCAGACCGGGCCGGTACGCCCGCTGATGTCGCTGCGCACCGTCGCCCCCCTCGACGGCGGCGCCCACGTGAAGACCGCCGTCGACGTGCAGATGACCTCGGCCGTGCGGACCGTCTCCCCCGCCGCCGTGCACAACGGACCCCTCCTGTCGGCGCTGCTGCGGGAACTGACCCGCGACCTGCCACTGGACATCCTGGCCGAGTCCGGCGCCGGAGCGGTGATCGTCGACGGGCAACCGCAACGCCACCTCGCCCACCTGCGCCGCGCCGCCCCCCGGTTGGCCGGTGCCGAGGTCGCCGTGCCCCTGGCCGCCCTCGCGACAGTCGCCGGCGAGACGATCACCGACCCGTACACCTGGTGGGAAGAGCTCGCCGGCGTGCTGGTGCCGCCGCTGCTCAGGGTGCTCGAACGCGGCGTCGCGCTGGAAGCGCACGGCCAGAACACCCTGGTCGTGCTCGACGCCGGCCACCCGGTCCGCATCCTCTACCGCGACTTCGGCGGCGTGCGGGTCAGCGCCCGGCGGCTGCGCCAGGCCGGGACCGAACCGCCGCCGCTGACCGGTGACCTGCCGTGCGACGACCCGCACGTGCTGCGCACGAAGCTGGCCGCCGCGCTGTTCGGCACCGTCGCCGCGCAGCTCGTCGCCCTGCTCGAACGCCGCCACGGCGCCGACCCGGCCCGGCTGTGGCGGATCGTCGCCGCCCGCAGCGTCGGCACCGCGGACGGGCGGCGGATGATCCGCGACCCGCTGCCGGTCAAGGCCACCACCGCCATGCGGCTGGCCGACGACCCGCTCGCCGACATCTGGGCCCGGGTGGCCAACCCGATGGCGGTGCACGGATGACCCGCAGCCTCACCTGCGGCCGGCTCGCCATCCGGGCCGCGCACGCCGAGGCCGCGCTGGCCGTGCACGCGCCACACCTGGTCGACGGCTTCCTGCACGCGCTGCCCGCGGCCGCCGACACGGTCGGCCGGCGGCTGCTCGGCGCGCTGGTCCGCGAAGGCCTGGCCGACGATCCGGGCGGCGGCAGCCGGCACGGGTTCGACCGGGTCGAGTTCGCCGCCGGCACCGCCCCGGACCCGATCGCGGTGCTGCCGGCCGGACTGCCCGGCAACGCCGACGGGTTCGCCGCCGAGCTGCGCGACGCCGTGGTCAACCTGGCCATCGCCACCGCCCGGCCCGGCCGCGCCGAGGCGCACGACCCGGACGCGGAGGCGATCAACCTGGAACGGCTCGCCGTCGCCGGGCACAACCTGCACCCGTGCGGGCGCACCCGGCTCGGCTGGGACACCACCGACGTGCTCGCCTACGACCTGGAAGCCGGGCACGGCACCGTCGGCTTCGTCGCCGTGCGCGACGAGGCGCTGCTGGGCGACGACGTCGGCGCGGCCCTGCGCGAAACGTATCCGCAGCTGCCCGAGCCGCCGCCCGGGCACCGGCTGCAGCCCGTACACCCGTGGCAGCGCGACAACCGGCTGGCCGCGCTGGCCCGAGACGGCGTCCTGACCATCCTGGACGCCGAACTGCCAGCCGCCCCGACGGCGGCCCTGCGCACCCTGCTGCTGCCGGCCGGGCGCGACGGGCGCCGGCACTACGCGAAGGTGTCCCTGGACATCCAGGTCACCTCGACCCGGCGCAGCATCAGCGTCGCCAGCACCCGCAACGGCCCGGCCGTGTCCCGGCTGCTGCACGAGCTGGCCGCCGGGGAGGACCGACTGATCCTGCTGGCCGAGACCGCCGGAGCCGCCGTCGCGGCCGGCAGCGGGCGCGACGTCGCGGCGATCCTGCGCGACGGGCTGACCGGCCGGCTCGGCGCCGGCGAGCGGGCGGTGCCCGGCGGGGCGCTGCCGACGCTGCTGGCCGGGCTGGTCGACGAGTCCGGGCTCGGTGCGCAGGGCTGGCTGCGCGCGTACGCGAACCTGCTGGTGCCGCCTCTGCTGCGGCTGACCGCGCAGGGCGCCGCGCTGGAGGCCCACCTGCAGAACTGCCTGCCGACCTTCACCGCCGGGCGGCCACACCGGCTGGCCGTGCGGGACTTCGCCGGGCTGCGGCTGCACCCCGCACGGCTCGCCGCCGCCGGGCACCGGATCGCGCTGTGGCCCGGGTCGGTGATCGGCACCGGCGACGAGAGGGTGCTGCGCGCCAAGGTCGGCTACACGGCCTTCCAGGCGCACCTCGGCGAGCTGATCATCCGGCTGGGACAGACCCACGGGCTGGCCGAGGCGACCGCCTGGCGCACGGTCCGCGCGGTCGTCGACGACACCTACGAGACGCTGCCGGGCTCGCGCGGCGACCACGCCGCGTTCACCGCGCCGACGATGCCACACAAGGCCCTGGTCCGGATGCGGCTGCTCGGCGGCGGTGACGCCTACCTCGACGTGCGCAACCCGCTGCATGCGCCCGCCTGAGCAGGTCGAGGCGGCGCTGCGCGGCCTGCCGCGCCCGGTCTGCGCCTTCGTCTACGACACCGCGGCCCTGCGCAGCCGGGCCCAGGCGGTCCGCGCGGCGTTCCCACCCCGAACCACGATCTTGTACGCCGTGAAAGCCAACAGCCGCAGCGAGATCGTCACCACCCTGGCGGGGGTGTGCGACGGGCTCGACGTGGCCTCCGGCGGTGAACTGGCCACCGCGGTCGCCGCCGGGGCGACCCGGATCGTCTTCAGCGGCCCGGCCAAAACCGACACCGAGCTGGCCGCCGCCCTGGCCGCCGGCGCCCAGGTCAACGTGGAGAGCCCGCACGAACTGCGCCGCCTCGACCGGGCCGCCCGGGCGGCCGGGCTGCGCGCCGACGTGTGCCTA
>JAVHVY010000343.1:0-7811 GCA_032160305.1 Actinoplanes sp.
CGCCGTAGCCAGTACCCGAGTCTCCGAGACCACCCGAAACTTGAGGTGACGGCGTCAAACCGATCCGCCCGGACAGTATCGCCAACTTGGTCGGCAAGGACGTTCATGACATGGCTCTCCAACCCCCGGGCGGGCCTTCTGCAGCCGAGACGTACCTGCGCCGTCACCTCTCCTTCCAACACCCCCCGAAGCCAAGGGCAGGGCACCTGCCGGCCCCAAGCAAACGGAGCCGCCCCGAGTCGGCTCCTTGCGGCGTAGCTGCACTGGGGCCGGAAACGGAGCCCCGACATCACACCAGCGGCTCAACATCCCAGAACTCCCGCCGCTGACGGCGACGGGCATCCGACGCACAACCGTGCGCCGGACCACCTGCAATCCCGAAATGGAACCGAATTATCGTGAGGCTTCATTCCTGGCGGGCCGGGCTGATATCCACCGCCCTGGCCTTGACCGCTGTCTCGACCACCGCGCCCGCGCCCGCCTTGGCCGCCGTTTCCGACGGCGGAGCGAACATCATCGGGGGCAGCGACGCCAGCCAGCCATACCCGTTCGCTGCTCGGCTGCTCACCGTCTACCCGGGCCTGGGCACCGGCCGATGCACGGCCACCGTCGTCACCGACCACGGGCGGACCGGGATCGTCACCGCCGCCCACTGCGTCACCGACTTTGCCACCGCCGACGCGGTTGCGGCGGGCGATGTCACGGTGCAGGTGGGCTCGACCCGACTGGACCAACTCACCAACATCACCCCGCCCCGCATCGAAGTACACCCTGGCTGGAGCTGGGGCACCGGCGGCGGTCCGATCGCCGACTTGGCCGTGCTTGTCCTGCCTCAGGGCGTGCACGTGAGGGGAATCCCTCTCGGTGGCCGTGCTGGCGTCGCCCGGGGGGTTCGGCTGCTCGGCTGGGGCAAGACCACCGTCGACGCCACCCAGCCGCCGCCGGTCCTGCAACAGCTCGACACTTGGACTACCGACCCGAGCAACTGCGCAGCGGCCGGCATCACCGCCGGTGAACTCTGCATCGACGCCCGCGAAGGCGGATCGCCGTGCCTCGGTGACAGCGGCGGCCCGGCCCTCGGCCGCACCGCCCACACCAGGTGGGTGCTGCTCGGCGGCGCCAGCCGCGGCCCTGCCGACCCGGCAACCGGCGAGGAAACCTGCGCCGGTCCGACCGTCTACACCGACTTCACCGCGTACCGCGGCTGGATACGTACGGCGCTCGCCCACCGGCAACCCCACCATCGGCGGCACGTCGCCACCGGCGCTGCGGACAGGTTCCTGAACCTGCGCTAGTGCAACCGGTGTGCCGGCCCGGGCTCGCCCGGATGAAATATTGCTCGTCGCGACCGGGCCGGCACACACCCGGATTTTCCTTATCGCTTGGGCTGGATCGGCGGCTCACGGTTCGGATCGGCCGGCCGGGGGCGTTGGATCGGTGTCGCCGCGGGCTGAGGTTTCGTAGTTGCCATCCCATGGTGGCGCCGTTGATCGTGGGAACGTACGGTCCGGGTGGCCTGGGGGCGTCCTTGTCGCGTTCTCGGACGGTCGATTGCCGGATCGGGCGTGGTCGGTTCGCGGTGCTCGGGGGCCGGTAGGTGACCGTGGTCGCGAAGGGCACGTTGCAGGTGGCCGGCGTACGTCGGCTCGACGATTGCCTCGTGGGCGGTGCTTGGGCTCCCAAACCATAGGGCGCCAAGACGGGTCACGACCGTTGCGGCAACCTGATGCTGGTTGGCCGGGCTGAGTGCGCGGTAAAGGTCGGCGATGAGCTGGTGGTCGACCGTTCCTGTTGGCGCGGTGGCAATCTGGCTGGGCTGGGCCTCGATGATGGCGTGGGCGGCGTGCCAGTAGGCGCGGTGGCCGGCGTGCCCGGGTTCGATGTACGGGCCGAGCGGGTGGCGGGGGTCGTCGTCGGTGACGTGGTGCTGGTCGCGGTAGGCGGCGACGATGCCGACGTGGCGGCGCCAGGTGAGGGCCACTTCGGTGTCGGTGGGTTCGTCGCCGAGTGCGGCGAGCCAGGCTGGTTGATGCGCGAGGGTGTCGTTGGTGAGGTGCGCTACCCGGTTGGCGATGCCGGTCTGGCTGTCGGCCAGGTACGGCGCGTAGGGGACGGCCTCGGGGTGGCTGCCGGTGGCGGCGGGCGGGGTCCATGGTGGTACGCCGAGGGCGGTGCGGCGGGCGGTGTCGGCGGCGCGGGCGTGGTCGTTGAGGTGGGCGGCGATTTGGTAGGCGGGGACGCCGGTGGGTGCGTCGCGGAGCAGATTTTCGGGGTTGCCGCCGGCGTGTTCATCGGCGGCGAGGATCCAGCCGATGGTGGCCCAGGCATCGCGGGCGTCGGCGGTATCGCCGGGTGCGGGATGGGCGGTGAGGTACCTGTTGAGCCGCCAGGCAAGCACCAGGGCAGGGTCCTGGGCGTCGCTGAGTGACCGGTGCCGGGCGACCGTTGTCAGGGCGTGGTGGGTGTCATGGCCGGCCTGGTGGGCGCGGTCGAGTGCCGCGTCCAGCGCTGGCCAGCCCGGCTGGCTGCGTACGGTGTCGGCGGCTTCGGATCCGAGGACAGCGGTGACGGTGTCGTGGTGTCGCAGCGCCGTCGGGATCGGTGTGGCGAGACCGCGATGCTGCCGGTCCGCGTACCGCCGCACCACGTCGGCGACCTGGTCGAGGCCGGGCCGCTCGGCTCCGGGGAACAGGCCGGTGGGGTCGTGGCCGGCACGGTGCCAAGCGGTGAGCCGTGCCGCGAGCTGGGGCCAGGTGTGGTGCGCGGTGACGGCGGCCGGGCTGGTGCCGGTGTGGGTGGCGACGAGGTTCGCGTACGCGCTTACCTGGTCCGGGTCGACCGCCGTGTACCCGTCATTGTCGTCGGGTTCGGTGGTACGGCGGCTGGTGCGAAGCCCGGGTGGGGTGCTCAGTAGCGCGCCGATGCGGGGGCGGTGCCCGGTGTAGTGGTCGAGCAGGTCGGCGTAGCGGGTGGCGGCGGCTTTGTCGGGTGGCGCGAGTCGGGCCGGGGGTGGGCTGGTGTCGAGGATGTGGTTGAGTCGCCAGGTGAGCAGTTCGGCCGTGCTGCGGGCGTCGGTCATGGGGCCGCTGCGGGCGGCTGCGGCGAGCAACTGGTTGGCGGGCCAACCTTGTTGTTCGGCGGCGATGAGGGTGTGGGTGACGCTGGGCCAGGCCGGGTCGGCGGTGATCCGGGCGGCCATGGCCGGGCCGAACATCTGCTGGATGAGGTGCTGGTGGTGGGGTCGGGCGGCTTGCTCGGCGGCGTAGATCATGCGCGGCATCAGCGTCGCGAGGGCCGCGGCGTCGGTTTGGGCGGTGCGGATGGTTTCGGTGGCGGTCAGCTCGGCGGTGTCGGTGGTGAGGATGGTTTCGAGGACTTCCCGGGCGGCGCGGGCGTCCGGGTCGTACCGCACCTTGTCGAGGCGGCGGTCTTCGTCGAGGTCGAGCAGGTCGTGAGTGACGGTATAGAGGGCCGTGTGGTGCCGGCCGCGGGTGGCGGCGACGTACAGGTTTTCCCGGCTGACATCGGCGGTGATCAGCGCGTGGGTGGTGTCGACGGTATCGCCTTGCGCGCGGTGCACGGTGGTCGCGTACATCAGCTCCACATGCGCCGCGACGTAGTCGGCGGGTAGCCGGACGGTGCCGTGATGCCGCAGATTGCGGGCGGTGAGTGATCCGTCGCGGTGGCGGGCGGTGACGGTCCAGCCGTCGCCGTTGCGGACGAAATCACGGCCGTGGTTGCAGGTCAGCCGGCGTCGGTTGAGTCGGGTGACGATCCAGTCGCCGCGCCCGGCCTGGTTGCCGTCGTGCAGCGCTGTGCCGGCGGCTTCGACCTGGCCGAGGGTGACGCGGTCCAGGCGGGCGCGGGCGGCGAGGTGGGTTACGTCGGTGTTGGTGGCCGCGCACATGATGGACAGTTGGCCGTTGCGGATGTCGGTGTGCCAGCCGGTGTAGACGGCGTCGAGCATGGCGTGCCGTGACCCGCCCACGATGCGGTGATGGGCCTGGTAGAAGTCGAGCGCGGTGGTGTCGCCGACCCGGAGTTTGACGGTGGCGGCGGCTTCGGCGGGGTCGGTGAACCGGTGGATGGTGTCGAGTTCGACGGCGCCGACGTCGGCGGCGATCAACCGGAGGACGCCGCCGGATTCGACGGCGCCGAGTTGCCGGTAGTCGCCGAGCAGCCGGATCGTCGCGTCGTGGGTTTCGGCGAGCGCGCGGAGCCGGTCGAGGTTGAAGGTGCCGGCCATGCCGGCCTCGTCGACCAGGATGACGTCCCCGGCGCGGATCTGCAGGTGGGCCAGCTCGGGTGGCAGCGGCAGGAGCTTGTCGATGCCGGCGTCGACCTGCTGGTCCGTTGCGTGGGCGTCGCCGGGAGTCGGGAGGCAGCTGTGGGCGTGCAGGAACTTGTGCAGGTTCTCGGCGGGCACGCCGAGGTCGGCGGCGAGCACGGCGGCCGACGCGGCGGAGGTCGCGAGCGGGATGATGCGGCGGCCGTGGGCCTGGGTGACGTGCAGGAACGCGCGCATGGCGGTGGTTTTGCCGGTGCCGGCGGCGCCGATCCCGACCGTGATCCGCGCCGGGTTGGTGGCGAAGGCGGTGACCAGGTCCCGCTGCCCGGCATCGAGACTGGGGGTGTCGGGCCGCTGGTCGAAGCCGGTGAGGGCATGTGCGACGGTGGCCGGGTCTAGGCCGTGCGGGGTTGCGGTGGTCGCGGCGGTGACGAGGCGTTGTTCGGCATCCAGTACGGCCTGGCTGGTGTAGCGGGCGCCGCGATGCGGATGGAACACCGAGGTCCCGTCGGCCCGGCGCAACACGTCTGGCTCGTCGACGACGCTGGGTGGTTCGACGCAGATACTCGCCCCGGGCGCGAGCGCGGCGGCCACGACCCGGGCCACCACGTCGTTCACCGGTTGCTCCGGTACAGGCATGGTGCGTAGGAGCCGTTCGGCTTCCGCGCGGACGTTCCATTCCGTCCAGGTGGCCCGCCGTTCGGCGACCCCGGCGAGGACCGTGCCGGCCATCTGCGCGACCTTTTCCTCGCTCACCACGGCCGCCGGATGGGAGGCGGACGGGTGCTGGTCGGGGACGGTCGCCATCACCTTGCGCAGCGCGTCAGGGCCGAAGGCGTGGGCGAGTTCGGCGGTCCACGAGTCGCGCATCGCGGCGAGCGAACGGGGCGGCTTCTTACCTTGCCGGGTGTCCAGGGTGGCCTGCCGGGCCAGCTGGTGACAGACCGACGCGCTCGGGTCGCGGCCGTGCTCGCGCCGGTAGGCGGCGATCAGCGTCTCGTAGCGGGCGTAGAGCTGGTTGCGGCGTTTCGAGTAGTGCTCGATCAACGCGGTCGGAATGCCGGCGATCTCCATGATCGGTTCGCTGCCCCGCCGTGGCGTGCGGGCCGTCCAGGCGACCCCGAGCCGCTGGGTGAGCGCTGTTTGGAAGGCGGTGTTGTAGTGCTCGGACGCGGCGACGGCGATGCGGTACACGGCCCGGCCGTCCAGCGCCCGCCACACGCCGTCGGTGCCGCAGATCTTGTTGGAGACCGCGACGTGAGTGTGCAGGTTGGGGTCGCCGTCGCGGGAGTCGTAGTGGTCGAACGCCACCGCCACCAACCCTTTGGTGTCGACCTGCGCGATGCCACCGGCGCCGACCCGGGTGAACGCCGCATCTTCCTCCAGCAACTCCAATGCGCTGGCCTTCGCCGTCTGGTGGGCGTCCCACACGGCCTGGCGGACGTGCGGTCGGGGGTCGAGGGCCCAGAGCAGGGCGGCGGATTTCACTGGCGCGAACACCAGGTCGTAGCCGGCCACACCGCCACGGCCGCGGGTCGCTTCCTGGGCGCGGACCCGGCGGACTTCGGCCACGGTCGGTGCCCGGCCGGTGTCCGCCGCGATCTCCCCGAGCCGCGCGGCGACCCGCTTGTCGTACGCCTCCAAGGTGGCATAGGTGGGGAACGCGCGACCGAGGCTCGCCGCGCGGCGAGCTTCGGCAGCGACCCGGGCGAGTTGCTGATCGGTCATCCCGGCGTGCACATGGGCGGCCTGATACTGGGCGATCATCTGCTCGGCGTTCGGGTGCATACCCTGGCCGAACAGGGTCCGCATCTGCTCCTCAGTCACCCGCTGACCGGCCAACCCGAGTAGCGGTGCACCGCGACCAAGCCAGACCCCAGGCGGGTTGCCCTGGGCGGCGTAGTAGCCGGCCGCGTCCTGCTCGCGGGTGCGGTCGACGTCGCCGCCGGCAACATGTCGGGTGAGGTAGGTGTATCCATCACCGGCGGACAGCTTGTGGATGGTCATCGCCACACCCACTCACCACCATCCGCTAACTCGACCCTATTCCGACGCCACCGTCAGGCGCATTTCCCTCCCGCTCAATGGCGAGTCCTTCGGCGCCATTCCGTGCTCAGGAGAGGACCAGGGTGAACCACTTTCACTGGTAGTGCAAGAGGTGTCTGGGCATTATTGATGTGGATCTTGGATAGAGCATTTCGGCTGTTCAGTGCTGTGCTTTGGGGTGTTGTGGGTGGGTTTTCGGAGGGTGTTGGTTGGGGTTGGTTGGGGTTGACTGGGGATGGTTGCATTCTTTCCGGAAACGCGGTCGCGCGTTTACGGTCGTCGGCATGACACCACGGAAAGGGCTGCGTTACGCGGCGATACGGAAAGCACAACAGGCGAAGCAGGAACGCGACGCGAAACGGCTTCGCCGGGAGCGTCAGGTCGAGACGGCGTTGGCGGAGTATTTCGAGCACACCGCCAGGTTCGAGGCGATCGAGGAGGCGACGACGGTGAAGGTGAGTGAGCTGGTGGCGGCGGCCAACGTCGCGTTGGAGCGGGAACGCGCCGGCGCGGCGGTGGCGGTGCAGGCGATGCTGGATCTCGGTGAGACCCGGACCGCGGTCACCGAACTGACCGGGCTCACCCTCGCCGCGGTCCGCGGGCTACTCGCCGTCGCCGACCTGCCGGCGACCGACACCCCCAACGACGAGACCACGGTCGAGGCCCTGGCTGCGACGGCATACGAGCCGCAGCCAACACTCGAAGACACGGCAGGCCGGTACACCAACGGCGGGCTGGAACCTGACGGCGACGGCACGGCCTATGCGCCGTACGAGGAGCCGGCGTACCCGCGGTGGGCGGATCCACCGCAGTGGAGCGCACCACCGCAACCATCGAATGACGCCTGGGCGACATGAACAACCCGGCAGTGAGCCAGCGGCCCGGAACCTTCCGCACAGCGGAACAGGTTCCGGGCCGCTTCGCGTCACCCCACCAACGGCCGGACGCGAGGATGGCGCTGCCCGGCGGCGAGGCCGGAGGCGATGGTGCGACGGGCCTCGACGCGGGGCAGCCCGACATCACGGGCGGCGGCGGCCAACTCCACGGCCACGGTGTGCGGGTCGAGCAGACCGCCGCCGACCAACTGGCCCAGATTGAACGCGGCCCGGTTCAACGTGTCGTTACGGTTCCCACCCCGCCCCCCGACCGGCGGGCGGGCGGTCCGCACCCGCAACGTTTCGGCGGCCAGCGCCGCCTGCGCGTACGGTCCCGGATGAGTGACCACCCTGACCGGCTCGGGTGGGGTACAACGCTCCGGGACGATGAGCGCGCGCAGGCCCGGCGGGCAGTGCGGCAGCGGGTGGTGGTGGTCGCGCAGCCACCGGTACCGCACCCCGACCGCGTGCAGCGACGGCGGCGCCACGATGATCGCGTTGCGGCCACGCCAGTCCACCCCGGGCAGGATGCTCGCCCGGCTGGCCGCCCCGGTCGCCGCGAACCACAGATGCCAGCCACGACCGGTCACCGCGAGCGGCCC
>JAVHVY010000349.1:0-19699 GCA_032160305.1 Actinoplanes sp.
GAGGTGCTGCTCACCGCTGCCGCCCTGGCCATCCCGGCGGCGTTGCTGGCCGACGCGGCACCGTGGTGGCGCGGCGACCAGCCGGATCTGCTCTTCACCGCCGTCACCCTGGGCCTGCTCGTGGTGGGCACCGCCGCGGTGCGGCTCGCCCCGCGTTTCCGGCGCACCCTGGGCCCGATGGGCATCGCCGCCGCGGTGGGCGCGCTGGTCGTCGGGGCGGACCTGCTGACCGGCGCGCAACTGCAGCTCAACGGGGTGGCCGGCTATTCGGCGACGGCCGGCTCCCGGTACGCCGGGGTCGGCAGCGTCGGCCTGGGCGTCTTCGTCGCCGGCGTGCTGATCGTGGCCGGCACCCTGGCCCAGTGGGTACGCCGCCCCTGGCGCCCGGTGATCGTGGTCCTGATCGGCGGTTTCGCGGTGGTCATGGTCGGCAGTCCCTACCTGGGCGCCGACCCGGTCGGGGCGATCGCGGTGACCGCCGGGGTGTGCGTGGCCGCGGCGATCAGCACCGGCGGCTGGCTGACCCTGGCCCGGTTCGCCTGGGCGGGCCTGGCCGGGCTGGTCGTCACCATCGGCTTCGCGATCCTCGACCTGCGCCGGCCGGCCCTCGAACAGGGCAGCCTGGGCCGGTTCCTGACCGCGCTGGCCGACGGCACCGGCGGCCCGGCCATGCACCGGGTCGCCGTCGCCAACGGTCAGGCGCTGGTGGACAGCCCGCTGACTCTGTTGGCCGTGCTGGGCGCGGTGATGCTCGCGTTCTGCCGGTTCTCCCCGTGGGGCGGCCTGAACCGGCTCTTCGGCCTGCATCCGGCGCTGCGGGCGGCGATGGCCGGCACGATCGTCGCGTCCCTGATCGCCGGGGCGCTGGGCGGGGCCGCGCTGGCCGTGCTCGGCGCGGCCGCCGCGGTCGCCGTGCCCACCGCCGTCCTGACCACCCTGCGTGTTCTTGACCATGCCGCGGACCGGACCCGCCCGGACGGGGAGTCGGACGGCCCGGGCGGTCCCAGTTTGTCCCGGCGTGCGCCCGACGCGGACCCGGTGCCGGTCCGGTGACACGCGCGCGGAGCAGTCCGAACGTACGGCCGCGAGCATAGGTGTTACCGTGGAATCCCGTGGATGGCGAGATCTTTTCGGGGATCACTGCCCGTCTGCAGACCGTCACAGACGACCACGGGAGCGGGCCTTGTCACCAACTTTGCGCGAGACGCGGCACATCTTCGTCACCGGAGGCGTCGCCTCCTCGCTGGGCAAGGGCCTCACCGCCTCCAGCCTCGGCAACCTGCTGACCGCGCGCGGACTGCGGGTCGTCATGCAGAAACTCGACCCGTACCTGAACGTCGACCCGGGGACGATGAACCCGTTCCAGCACGGCGAGGTCTTCGTCACCGAGGACGGGGCGGAGACCGACCTCGATGTCGGGCACTACGAGCGCTTCCTCGACCGGGCGCTGTCGGCGAAGGCGAACGTCACCACCGGTCAGGTCTACTCGGCCGTCATCGCCAAGGAGCGGCGCGGCGAATACCTCGGCGACACCGTGCAGGTCATCCCGCACGTCACCAACGAGATCAAGGAACGCATCTTCGCGATGGCGTCGCCCGACGACTTCGGCCGGGTGCCGGATGTGGTCATCACCGAGGTCGGCGGCACGGTCGGCGACATGGAGTCATTGCCGTTCCTGGAGGCGATCCGCCAGGTCCGCCACGAGATCGGCCGGGACCGGGTCTTCTACCTGCACGTCTCCCTGGTGCCGTATCTGGCGCCGTCGGGCGAGCTGAAGACCAAGCCGACCCAGCACTCGGTGGCGACGCTGCGTAACATCGGCATCCAGCCCGACGCGCTGGTCTGCCGGTCCGACCGGGAGATCCCGGAGAAACTCAAGCACAAGCTGTCGCTCTACTGCGACGTCGACCGCGAGGCGGTGGTGGCCTGCCCGGACGCGCCGAGCATCTACGACATCCCCAAGGTGCTGCACCGCGAGGGCCTCGACGCGTACGTGGTGCGCCGGCTCGGCCTGTCGTTCCGCGACGTCGACTGGTCCATCTGGGACGACCTGCTCGAACGGGTGCACCACCCGCGCCGCACGATCACTGTGGGGCTGGTCGGCAAATACGTCGACCTGCCGGATGCGTACCTGTCGGTCAGCGAGGCGATCCGGGCGGCCGGCTTCGCCAACAAGGCCAGGGTCCAGTTGCGCTGGGTGCCCAGCGACGACTGCGACACCGCGGCCGGCGTGGCGCTCGCGCTCAAGGGCGTCGACGGCATCGTGATCCCCGGCGGCTTCGGCATCCGCGGCATCGAAGGCAAGATCAACACTTCGAAGTACGCACGGGAGAACGGCATCCCGATCCTGGGCCTCTGCCTCGGCCTGCAGTGCATGACCATCGACGCGGCCCGTAACCTGGCCGGCCTGGCCGGGGCCAACTCGCTGGAGTTCGACGAGCACGCCCCGCACCCGGTGATCTCCACGATGGCCGACCAGCAGGACATCGTCGCGGGCAATGGCGACCTCGGCGGGACGATGCGGCTCGGTGCCTACCCGGCGACGCTGACCAAGGGCTCGATCGTCGCCGACGCGTACGGCGGCACCGACATCTCCGAACGCCACCGGCACCGCTACGAGGTCAACAACGACTACCGGGACCGGCTGGCCACGGCGGGCCTGTGCTTCTCCGGCACCTCGCCGGACGGCCGGCTAGTCGAGTTCATCGAACTGGACCGCGAGACGCACCCGTTCTTCGTCGCGACCCAGGCGCACCCGGAGCTGAAGAGCCGCCCGACCCGCCCGCACCCGCTCTTCGCCGCCTTCGTCAAGGCCGCGGTCGACTACGCGGCCGCCGGTGAGCTGCCGGTCGGCCAGGACGTGGCCGCGCCGATCGCCGCCGCGCCGAGCGACGACACCCGCGCGGCGGTCGTAGCCTCGTGACCAGTTCCCAACGTGAGGTGCTGAGCGACGACACCCCGTGCGGCGGTCGTAGCCTCGTGACCAGTTTCCAACGTGAGGTGCCGAGCAACGGCACCCGTGCGGCGGTCGTAGCCTCGTGACCAGCTACCAGCACGAGGTGCTAGCCCACACCGAGCGCTACGCGGGCCCGATCTTCACGGTCTTCACCGACCGGGTGACCATGTCGGACGGCCGGGTCGCCGAGCGTGACCTGGTCGTCAACAAGGGCGCCGTCGGCGTGGTCGCGGTCGACGACGTCGGCCGGGTGGTGCTGATCAGGCAGTACCGGCACCCGGTCGCCGAGCGCCTGTGGGAGCTGCCGGCCGGCCTGCGCGACGTGCCGGGCGAGAGCCTGGTCCTCGCGGCGGCCCGGGAGCTGGCCGAGGAGACCGACCTGCGGGCGGCCCGCTTCGACCTGCTCGTCGACCTGCACCTGTCGCCCGGATTCAGCACCGAGACCATCCGGCTGTTCCTGGCCCGGGATCTGTCGGAGGTGCCGCCGACGGAGCGCCACGAACGCACGGACGAGGAGGCCGAGATCGAGATCGCCTGGTTCGACCTGGACGAGGCGGTCGCGATGGCGCTGCGCGGCGAGGTGACCAACGCGGCCGCCGTGGCGGGCCTGCTCGCTGCGGCGCGCGCCCGCGCCGACGGCTGGGCGACGCTGCGGCCCGCCGACACCGCGGCAGTCTGATTCCTCCGCGGATCCGACCCGTCCGCGCCTGCCTGGGCGGCCCGGGTGGAAGCGATCTGCGATACACGCCGGGAACGGCGAAGCCGTCGAGTCCGCCGACCCCGACGTGTCCTGGGCGCCGCAGCCGGCGTGGTCTGCCGGACTAACCGCGCCGGGAGCGGGGGCAGTTGCCGCCAGGGCCGCCGTAGCCCCCGCAGGATGCGCCCGGGTGCGCTGGCGCGGCCGGGGCAACGGCTGGCCGCGTCGATGCTGTAGCGGTTGCGGCGGGACGCGGATGCCGATCCGGTTCGCCGACCGAGGCCGGTTTGCCCGACGGCCGCACCGTCGGCGTCGGAGTCGGCGGGTGATCGTGGGCCGGGAACTGGCGGTGCGGGAGCGAACCCAGGTGACGCGCCGGCCGGGCCGGCCCGCCGATCGGGGACGCCGGGGATGCGCTCGGCGGGGGTGGGGCCGGGACCGGCGTTGCGGACTGCGCCGGCCGAGGGTTCACGGCCGCGTCGTTGATCCCGCCGCCGGTCTTCGGCGTCGTGCAGCCGGCCAGGGCGGCGCCGAGGAGAACGGCCACGCCGGCCTGCCGCCACGACCGGGGCTGGGCCCGCCGGGCCTTCAGGCGAAACAGAGTCACCGGGCCATTTTGCACCAATAGTGCCGAAGAACCGTTGTGCGCCGGGCGGTGGCGGCTCGCCACGATCCAGTTCAGCTCGCTGCCCGGTACCGGGCCCCTTCGGTGACGGTGCCGGTGACCAGCAGCAGGGTGAGCCCGGCGAGCAGAAGCGCGTGGAAGCCGTCGGCGGCCAGCACGATCCGGCGCCGGTCCAGCCGGTCGGACACGGGTTGTCGGGCGCGTCCGCACTCCGAGTTACCGACCTTGTGGACGGATCGGGGAGTCAGAAGGGTGCGGGTCCGCTGCCAGTCAGGGACATCAGCACCTGGGTGGCGAGCAGCCGGCGGATGCCGGTCACAGCGACCGTACCGACCTGCTCGTACGGCAGTTCCAGTTGCAGCCCGACGTTCGCGGCGCGGAGCTCCGTGCTCACCTGGTCCGGGCGGAAGGTGCCGCTCCAGCCGTTGAGGTCACCCCGGTTGTTGGTGCCGAGCGAGGCCATGCCGTCCACGCGCGCGCCGTCGGTGAGGATCAGGGTTGCGGGGCCCGAGTAGGTCGTCATGACCTAAACCTAGCCGCTCTGCTCACCTCGGGTCGCACACGAGCGGTTCTGCGGTCCTGACGTCGGCCCCGGCGCCGCGCCCGGGCCGTCAACGGCCGGCGACGACCGCCCGCCACCGACCTGGTCGCTGTGATCGGGGGGCTGCTCGTCGCCGGGCACGACCCCGATCGGCCGGCCCGGCCGCAGGCCGTCCCGAACCTCGACTCTGTCCACTGTCGGATTTGCGGACCAGGCCCGCCACCTGTCAACACAGCCCGGATCGGCTCCACCAGAAGGCAGCCCGGATCGGCTCCACCATAAGACAGCCCGGATTAGCCCCCGAGAAGGCAGCCTGGATCAGCCCCACCAGAAGGCGGTGGCGATGATCGCGTAGAGGGCGATCAGGGTCGCCCCTTCCAACCAGGTCGATTCGCCGTCGAAGACGACGAAGGCCACCGCGACCACGGTCACGCAGACCGCCACGACCAGCATCGGTGCGAAGACCAAGGTCAGAGTCGTGGCCGTCAGCAGGCTCAGCAGCACCAGTGCCGGGGCGAGCACCAGCGCCACCTGCAGCGGGCTCTGGATGATCACCGCCATGGCGAAGTCGGCCTTGTTGCGGAAGGCGAGCTGGATGCCGACCACGTTCTCGATCGCGTTGCCGGCGATGGCCACGATCACCAGTCCGGCGAACGCCTGGGAGATGCCCAGCGTGCTGATCGCCGGTTCGAGGGCGTTGACGAACCAGTCGGAGACCAGGGCGGCGGCCACGCTGGCAGCGGTCAGCAGCGTCACCGCCAGCCACAGCGGCCAGTGGGAGTGGCCCTCGGCGGGCTGCTCGGCGGTCTCGGTCCTCGGGGCCCCGGAACTGCGCTTGAGCGAGGCCGGCAGCGACAGCAGGAAGACGCCCAGCAGGATCACCGACACGATCAGCGACAGCGCCTTCTCGTGGCTGGCGGCGGGGGTGTGCACGTACTGGGCGAGGCTGGGCAGCACCAGTGCGGCGGTGGCCAGCACCATCAGCACGGTCGAGGTGCGGGCCCGGTCGGAGTCGAATCGCTGCGGGCCGTGCCTGAGGCCGCCGACCACGAAGGCCAGGCCGAGCACGAGCAGGATGTTCGACAGGATCGAGCCGATGATCGCCGCCTGCACCACGGCGATGAGCCCGGCCTTCAGGGCGAAGAAGCCGATGAACAGCTCGGGCAGGTTGCCCAGCGCGCTCTGCAGCACACCGGTGGCCCCCGGCCCGAACCGGTCGCCGAGCTGCTCGACGCTGCGGCCCACCACCGACGCGAGCAGCGCGACCGCCAGCCCGGCCACGACAAAGGCGAGGACCGCGGGGGTACGGGTGTAGCGGGTGACGCCGGCCGCGATGATGGCGGCGCCGCTGCCGGCGAGTACGAGGATGTCGGAGCGGGCGAGGGTGCGCGAGTTCACGACGAGGATGCTCCCAGTCCCCGGCAAGATCCGCAGCCCGGAAACCCGCATTGTTCGGCTCAGCGTCTGGTGCGTCTGGACGATCAGAGAGGTGTGACCCGGCCGTTGCTCGCCGCCGCGCTGATCGTCAGGGACGAGGCGCAGGTGCTGGCGGCCTGCCTGGTGTCACTTGCCGGCGTCGTCGACGAGATCCACGTGCACGACACCGGCTCCGTCGACGGGACGGCGGAGCTGGCGGCGCGCTTCGGCGCGGTGGTCAGCCGGGGTGGCTGGTCCGATGATTTCTCCGCTGCCCGCAACGCGGCCCTGGCCGGCTGGTCGGCGACCTGGGTGCTGGCCGTCGACGCCGATCACCGGGTCAGCGCCGACCCGGTCGCGCTTCGCCGGTTGCTGTCGGGAGCCACCGAGAACGTTCTGCTGGTCGAGGTCGAGGACGAGCACCACGCCGGACCGTACCGGCAACTCGAGACCCGCCTGTACCGGCCTGGTGCGGCCTCGTGGACCGGTCGGGTGCACGAGCGGCTGGTCTGCCCGGACGGTTCCGCCCCGGCCCGCGCCGCCGTGCCCGCGGCCACACTGCGGTTGACCCACCTCGGTCACGCTACCCACGCGAATCTGGTCCGCCGATCCGAGCGCAATCTCGACCTGTCCGGCCGGATGCTCGCCGAGCTGTCCGCCGCACCGAACCTGGACCGCGAACGGGTCGCCCGGACTCTGCTCGACCTCGGCCGCGACTGCGTGGCGGCGGGCCGCTGGCAGCAGGCGACCGATACGTTCGAACTGCTGCGCGAGCTCTTCCCCGGCACGCCGGAGTGGCTGCAGGCTACCGACTGCCTGGCCCGTCTCGTGCTGGCCGCCGGCTACGACAAGCTCTGCCTCGTGCTGGTCGACCAGCTGCGCGACGGCGGAGCCGGGCCCGCGTACTGCGACTGGCTGGCCGCCCAGGCGCTGGCCCAACTGGGCGACCCGCACGAGGCCGCCGTCCTGCTGGCCGGGGTCACCGAGGTGGTCGACACCGCCGGTCGCCGCCGCGATCCCACGGCGCTGTGGGAGCTTGCCGCGCTGGTCGACCGCCTGGGATCGCTGGCACCGGCGGGACCGCCGGACGAAACATGGGCTTGACAGTCTTGTCCTGAGGGCTGGGGTGGTAGGCGCTCGGAACAGTGGCCGCACAGCCTCGGCGCGCGGCCCTCCCGCAGGCCCGACGGTAGTCTTCGTTGCGAGTTCCCGAGCCCGGGACGTTTCTCAACGTTGAGGAAAGGACGGTGTCGCTCGTGAGGGTCGGCATTCCCAGCGAAGTCAAGAACAACGAGTTCCGGGTGGCGATCACCCCCGCGGGCGTCAACGAGTTCGCCCGCGCCGGACATCAGGTCTACGTGCAGGCCGGCGCCGGGATCGGCTCCTCGATCAGCGACGGCGACTACGTCGCGGCCGGCGCCGAGATCCTCGCCGACGCCGAGGCCGTGTGGGGAGCCGCCGATCTGGTGCTCAAGGTCAAGGAGCCGATCGCCTCGGAGTACCAGCGGATGCGCGCGGGCCAGGTGTTGTTCACCTATCTGCACCTGGCGGCGTCCAAGGAGTGCACCGACGCGCTGATCGACCGCAAGGTCACCGCCATCGCGTACGAGACGGTGGAGCTGCCCGACCGCTCCCTGCCGCTGCTCGCGCCGATGTCGGAAGTCGCCGGGCGGCTCGCGCCGCAGGTCGGCTCGTACCACCTGATGGCCTCCGGCGGGGGCCGGGGCGTGCTGATGGGTGGCGTCCCGGGCGTCTACGCGGCCAAGGTCGTCGTGATCGGCGCGGGTGTCTCGGGGATGAACGCGGCGGCGATCGCGCTCGGCATGCAGGCCGAGGTGCTGGTGCTGGACAAGAACATCGCCCGGCTGCGCGCGGCGGACGCGGACTACCGCGGGCATCTGCAGACGATCGCGTCTAACGCGTACGAGATCGAGAAGGCCGTGCTCGACGCGGACCTGGTGATCGGCGCCGTGCTGGTGCCCGGCGCGAAGGCGCCGAACCTGATCTCCAACGAACTGGTGTCGCGGATGAAGCCGGGCAGCGTGCTGGTCGACATCGCCATCGACCAGGGCGGCTGCTTCGAGGACTCGCGCCCGACGACGCACGCCGACCCGGTCTACAAGGTGCACGAGTCGATGTTCTACTGCGTCGCCAACATGCCCGGCGCGGTCCCGCACACCAGCACCTACGCGCTGACCAACGTCACCCTGCCGTACGCGCTGGAGCTGGCCAACCGCGGCTGGCGCGAGGCGGTGCGCAACGACGCCGGCCTGGCGCTGGGCCTGAACACCTACGACGGGCAGGTCGTCTACGGGCCGGTCGGCGAAGCGCACGGCATGCGGGTCCTGCCCCTGGCCGAGGCCCTGACATAGCAAGGGCCCGGGCACAGGAGGCCCGGACGCAGGAGGCACTGACACAGGAGGCCCGGACATAGACGGCCTGCAGCGGACGATCACGGGCTACCTCGACCACCTCACGGTCGAGCGCGGCCTGTCCCGCAACACCCTCGCGTCGTACCGCCGGGATCTCGTCCGGTATGCCGAGGCGCTCACCGCGGCCGGCATCGACGACCTCGCCGCGGTCGGCGCCGGCGACCTGAGCGAGCACCTCGCCCGGCTGCGGGAGAGCGGCCTGGCGCCCGCGTCCGCGGCCCGCGCGATCAGCGCGGTCCGCGGCCTGCACCGCTTCGCCACCCGGGAAGGCCTGGTCGGCACGGACGTCGCCCGGGAGATCAAACCCCCGGCTCCGCCGAAACGGCTACCCAGAGCCTTGGCCGTGGACCAGGTGGGCCGGCTGCTCGCGGCCCCCGACGACTCGCCCATGGGGCTGCGCGACACAGCACTTCTGGAGTTTCTGTACGGGACCGGAGCGCGTATCTCCGAAGCGGTCGGGGCGGCCGTGGACGACCTGGACCTCGGCGACGTGCCCGCGGCGACCCTGCACGGCAAGGGCGGCCGGACCCGGATCGTCCCGGTCGGCGGCTACGCGCGCGCCGCGCTGCGGGCCTACCTCGTACGCGCGCGCCCGGGCCTGGCCGCCGCGGGTCGGGGCACCCCGGCGGTGTTCCTCAACGCCCGCGGCGGTCCCTTGTCGAGGCAGAGCGCGTGGACGATCCTGCGCCGCGCCGCACAGACCGCCGGCCTGCCGATCGAGGGCCCGCACGCCGTGTCCCCGCACACCCTGCGCCACTCGTACGCCACCCATCTGCTCGACGGCGGGGCGGACGTGCGGGTCGTGCAGGAACTGCTCGGACACGCCTCGGTGACGACCACCCAGGTCTACACGCTGGTCACGGTGGACCGGCTGCGTGAGGTCTATGCGACCGCACACCCGCGGGCTCGTTGACCGGTGGGCATCCGACGGTGCGACACGCCGAACGACTGACCCCGATCGGACCGCTCGCGTGGCGTACAGTCGGGCATCGGCTCAGGCTGCGGGTCGAGAGGGGGCGACGGACATCAGCGGGAACAACCAGCGTGCGGAGGCCTGGACCTCGGCCATGCGGGAGCAGCAGAGCTCCCTGGATCTGGGGGCCGACCTGGGCCCCGCCGACCCCACGGCGTACACGATGCGCCGCCCGATCCCCGAGCCCATGCCGACCGACCGGCACGGCCCGGCGCGGATCATCGCCCTGGCGAATCAAAAAGGCGGCGTCGGCAAGACCACCACCACAATCAACCTGGGCGCGGCGATCGCCGAGTACGGCCGCAAGGTGCTGCTCGTCGACTTCGACCCGCAGGGCGCCTGCTCGGTCGGCCTCGGGGTCAACCCGCACAACCTCGACCTGAGTATCTACAACCTGCTCATGCAGGACGACGTCACCGCCGAGGATGTCATCATCAAGACCGACGTCGCCGGCCTGCACCTGCTCCCGGCGAACATCGACCTGTCGGCCGCCGAGATCCAACTGGTCAACGAGGTCGCCCGGGAGATGGCCCTGGCCCGGGTGCTGCGCTCGGTCCGCAAGGAGTACGACTTCATCCTGATCGACTGCCAGCCCTCGCTGGGCCTGCTGGCGATCAACGCGCTGACCATCGCGCACGGCGTGCTCATCCCGCTGGAGTGCGAGTTCTTCAGCCTGCGCGGCGTCGCGCTGCTGCTCGACACGATCGACAAGGTCCGCGAACGGCTGAACTTCGACCTCGAGCTTGAGGGCATCCTGGCGACCATGTACGACAGCCGCACCACGCACTGCCGTCAGGTGCTGCAGCGGGTCGTCGAGGCGTTCGGCGACAAGGTCTACCAGACCGTCATCACCAAGACGGTGAAGTTTCCCGAGTCCACGGTGGCCGGCGCGCCGATCACCACCTTGGACCCGGCCTCCTCGGGCGCGCGGAATTACCGCCAGCTGGCCCGGGAAGTGATCGCTTCCCAGGCCGAGCGGCAGTAGATTGCTCTTCGCGCTCGCGCAGCCGGTCGCCTTCGCCGGCCTGCTGGTCGCCTTCCTCTCAGCCCTGTTCCTGCGCGCGTACGCGATCCGGATCACCGCCCGCTCGCTCGGCCTGACCGGCCGCGGCGAGCCGGTGACCCCGCGCCCGCGCGAGGACGTCGACGCCTTCGGCGCGGTCGCCGCCGCCATCGGCGGGGCCGGCTGGGGCAAGGCCATCGACGTCGACGAGGTGCCGCGCTTCCGGGGCCGGGGCCGCGCGGCGCTCGTCTTCGGGGCCGGTCCGGTGGTCACGCTGATCGCTTCGCAACTGGTGTTCCTGATCTTCCGGTTCGCCTTCCCGGAGTCGTTCGCGCTGGCGTTGTGGCCGCCGTCGAGCGTGCTGCGCGGCCAGTTCGAGGACACGTACGGCGCGCAGTTCGTGCTGGCGGTGGGGGTGGGGCTGCTCGCGTTCGGGCTGCTCGCGCTGATCCCGGTGCCGCCGCTGGACGGCTTCGGCCTGCTCTGGTCGTGCCTGCGGGCGCCGGGCCGGGGGATGCAGGGTTACCGGCTGTGGTTCCAGGAGAAGAACCTCGGCGTGGTGATCCTGCTCGCCTGCTGCTTCTTCCCGCTGAGCGGCCCGCTGCTGCTGATCCCGATCGACCTGGTCGGGGCGCTGTTCATGCGGCCCTGGGGATAACTTCACTTAAACGGACAAACCGGTCACAGTTCGGTATGCTCGGACCACCCCTCAGGACTGTGCATACGCCGACGGCAGGAGATGGCCGTGCGCCTTGACCAGGTTGTCGGGGCGGTGGTCTACGGTCAGCACGTGCCGGAAGAAACCGCAGGCCCCGATGCCCCGGAGATCGATGCCCCGGAGACCGATCCGGGTCCACCCGAGGTCGACGCGGGCCGGTTCACCGTCCGGCTCACCAACTTCACCGGACCGTTCGACCTGCTGCTGCAGCTGATCGGCAAACACAAGCTCGACGTCACCGAGGTGGCGCTGCACACCGTCACCGACGACTTCATCGCCTACATCCGGGCCATGGGCGACGACTGGGACCTCGACGAGGCCAGCGAGTTCCTCCTCGTCGCGGCGACCCTGCTCGACCTGAAGGCGGCCCGCCTGCTGCCCGCCGCCGAGGTCGAGAACGAGGAGGACCTGGCCCTGCTCGAGGCCCGCGACCTGCTCTTCGCCCGGCTGCTGCAATACAAGGCGTACAAGGAAGCGGCCGGCGTGATCGCCGAGCTGGCGGGGATCGGCGCCCGGCGCTGGCCCCGCGCGGTGACCCTGGAGGCCCGCTACGCCGAGGCGCTGCCCGACCTGGTGCTCGGGATTGGCGCGCAACGGCTGTTCAAGCTGGCGCTCAAGCAGTTCACCCCGAAGCCCGGGCCGCCCGAGGTGTCGATCGCGCACATCCACCAGGTGCGGGTCAGCGTCCGCGAACACGCGACCATGCTGCGCGACCGCCTCAGCCGGGCCGGCAGCGCCACCTTCACCCTGCTCACGGCCGACTGCGCCAGCATTCTCGAGGTGGTCGCCCGGTTCCTGGCCCTGCTGGAGCTGTACCGGGAAGGCCTGGTCGAATTCGAGCAGCCGGTGTCGCTGGACGAGCTGACGGTCCGCTGGGTCGGCGGCGACGAGGGCCGCTCGATCGAACTCGACGTCGACGACTACGAAGGCACCCCACCCGAGCCGGACACCGCCGCGACGGAGCCGGAGGCCGCTGTGGTGCGGCCGGCCGAGCTCGACCGCGCCGATGATCCGGGCGAGCCTGGCGAGGGCCCGGCCGTACCCTCTGACGCGGCCGTACCCTCTGACCCGTCCGTTTCCGGTGAGGGAGAGTCATGACCAACGAGCGTCCTGAATCGCTGGCCGCGCAGGCTGCCTCCTGGGTTCCGCCCTGGGAACGCGCGCCGCGCGAGCCTGATCGGGGCTACCAGGCCGAGGCGGCCGCGGATGGCGCCGACGAGTCGTCGGCCACGGTCGACCAGCCGGACTCGGCCGATCAACCCGATGCGGGCGAGGAGGCCGACGAGGCCGGGCTGTCCGACGATGACGACGACTTCGACGAAAGCTTCGAAGGACCCCATCCTGCCGGGTACGCGGAGGAGGTGCCGACGGAACTGGCCGCGCTGCCCGGCGAGGTGGACGGGCCCGCGACCGTGGACGCCCCGCAGGAGCTGCCCGAAGCGGCTCCGGCCGACGCCACGGACGTGGCCGTGGGGTCCGAGCTGCCGTTGCCGCCGGCGATCGAGGAGGCCTCGGCGGAACACGCCGATGCCGGGCTGCCGGTCGACGCGCCGATGTCGGCGGACGGAGACGACGCGGGGGAGGTTTTCGATCTCGCCGCCGACGATGACGTCAGCGACGACGAAGACCTGGACCTCGCGGTCGCCGAGTTGGTGGCTGCTGAGGACGAGGACGAGGCTGCCGCGTCGCCCGAAGTGTCCGAGGCCTCGTCCCCACCGGACCGGGGCGACGGCTCCGGGAAGGGGGAGCGGTCCGAGTTCGGGATTCCCGCTCAGGGGCGTGGCAGCGGGGGGTCCGGCGCTGCGGGTGGGGAGCCGGGGCAGCGTACCGAAGCGGAAGTTTCGCCGATGGCGGACAGCGAGTTGCGCGCGGCGCTCGAGGCCATCCTGCTGGTCGTCGACGAGCCGGTGGCGGAGATGCAGCTCGCGCAGATCATGGAACAGCCCACCGAGCGGATCGCGCGGATGTTGGAGGACATTTCGGCGCGCTACACTGCCGCCGGGCACGGTTTCGACCTGCGGCGGGCGGCCGGCGGGTGGCGGCTGTACACCCGGCCGGAGTACGCGCCGTACGTCGAACGGTTCGTGCTGGACGGCCAGTCGGTGCGGTTGACGCAGGCCGCGCTGGAGACGGTGGCCGTCGTCGCCTACAAGCAGCCGGTGACCCGATCGCGTATCTCGGCCATCCGCGGTGTGAACTGTGACGGGGTCATGCGTACCCTTGTCACTCGCGGCCTCATCGAGGAGTGCGGCACCGAGAGCGAGACCGGGGCATTCCTGTATCGCACGACGCCACTGTTTCTGGAGAAGCTCGGCCTCAACTCGGTCGACCAGCTGCCGCCGCTCGCACCGTTCCTGCCCGACGACGTGGAAGAAGTACTTGATGCCTCAGGCTGATCCGGCCACCTCCGTGCGGCTGCAGAAGATCCTCGCAACCGCCGGAATCGGATCCCGGCGTGCCTGCGAAGACCTGATCTTCCGCAGGCGCGTCACCGTGAACGGCAAAGTCGCCCAGCTCGGCGACAAGGTGGACCCGGCGAAGGACGAGATCACTGTCGACGGCGCCCGCGTGGTGACCGATACGAAACTCGTCTACCTGGCGATGAACAAGCCCCGCGGCGTCGTCTCCAGCATGGACGACGAGAAGGGCCGCACCGAGCTGGCCGACTTCCTCGGCACGTTCGAGCAGCGGGTCTTCCACGTCGGCCGGCTCGACGCGGACTCCGAGGGACTGCTGCTGCTGACCAACGACGGCGCGCTGGCCCACAAGCTGATGCACCCGTCGTACGAGATCGCGAAGACGTATCTGGCCGAGGTGCAGGGGCCGCTGCCACGCACGGTCGGGCGGGCACTGCTGGCCGGGATCGAGCTGGAGGACGGCCCGGCGAAGGTCGACACGTTCAAGCTGATCGACACGTTCGGCAAGGTCGCCCAGATCGAGGTCACCCTGCACGAGGGCCGCAAGCACATCGTCCGGCGGATGATGGACGAGGTCGGGCATCCGGTGCTGCGGCTGATCCGTACGCAGATCGGCCCGATCCGGCTTGGCGACATGCGCCCCGGCGGCTTCCGTCGCCTCTCCAACGCCGAAGTCGGCTCCCTGTTCAAAGCCGTCGGGGACTGATCATTCGGCAGCCTTTGCCCTGAGTACCCATCCGCAGCACGACTGGACCGCGGGGGATGGGCGTTACGTGGCCGGCGGCGGTGCCCTGAGTCCTGGGACCGCTGCACGACCGGAACCTCGGATGGCTGAATGTGGCATCCGTGCGGACGTCGCGGGAACTGCGCTACGCAACGGGATACAGCAGTATTTGATCTTGATTTGATCGGTTGTCCACAGCCCGTTTTCCGAAGTCGGCGCCGTGCGGGCACAATAGGTGGGGTTGTGTGCCGGGGAATTGAGGAGGAACGGTGGCGGAAGAAATGCGGCCGGAGAAGTGCGTGGTTGCCGTCGACGGTCCCTCGGGATCGGGCAAATCCACCGTTTCCCGGCGTCTCGCCACCGCGCTCGACGGCGTCTATCTCGACACCGGCGCGATGTACCGGGCCGTGACCTGGGCCGTCCTGCAGGCCGGTGCCGACCCGACCGACCCCGACGCGATCGCCAAGATCGCACTCGAGACCGAGCTGAGCATCGGCACCGACCCGGCCGCACCGCACTTCCTGGCGAACGGGACGAACGTCGACGCACCGATCCGCGGCCCCGAGGTCACCGGCGCGGTCTCGGCCGTCGCCGCTGTTCCGGCCGTACGCCAGCATCTGGTCGCGATGCAGCGTGCGATCATCGCCGCCGCGCCGCGCATCGTCGTCGAGGGCCGCGACATCTCGTCGGTCGTCGCGCCCGACGCCGACCTCAAGGTCTACCTGACCGCCTCCGCGGCCGCGCGCGCCCAGCGGCGTAGCGCCGAGGACGCGACCGACGTCACGGCGACCGAGGCCGACCTGGCCCGCCGCGACAAGCTCGACTCGAGCCGCGCCGCCGACCCACTGCGCCAGGCCGACGACGCGATCGAGGTCGACACCACCGGCATGGGCATCGACGACGTCGTCGCCCACCTGAAGAGTCTGTTGAACAGCAAGGTGAGTTCGTGAGTGAGTTCCCGGTCGACCTCGACGATTTCGCGGTCGACTTCTCCGCCCCGGTCGAAGGCCCGATGGCCGGCCCGATGCCGGTCGTGGCCGTCGTCGGCCGCCCCAACGTCGGCAAGTCCACCCTGGTCAACCGGATCATCGGCCGCCGCCAGGCCGTTGTCGAGGACGTTCCCGGCGTGACCCGCGACCGCGTCCCCTACGACGCCAACTGGAACGGCCGCCGCTTCACCGTCGTCGACACCGGCGGCTGGGAGCCGGACGCCAAGGACCGGGCGGCGGCGATCGCCGCGCAGGCCGAGATCGCCGTCCAAACCGCCGACGTGGTCGTCTTCGTGGTCGACGTGACCGTCGGCTCGACTGACGTCGACGAGGCCGCGGTGCGGATGCTGCGCCGCAGCTCCAAGCCGGTCATCCTGGTCGCCAACAAGGCGGACAACCAGAATCTCGAACTCGAGGCGGTCTCGCTGTGGGGCCTCGGCCTCGGCGAGCCATTCCCGATCTCGGCCCTGCACGGTCGAGGCTCCGGCGATCTGCTCGACGCGATCCTCGCCGCGATGCCCCCCGCGCCCGCGATCATCGAGAGCGGCCCGCGCGGCCCCCGCCGCGTCGCCCTGGTCGGCCGTCCCAACGTGGGCAAATCCAGCCTGCTCAACCGCCTGGCGAACGAGGAACGCGCCGTCGTCGACTCGGTCGCCGGCACCACGGTCGACCCCGTTGACAGCCTGGTCGAGATGGACGGCGACATCTGGCAGTTCGTCGACACCGCCGGCCTGCGCAAACGAGTCAATACGGCCAGCGGCACCGAGTACTACGCCTCCCTGCGCACCGCGGGCGCCGTCGAGGCCGCTGAGGTAGGGGTCGTCCTGCTGGACGCGGGCACCCCGATCAGCGAGCAGGACCAGCGCGTCCTGACCTCGGTGGTCGAAGCCGGCCGGGCGCTGGTCATCGCGTTCAACAAGTGGGACCTGGTCGACGAGGACCGCCGCTACTACCTGGACAAGGAGATCGACCGCGACCTGAAACGCATCCCCTGGGCGGTCCGGGTCAACATCTCCGCGAAAACCGGCCGAGCCGTCGACAAGCTCGCCCCGGCGCTGCGCAAAGCCCTGGCCTCCTGGGAACAGCGGGTCCCGACCGGGGCGCTGAACACCTGGCTGACCGCCCTGACCGCGGCCACCCCGCACCCGGTCCGCGGCGGCCGGGCTCCGCGGATCCTGTTCGCCACGCAGGCCGGGGTGGCGCCCCCGAGGTTCGTACTGTTCACCACCGCACTGCTGGACGCCGGATACATCCGGTTCGTCGAACGCAAGCTCCGAGAAGAATTCGGGTACGAGGGCAGCCCGATCGACATCTCCGTGCGGCCACGCAAGAAGCTTGGGCCTGGTGGCCGGGGCAAGGCCCACGGCTAGGTTCGGGATACCGGTGCGCGTACGGGGCGGCGCTTGCGGTAGGATTTCTCCGTTGCCGCACGCTGGGGTTCCAGGGTGTGGCATCGGGCTGTAGCGCAGCTTGGTAGCGCACTTGACTGGGGGTCAAGGGGTCGCAGGTTCAAATCCTGTCAGCCCGACAGCGTGAGGGTTTCCGCAGGTCACCGGCCTACGGGGACCCTCATTTCATTGCTTGGCATCAATGCCTGGTCTAGCACGCCGCTGTTGGACTACAAAACTCGGGCAGGTTGCCATGGCACTTCTGGATCTTCGCAAGCTCACCGTCGGCCTTTCTCGGACCTGGGCTGGCTTCCTCACCGACTGGGACCGGTCGCTGCGCGCGGCCAACTATCCGGAGACCACCCGCTACAACTATCTGCTCGCTGCGGCGCAGCTGGCCCGGTATCTGGGGGAGTACTCGCCGGATCCGGACGCCGACGCCGCCGGCGGTGACCCGTGCGCGGTGACCAAGGCGCATGTGGAGGCGTTCCAGGCGTGGATGATCGAGACCCGCTCGGCGTCGACCGCGTTGAACAAGTACAAGTGCCTGCAGCAGTTTTTCCGCTGGCTACAGGGCGATGAGCAGGCCATCGACCGTAATCCGATGGAGCGGGTCCGGCCGCCGAAGACGCCGACCAAGCTGGTGCCGGTGCTGGCCGAGGCCGACACCAGCAAGGTGCTTCAGGCGTGTCGGGGGAAGGGGTTCGTGAGCCTGCGTGACGAGGCACTGGTTCGGCTGTACGCCAACACCGGAGCGCGGCTGGCCGAGGTCGGCAACCTGCTGGTGACCGACGTGGACATGACCACCGAGTCGGTGCATTTCCACGGCAAGGGCGCCAAGGACCGGCGGGTCCGGTTCGGGCCGAAGACCGCCCGGGCGGTGTCCCGGTACCTGCGCGCGAGGGACAACCACAAGGGCGCCCAACTACCGAACCTGTGGCTAGCCGACCGGGGCGGGGCACCCTTAACTCCGAACGGCATCAAGATCCGCCTCAAGAAGCTCGGTCAGGCCGCGGGGGTGCCGGACCTGCACGCGCACCGCTGGCGGCACAGCTTCGCCCACGAATGGAAACTCGCCGGAGCCGACACTGGGGATCTGATGTTGCTGCTGGGGTGGGCGTCGGAGGACATGCCGCGCCGGTACGGGGCCAGTGCTGCCGCCGAGCGGGCCATGCAGACCCAGCAGCGCATCGGCATCGGCGAACGGGTGTAAGTAGGCGTCGGTGGTGTGAGGGTGACGTCTGGTGCGGCGGCGTCCCGAATGTCGGTACGCTGCCGCAGGGCGTTCGATGGGGTTGCGTGACGATGGGGGTCTGCGGTGACGCGGTACGCGATCGATGAGACTCGCGGCGAGTTGATCGCCGTATGGGAGACCGGGTACGGCGCCGTCGCGACCCGCGTGGCGCCGCTACCCGACCGCATTGTGGACGTGCGGCGGCCGGCAATAGCAGCCGAGCTGTCGCGGCTTTCCGAGGCGCTGTGGCGCTGCTACACCCATCCGGCCAGCGCCGCGGACAGCCTGGAGGTCAACACTGAGGGATGGCGGCGAGAGCAGACCCGAAACGAGTTCGACTCGGTGGTGGATCACATCAGGCGGCCGAACCTGCCGGACGAGCACGGCAGCCTCATCGTGAACTACGACCCGGTCGAGGAGCGAGCGCACCGGGTCGGTCGGTGCCTGCATGATGCTGCCGACCCCGATTTGATTATCGCGGTAATTGCAGAGGTAGAGGCGGAGCTGGCGGCGGTGCAGCAGGCGGAGCTGGGCGATCTGTCCGGCCGGTCGGTGCAGGCGGTGCAGCTGACCCGGCAGGACGCCTCACCAGTGCAGGTCGCCGCCGCGGATCGGATTCTCAACGACAACCCCCTGGGTGGCGATGAGCTGTTTCTGCAGTTCGATCCCACCTCCGCGTGCGTTGCTGCGGCGCACTGGCTGCAGGCCGCCGCGGATGTGGTCGAGGCCGTCTCGGGGATCGCGGCGAGCAATGTGGTGGTCGAGGCAGACAACGTCGAGGCGTTGCCGTACGCGACACCAACGGCGGTCCTGGAGCTGATGGAACGTGGTATGTCGCCAACAGCCGCGGTTATTAGTCTGATCCGGGATGCCATTTCTGTGGCCAGCGGCGAGATACCGGACGTGGACGAGCTGCGCGACATGATCGAGGATGCGGACGACGACGCGGAACCGGACGGCCCAGAGGTGGCCGCCGAGGGGGTGCGGACGATCCGGTTGACCACCCTGGACCCCCGCCGGCCTGCCCGCGACATGCTGGAAGATCTGCTCTTCGGGATCCGGGGCTGCTGGTTGCTCTATCAGGAGTACGCCGAGACGCCTGGCAACCCGAACAACGAGGACGACGACCGCGAGATGCCAGACAACGACCTCGACGACGCGATCGACGTGACCTTCTGCGACGCCGTACGCGCCCGGGCTGCCGCTGCCCGGAATCGCCTGGACCTCGAACCTTAGCCGTCTGAACCGATCCAGGCTCGAGTTGCCCAAGGTCGTCACGTTGCCCCTGCCCTCGCGGTGGGGGAGCGGTGGCCTGTCGCGATCGGGACAGTGCGGCCGCGCGTGTTGCCAGTGCGACCCACTGGGCCGTCGTCCAACGGAGTTTCTCCGCCAACCAGCGAAGGGCACCACAGATGGCCCGCAGCCTGTTGATACCGGAGTTGCCAGCCCTCGGGACCGTCCACCACGACCAGTTCGACGTGGACCTCCAAAGGTTCGACTCTCCGCCGGATCGAAGATCCCGGCGGGAGTCGAACCTTGGTGCACCCGGCGGGAGTCGAACCTTGGTGCACCCGGCGGGAGTCGAA
>JAVHVY010000366.1:0-2522 GCA_032160305.1 Actinoplanes sp.
GGCCATCATTACGTCGATATCTCGAAGCCCACGGACACTCTCGTCCTCTCCCGAGATGAGTACGTCAGGCATTCCTGGAACTCGCCGTGAATCGGCCTCGTTGCGGTGGAGGCCTTGATGTGGAAGATGCGGTCCGCCGGACGCGAGCGCGGATGAAGACGCTCAACCAAAAATCCCACTCACTCATCCCCCCGCGCACCCCGCCCGGCATCCAACCGCTCCCGTTGCGGCACAACCACATACTTCGGATCCCGCGTCGACTCCACCCCCGCCTCGAACACCCCGAACCGCTGCAGGGCACTCCCCGCCAGCAAGGCCAGACCCGACGCCGCCACCGCGGCTCGGTTGCGGCCCACGACCGCACCCAACGCGCCGCCGACCGTCAACACCTCCGACAACTGACGCAACCGGTGCGCCTTGCCCGTCATGTATGCCTCGGCCACCAGGCCGAGCCGCTTCTCCATCACGCGCGACACCGCCACCTCCAAGACAGCGCCCCCGACCGCCATTCGTCGTGCCGGGCCGCTCTCCGAGACCGGCGCGAGCAGCATCCCCAGTCCCCCACCGCTGGCCGCGGCCGAACCGGTGAACACGAACGGCAGGTACGGGTGCGCCTCGTTCCACGCCGGAACCGCCGTCTGCGATAACAGCACTGCGGTGTAGGAGGCCACCCCGGGAGCTACCGCCGCCGCCGTCACCCCGGCCGGGCGGGCCAGCCAGCCCAGCAGCCGACCGGCCCACGACCGTCGCAACCACGCGGGCTGGAGTTCCGCAAGGCCGGCCAGCCCGGCGAACGGCGCGTAGGCCGACAGGATCCACGTGCCGACACTCATCGGCGAGGTCGGTTTGGCGACCCGCAGCATGTGGTGGAACCGCTCCGGGCGGCCCAGATCGGATACCAGGTAGTACATGCTGGCCAGGAGGCTGACCAACGCCCCCACCCGGCTCACCTTCCGCAGCTGCTGCCGACCCGTGAGATCCGCGCCGGCCGCCAGCATCGCCGACCCCGCCGAAAGGCCGCCGGTGAACAGGTAGGCCGCGATCTTCCACTCCCACACCGGCGACTTGAGCACCGCACGCCCGTAGTAGGACCGGAACTCGGCGCGGGGCACCGCCAGCTGCTCACCCTTGCCGCCCCGCCCGAACGGCGCGTGCCGATCGTTTGCGCCAGCGTCACTGCGCTTCTCGCGCAACAGCGGATCCTTCTTGCTCATCGTCGCCCCACGAACGCCGACACCACCGTGGCGACGAGCGCCGAGGCCGCCAGACCGGCGTAGCGCCACATCGCGCCGGCGTCCCGTGTCGGGACCACCGGGTCGGGCGGCAGGCCGTACACCTCCGGCTCGTCGAGCAGCAGGAAGAACGCGCCGTCACCGCCCACTCCGTCGTTCGGGTCGTGTCCGTACAACCGGGCCTCCGGCACCCCGCGCTCGTGCAACTCCTCGACGCGTAGGGCCGCCCTCTCCCGCAACTCGTCCAACACACCGAACTGGATCGAGTCCGTCGGACACGCCTTGGCGCATGCCGGCTCGAGGCCGTCGCGCAGCCGGTCGTAACACAGCGTGCACTTCTGGGCGCGGCCGTCACCCTCGCGCCGGTCGATCACCCCGTACGGGCACGCGGACACGCAGTAGCCGCAGCCGTTGCAAATGTCCTGCTGCACAACGACCGTCCCGAATTCGGTGCGGAACAAGGCGCCCGTCGGGCAGACGTCCAGACATCCGGCGTGCGTGCAGTGCTTGCAGACGTCGGAGCTCATCAGCCAGCGGAAGTCCTGCCGGGTCTCGGCGCCGGTGCCGTCGCCGGGGCGCTCGAACTTCGGCATGTCGAGGTCCACCAGCGTAGTGCCCATCTCGCCGCCGCCGCGCGGCATGTCTTGGAGCGCCGGGGCGACCGTCTCGGCTTGCACGCTGCCCGGCTGTTCGATGAATGCGACGTGCCGCCACGAATCCGCGCCCAGCATGCCGGTGTTGTCGAACGACATGCCGAGCAGGTTGAACCCGTCCTCGGGCACCATGTTCCATTCCTTGCAGGCCACCTCACACGCCTTGCAGCCGATGCACACCGAGGTGTCGGTGAAGAACCCGACCCGCGGCGGATGCTCGGTGTAGCCGGCGTTCCCCGCAGGGTCGTGCAGCGGTCCGTAGAAGCTGTTCTCGCTCATTGCTTCTCCTCCGTGTGATCGGCGGATGGCCCCGTGGTGTCGAGATCCGTACCCGTGGTGATGGTGATGCCCGCCCACTGCCGGTATCCGGCGATGTACTCCAGCAGCGCCTGCCCGCGGGGGCGCCGCCCCGGCCGCACGTCGCACGTCGCGACCTTGCTCTCCTGGATGAACACGTTCGGATCGGCCACCACCCCGAGCAGGTCGTTGACCACGTCGCCGTCGATCAGCCCCGAGCTGCCCCAGTGGTACGGCATCCAGATCTGGTGCACCACACGATCCTCGATGCGCAGCGGCCTCATCCGGTCGGTGACGAACACCCGTGCGTCCACCGCGGCCCGGCTGGTGACCACGTGCG
>JAVHVY010000374.1:0-3798 GCA_032160305.1 Actinoplanes sp.
AAGAGGCCGGTGGCCGAGTCGAGTCCGGGGTCGGTCAGGAACGATTGGTAGATGGCTTTGGCGACGGGGTAGCCGACGATCAGCAGGAGGAGGGCGATGGTGGGGGCGATCAGCGTCAGCGCGAGCCGGGTCTCGCCCGGGTTGATGGCACTCTTGCGCTTCTTCTTACCTTTTCCATCCTTTTCATCGTCCTCGACTACGGCTTCTTCGACCTGGCCGGCAAGGGTCATGGTGGCTCCTTGAGGTGTACGCCGTCCGGTGAGCTGGTGCGGGTCGGTGTCTCGGCCGGACGGGCTGTCCTGCGCGTTTCCGCACGACAACCCGCCGGCCGGTACAGCTCCTCAGGCCGGTCAGCCGCCGGCCGTGGCGGACTTGATCGCGGCATCCATGTTGGTCAGAGCCGTCTTCGTGTCCACCTGCCCCTGCAGGGCGGCGTAGGCGTTCGTCTCGATCGCCTCGGTCACGCCCGGGTAGAACGGGGTGATCGGACGCGGTACGGCTGTCTCAATGCTCTTGAGCAGGGTGGGCAGGTAGGTGAACCTCTTGGTCAGCTCCGGGTCGCTGTACAGCGCGGTCGTGACCGGGGCCAGCGTGCCGACAGTCAGGTCGTTGCGCTGCACGGCATCCGACTCGAGGAACTTCAGGAAGTCCAGCGCGGTCGCCTTGTACTTCGAGTACTGGCTGATGCCGACGCTGTGACCGCCGAGGCTGGACGCGCCGTGGCCGTCCGGGCCCGGCAGCGGGGCGATCGCGAACTTGCCCTTGACCTTCGAGCCCGCGGCGTTCAGGACCGCGGCGGCGTAGGGCCAGTTCCGCATGAACATCAGCTGACCGGCGGAGAACGCGTTCAGGCTCTGCGTCTCCTGGAAGCCCAGGGCCTCCTTCGGGATGTAGCCCTGCTTGAAGCCGTTCACCAGGAAGTCGAGCCCGGTGGCGGCCTGGGCGCTGTTCACCGTCGAGGTCTTGCCGTCCGGCCCGACGATGGTGCCACCGGCCGCGTTGATCGCCTCGGCCGTGTTCACGGTCAGGCCCTCGTACTTGGTGAACTGTCCGGCGTAGCAGGCCGGCTTCGGTCCGGTGATCGTACCGGCGGTGGTCTTGCCGGCGCACTGCGAGATCAGGTCGGTCCAGGTGGTCGGGGCCGTCTTGGTCAGGTCGGTGCGGTAGTAGAGCAGGCCGCCGTCAGAGGCGTACGGTGCCGCGTAGACCTTGCCGTTGTAGCTGGCAGCTTTCACGGTGGCCGGTAGCAGCGCGCTGGTATCGAGGTTGTACTGGCCGATGAGCGGGATGATCCAGCCCTTGGCCGCGAACTCGGCGGACCAGACGACGTCCACCGTCACGACGTCGTAGCCGGCGTCCTTGGCTTGGAAGTGCTGCTCCAGATCGGAGAGCTGCTGGTCGGCCTGCTCGCTCTGCTGCTTGATGGTGACTTTCTCGGTGGGGTGGGCCGCGTTCCACTGGTCGGCGATGAACGGCAGGGTGCCGCTGTTGTCCTTGCCGGTGACGAAGGTGATCGGGCCGCGCGCGCTGGCGCCGCTGCCGGTCCCTCCGCTGCTGCCGCCGCCACAAGCGGCGATGATCATCGCCGTGCTCATGAGGCAGGCAGCGGATGCTATCCCCCTGGAGCGCATGGACGTTCCTTTCGTCGAATGGGCCATCGATTCGATTCGACTGTTTCCAGCACGTTAAGTCTCGTCGAAGTGGTGTGTCAACGGTCACATGGTTTGACGTCGAGTCGTTACCTGACGCGCTGACCAGCCATCCGGGCCGGGCCGGAGCTGTCGCGCAATCGCAGCTCGCCCTCGAAGAGGATCTGGGTGACCGCCAGGGGTTCGCCCTCGAGCCGCCGGATCAGCATGTCGGCCGCCGCGCGGCCCATCCCGGCGGCGCTGGGGCCGACTGTGGACATGGCCGGCGTGGTCATCAGCGCCGCCTGGGTGGGCATGTCCACAGAGAGCACCGAGAAGTCCTCGGGAACCCGCCAGCCATGCGCGATCGCCGCGCTCACCAGGCCGGGGGCGGCCTGTTCGTTGAAGGCGACCACCGCGCTGAGCTCGGCATCAGCCGCCACCAGCTCAGCGAAGGCGGCCCGGCCGCCGGCGATCGAACGCTCGCAGGCCAGCGCGGTCAATTGGACCCCATGCTCCGCGGCGGCGCGCAGGATCCCGTCGCGCAGCCGCACCGCGTTGCCCCAGCCGGCCTCGATCGTCGCCGAGTCCAGGTTGATGAAGCCGAGGTGGCGGTGGCCGTTTCGGGCCAGGTGCTCGACGGCCAGCCGCGCGCACTGATCGAAATCGGTGTCCGCGTAGTACAGCGCGCCCGGGTCGGCGTTGCGGCCGATCATCGCGAACGCCAGGCCGGCCTTGCTCAGCACCTCGATGCGCGGGTCCTGCAGCCGGACCTCCATCACCAGCGCGCCGTCGACCAGCCCCTGCCGGGCGAGCTGGGCCAGGTCGCTGATCGCCGCGGCGTCGGTGGTCCAGAGCAGGACGTGGTAGCCCAGATCCTGGGCGTGGTCGGACGCGCCGAGGATGTACTCCATCGAGCTCAGCCCGAGATCGCGGCCGAGCCGGGGGTAGAGCATCGCGAGGATCCGGCTGCGTTTGCTCTTCAGGCTGCGGGCGAAGACGTTGGGCGTGTAACCGAGCGCCTGCATTGCCTGCTGGATCCGTTCTCGCGTGGGCTGCGAGATCGGGCGCGCGCCGGTGAGCACGTACGACACCGTGCTGGCGGACACGCCCGCCAACCGGGCGACGTCCGCCATCGTGGGCGTGACGCCTTCGTCCTTGGTAGCCATCGTCCTCAGTCGATTCGGAAGCGATCAGCCAGGTACGTCATCGAACATTTCGGCCATGTTACGCGACCTCGTCAATCAACCGAGTTCCGGATATTACAACATCATCTGTCGGCGGGTCGCCGGGCCTCGATCTGGCGCAGCGTCTCCTGCAGCATGCGGTGCGCCACCGGCCGGCCGGTCGGCCTGACCGGCTGGAGCAGCGACGGCGGGACATCGGCATAGCTGCCGTCGCGGCGTACGAAGCGGACCGTCTCCGAGCCGCGTACGCCGCTGACGATCTCCGCCCGATCGATCTCGGACCAGGGCAGCCAATGCTCGCGGGTCAGCTGCCGCACCGCCACTCCCTCGTCGTCGACGAGCAGGAACATCCGGTAGCTCCCGTACGCCGTCACCAGCGCCGCGAGTCCGACACCCACGGTGACCACCCGCAGGGTCGGCGACGGGTGGCCGTAGAGATTGACCGCCGCGCAGGGGCAGGCGAGCAGGATGAGCAGCGCCGTGGCCACCGGGGAGATCCGTCGGGTCAGCGCCGGGGGTGCAGATCGTGCCGCATCGGCCATCCGCGCAGGTTACCGCCGACGCCCGCCCGGCGTATCACGCCCAGGGCGCGTCCGCGAACGATCACCGCGGCGGCGACCCGCACCCCCGCGGCATAGAGTTGCCCGCGTGCCCAGCCATCCCCATCGCCTGGCCGCCCTGCTGGCCGGCGCGACGCTGCTGATCAGCCTGAGCGCGGCTTCGTGCGGCGACCAGAAGTCCACCGTCACGCTCGGCGCCGCCACCCTCGGTACGGTCGACGAGATCGTCGAGGCACCCGGCTCGGTGACCGCCCGCGCCGCCGCGACGGTCAGCTCACCGGCCGACGGCACCCTCGACCAGCTGCGCGTCGAGGCCGGCGAGCGGGTACGCAAGGGTCAGGTCGTCGCGGTGATCGACTCGCCGTCCGCGCAGAGCCGGCTGCACGCCGCGGCGAAGGCCCTCGACCAGGCCGCCGGTGCGGG
>JAVHVY010000382.1:0-12476 GCA_032160305.1 Actinoplanes sp.
CAATTCGAGCCGGTCGGTGCCGTTGCTCAGGGCGTGCCCGCTCAGCGCGCGCACCGCGCCGGTCGCGACGCCGCGCCCGCGCGCCCACGGCCCCACCCAATAGCCGATCTCCGCCTGCGCCCGCGACGCCAGGGCGTTGTCCAGGCCGATCCCGCCGAGGATCTCGTCGGTCCGCGGGTCGGCGATCGCATACGCCGCGCCGCCGGCCGCGATCATCGCGGGCGCGCCCTCGTCGATCCACCAGCCGGCCTGCCGCGCGGTGAAGGCCGCCGGCAGCGCGGGCATGAACCGCAGGGTCAGCGGGTCGCCGTAGCCCGCGACGATCGCGTCCCGGTCCGCGCGGCGATAGGCGCGCAGCCGCACACCCTCGTCCTCGATCGTAGAAACGCTCATGCTGGAGCCTCCTCGGCACGCACTCGGTGCAGTCGATCATGTCTCAGCCGGGTCGGGCGCCGTCCGCGGCGAGAAACTCCCGGGCGTCCGCGAGCCGGAACGGTACCGGCGACGAACGTGCCCAACGCGAGATCCCCGCATCGTCGTGGGCTCGTACGATGTCCTCGGCGTCGGTCGGGCGCCACGAGCGCATCGGCAGGTCGTCGACCCGGATCGCGAGCGGTTCCACGCGGCAATCCTGCCGGATGCGCGGATGGTGGCCAACCGACGTCAGGGCTGACGTTCGGCTGCGCTGTCAGCGAACTCGCAGCCGTGTTTCGTCCCGTATAAGTATTTTTCGGGAGGCTCCGGTAACGGGCTCCACCCGGGGACGCCTACCATGGTTCCGCAGACTGTCTAGGGGAGCGCTGACCCGTGTCGATATTGGAAAAATTCCTCCGCGCCGGCGAAGGCCGCATGGTGCGCCGGCTCAAGGCGATTGCTGACGCCGTCAACTCGATCGAGGAGGATTACACCGATCTGAGCGACGACGAGCTGCGCGAGCTCACCGAGCAATTCAAGGAACGCGTCCAGGAGGGCGAGTCGCTCGACTCGCTGCTGCCGGAGGCGTTCGCCGCCGCTCGGGAGGGCGCCCGCCGCGTCCTCGGCCAGCGCGCGTACGACGTCCAGATCATGGGTGGCGCCGCCCTGCACTTCGGCAACATCCCCGAGATGAAGACCGGTGAGGGCAAGACTCTGACCGGCGTCTTCCCGGCTTACCTCAACGCGTTGAGCGGCCACGGCGTGCACATCATCACGGTGAACGACTACCTCGCCCAGCGCGACGCCGACTGGGTCGGCCGGGTGCACGTGTTCCTCGGCCTGACCGTCGGCGTGATCCTGCCCAACCGGCCGGCCGCCGAGCACCGCGCCGCATACGAGTGCGACATCACGTACGGGACCAACAACGAGTTCGGCTTCGACTACCTGCGCGACAACATGGCCTGGTCGAGCGCCGAGCTGGTCCAGCGCGGGCACAACTACGCGATCGTGGACGAGGTCGACTCGATCCTGATCGACGAGGCACGCACCCCGCTGATCATCTCCGGCCCGGCCGAGCACTCGGCCCGCTGGTACGGCGAGTTCGCCGCCCTGGTCAACCGCCTACAGAAGGGCAAGGACGGTGAGGGCGACTACGAGGTCGACGAGGCCAAACGCACGATCGGCGTCACCGAGCGCGGCGTGTCCCGGGTCGAGGACCGGCTCGGCATCGACAACCTCTACGAGTCGGTCAACACGCCGCTGGTCGGCTATCTCAACAACGCCATCAAGGCCAAAGAGCTCTACAAACGGGACAAGGACTACATCGTCAACGAGGACGGCGAGGTTCTGATCGTCGACGAGTTCACCGGTCGCATCCTGCACGGCCGCCGCTACAACGAGGGCATGCACCAGGCCATCGAGGCGAAGGAAGGCGTCGAGGTCAAGCAGGAGAACCAGACCCTGGCGACCATTACCCTGCAGAACTACTTCCGCCTGTACGAAAAGCTGGGCGGCATGACCGGCACGGCGCAGACCGAGGCCGGCGAATTCAACAAGGTCTACAAGGTCGGCGTCGTGAGCATCCCGACGCACCGCCCGATGATCCGGATCGACCACCCGGACGTCATCTACAAGACGGAAAAGGCGAAGTTCAGTGCGGTCATCGAGGACATCGCCGAGCGGCACGCCACCGGCCAGCCCGTCCTCGTCGGCACGGTCTCGGTGGAAAACTCGGAGATCCTCTCGCAGTTGCTGCGCCGCCGCGGCATCCCGCACTCGGTGCTGAACGCGAAGTTCCACGCCCAGGAAGCGCAGATCATCTCCCAGGCGGGCCGCAAGGGCGGCGTCACGGTCGCCACCAACATGGCCGGCCGCGGCACCGACATCCTGCTCGGCGGCAACCCGGACGCCCTCGCCGCCGCCGACCTGCACCAGCGCGGCCTCGACCCGATCGAGTCGCCCGAGGAGTACGCGAAGGCGCTCGAAGAGGTTCTGCCGGCCTGGAAGGAAGCCTGCGAGGAGGAAGCAGCCGAGGTCATCGCGGCCGGCGGTCTCTACGTGCTGGGCACCGAACGCCACGACTCCCGCCGCATCGACAACCAGCTGCGCGGCCGCTCCGGCCGGCAGGGCGACCCGGGCGAGTCCCGCTTCTACCTGTCCCTGCAGGACGACCTGATGAAGCGGTTCCGCGCGGGCGCGGTCGAAGCGGTCATGGAGCGCTTCAACATCCCCGAGGACGTGCCGATCGAGTCGAAGATGGTGACCCGGCAGATCCGCAGCGCCCAGACCCAGATCGAGGGCCAGAACGCGGAGATCCGCAAGAACGTCCTCAAGTACGACGAGGTGCTCAACAAACAGCGCCAGGTCATCTACGCCGAGCGTAAGCGCGTCCTGGACGGCGAGGACATGCACGAGCAGGCCCAGCACATGATCGACGACACGGTGACCGACTACGTCACGGCCGCGACGTCCGACGGCTACGCCGAGGACTGGGACCTGGAACAGCTCTGGACCAACCTCAAGCGCCTCTACCCGGTCGCGATCACGATCGACAACATCGTCGAGGAGTCCGGCGGCGAGGCCAGCGGGATCGACCAGGAATTCCTGGTCGCCCAGCTGAAGGAGGACGCGCAGGCGGCGTACCAGGCGCGCGAGGACGAGCTCGGGCCGGAGGCGGTCCGCGAGCTCGAACGCCAGGTGCTGCTCGCCGTGATCGACCGCAAGTGGCGCGAACACCTCTACGAGATGGACTACCTGCAGGAAGGCATCAACCTGCGGGCGTACGCGCAGCGCGACCCGGTCGTGGAGTACCAGCGTGAAGGCTTCGACATGTTCGCCCAGATGATGGACGGCATCAAGGAGGAGGCGGTCGGTTTCCTCTTCAACCTGGAGGTCCAGGTCGAAGAACAGCCAACGGTCAAGGTCGACCCGTCCCAGGCGGTGCCGCTGCCGGGGGCCGACAGCGAGCCCCAGGTGGGGGTCCGGGCCAAGGGTCTGGGTGGCAGCCACCGCCCGCAGCACCTGCAGTACACCTCTCCGACGATCGACGGGGCGGCCGGTGCGGGGGCGGCGATGATCCAGAACGAGCAGTCGGCGCCGGCTCTGGGGCTCGGGGCCACGCCAGTCGTGCCCGCCAATCCGGCGCACTCCGCCGCTGCCCGCCGGTCGGCGCCTCGCTCCAACCCGGCCGAGGCGAGCAGCAGCGGGCCCTCGCGGAATGCTCCGTGCTATTGCGGGTCAGGCAAGAAGTACAAGCGTTGCCATGGGGCTCCTGGCCTCTGATCCTTGTTGCTGTGCTCCCGGCCCGCAGGATTCCTGCGGGCCGGGCTTGTTTGCGGCCGCACTAGATCAGGCGGAGGGTTGTTGTCAGCCAGGTCTCCTCGTGTTTTTCGAGGCGTAGGGCGAGAGCCCAGGTTCGTTCGCCGGTCAGCAGGATGACTGAGGCTTCGACGGCTCCGGGGCGGGGTTCGCAGAGGCGCACGCGCTGCACTGCTACCGGCGCCGGTCTGCGTCGGGAGCGGGGGATCTGGGGCCGGGAGTCGGCGCCGCGTAGCTCGGCGACCCGGTGGGCGCCGGCGACTGCCTGGGCGACTACGCGGCTCGCCTCCCTCGGCAGGGCCAGCCGGCGCAGGTGGGCGGCGGGGCGATAGCCGTTCAGCACCTCCACGAAGGCGCCCACGAATCGCCGGACCGCGAGCCGCGCATCCGCCGAGAGGTGAGCCGGACCCGGGTCGCTGTCCAGGATGCCGGCGTTGCATTCCGAGGACGTCGCTGTGGAGCCCGCTCGTAGCCTCGGCGGGGTGCCGGGGTGGGTCGGAGCGGGAGCGTCGGGTGCTGGGTGGGTGTCGGGTGCTGGGTGGGCGTCGGGTGTTGGGTGGGCGTCGGACAGCCAGGTGGTGGCCTCGGGCTCGTCGTCGAAGGGTGGTTCGTACTGCGGCGCGGGCCGCAGACCGACAAGCGGTCTCGTCCTCCGTGGCGCTACCTCGACCGTCGTCACACCCGCACCGCCAATCCTTGCGTTTGCCTACGTTTGCCTGTGACAGCGAGTGTCGCGGGTCGATCACCCATCGTCAATGCCCTATGTGGATAACTTCTCCAGCCGGCTTCCGCGAGCGTGGTCGGCCGGCTTCCGCGAGCGTGGCCGGCCGGCTTCCGCGAGCGTGGTCGGCGCGCGATGATCTCCACGGCGGGCGAGCGCGTCGGCTCGCGGTGCCAGAAAGGGCTTTCTGCTATTCGGGGTCGCGGTCGCTCAGGGGATTTTCCTGAACCCAGGATGCGGTGTCCGCGTATTTCTGCTGGATGTACTCTTCCAGCTTTTCTCGTTCGACCCGCCATTGGCCCCGGCCGCCGATCTTGATCGCCGGGAGTTCGCCGCTGCGGACCATGTGGTAGACCTGCGAGTCGGAGACGTTGAGCTCGGCGGCCACGTCGGACAGCAGCATGAAGCGGGACTCCACAGCGCTCCTCGGCGGGCTCTCGGTCATCGGCGGGCGTCTCAGTCTGCCATCGGGGGGCGGCGATCCTCCGCCAGCAGCGGGATGCGCTCGGCGACGGCGCTGGGTGGCATCGCCACGACCCGGGCCGCGTCGGCGGACGGTGAGCGGCCGTCGGCCTGGAGCGTCTCCAGCAGACGCCAGTGCGTCCGGCCGAGTGTGGGATCACCTGCCATTACGTCAAACTACCGGGAATTGCACGGCGTTCAAGCGCAGGGGCCGGGGATGGGTCTGTGGTCGGAGCGATTGCCGAGTTGACGGCCCGCGGCTGTTAAAGATCAGGACACGACTGGTGGAATGGCCCTTCCCCCGCAGTGGTCCCGCGGTGTACTACGGGGACTGTCCGACCGCAGGGGGAGATGTGCCCATCATCGAGTTGGTCCGGGTCTACGTGCCGGCAACCGTGCCCATGCTCGCCGCGCTGCGCTCCTCCGGGCGGCTCGGTGAGGGCCCCACGGTCGCGCATGCGGTGACTCCGGCGCTGCGCGAGTGGTATGCCGAGGGCGATGAGGAAGAGCTGGAGTACGTGGCCTTCACCCGCGCCGCCCAGGACGCCCTGCACCTGCTGCGGCACGACCCGAAGGCCCCGCGCCGCCGGGTCGTCGTCGCGGCGGACGTGCCGTCGGCCGCGTTGCTGCGTCAGGAGGTCGAGCTGGGCTCCAGCGAGGTCCGGCTGCCGATGCCGCTCGCCCTCGACGAGGTCGCCTCGATCCACGTCGACAGCCCGGCCGCCGCCGAGGAGGTCGCAGCCGCCGCCGACGTCGTCGACGAGGCCGCCGCCGGCGACCCGGACGCCCAGTTCACGGTCGACGGCGCCGAGGACCACGAGCTGGAGTGGTACGCGGTCACCGAGCTGGACGAGCTGACCTAAGCCACGTCCTGCGGGGCCGGCCCGAGCGTACGGCCGACGGCGATGATCGCGGTGACCGCCCCGACGAAGAGGATGATCAGGGCGCTGTTCAGCCGGGAGCCGCCGAGCATGCGCTGTACGGTGCCGTCCAGCTCGCTGACCCGGCCGGCCAGGTCGAGCACGCGGGAGCCGGCGGTGCGGGCCAGGCCCTCGGTCAGCACCAGCAGCAGGCCGGGGCCGGCGCCGGCCAGCGCGTGCAGCGGCCAGGGCAGCTGCTCGCCGGTGCGGCGCGACGAGCGGCGGAGCAGGACGAAGGGGACCACGCCGGCGGTCAGGCCGGCGAGCACCGACTGGGTGAACGAATACCAGCTCGCCGCGGTGGTCTGCGACTGCGACGTCGCCCCCGCGCCGAAGAGGTCGAACAGCGGCGTCTGCAGGAAGGTGAGCAGGAAGCCGACCAGGAACACGGCGATGGCCGCCCAGCACACCGCGGCGACGACCCGGGGGACCCGCAGGCCGGCCAGGGCACCGCCGATCGTGGCCGCGGCGGCGACGGTGCCGCCGACCACGGCGTACACCCAGCCCTCGCTGTTGATCGTGATGATCGAGAGCGCGCCCAGCGCACCGAGCGCGAGGCCCGTCCCGGTCGAGATCGCGAAGCGCGTCGTCGCGCCCTGCGCGCGGCCGTCGCGGCCGACCAGCGTGAGCACGGCGAGCGCGACCGACGCGCCGCCGACCAGGCTGGCCGAGACGGCTCCGGGCAGCGCATACGCGGTGGAGATGACCTCGGTCTCGGCGTCCTGGCGGCCGGTGATGGTGGCGCGGGCCGACCACAGCATCGCGGCCATCCAGAGCAGGCCGGCGACCGCGAGCGGTACGCCCGGCGCGGCGGCCTTCGTGTCGGCTTCCGCCTGCGTGGGGGCCTTCGCGCTCATGCGGCACAGGGTACGCGGGCCGGACCCGGGTGGAAGGATGGGGCGAGTCGAGCCGGACACCCCGGAGACCGCCGGCGTGAAGGAGACCAGATGGACGCCCAGCTTTCCGTGCCGATCCCCCGCAACGAGCCCGTACGCGGCTACGCCCCCGGCAGCGCCGAGCGCGCCTCGCTGCAGGCGCGGGTGGTGCAGTTGGGTGGCGAGCGGCTGGATCTGACGATGACGATCGGTGGCGAGCAGCGGATGGCGGCCGGCACGCCGATCGAGGTCGTCCAGCCGCACCGCCGGTACGAGGTGCTCGGCGCGATGGGCAACGCGGCCAGGTCCGACGGCGCCGCCGCGGTCGAGGCCGCCAAGCGGGCCGCGCCCGGCTGGCGCGCGTTGCCCTATGCGGAGCGGGCCGCGGTCTTCCTGCGCGCCGCGGAGATGCTGGCCGGCGGCTGGCGCGACACGCTGAACGCGGCGACCATGCTGGGCCAGTCGAAGTCCTGCTACCAGGCCGAGATCGACGCGGCCTGCGAGCTGATCGACTTCCTGCGCTTCAACGCGGCCTTCGGCGAGAAGATCCTCGGCGAGCAGCCGCAGTCGTCGCCGGGCGTTTGGAACCGCTTCGACCACCGCCCGCTGGAGGGTTTCGTCTACGCGATAACCCCGTTCAACTTCACCGCGATCGCCGGTAACCTGCCGTCGGCGCCAGCGCTGATGGGCAACACGGTGATCTGGAAGCCGTCGCCCACGCAGCAGGTCGCCGCGCATTTCACGATGCGGCTCTTCGAGGCGGCCGGGCTGCCGCCGGGCGTGATCAACATGGTGACCGGCGACGGGCTGGCCGTCTCCGAGGTCGTGCTGGCCGACAGCGACCTGGCCGGCATCCACTTCACCGGTTCCACGGCCACGTTCCGGCATCTGTGGGCCGAGGTGGGCGCCAACATCGAGCGCTACCGGACCTATCCGCGACTGGTCGGCGAGACGGGCGGCAAGGACTTCGTCTTCGCCCACCCGAGCGCCGACGTGGACGCGCTGCACACCGCGCTGGTACGGGGTGCGTTCGAGTATCAGGGCCAGAAGTGCTCGGCGGCTTCGCGCGCCTACCTTCCGCGGTCCATCTGGGAGGGCGGCCTGCGCGATCGGCTGGCGGCCACGGTCGCTTCCATCACGTACGGGGATGTGACCGACCTTTCCGTCTTCGGGGGCGCCGTGATCGACGGCCGGTCGTTCACGAGGCTGGCCGGGGCGCTGGACCGGATCAAGAACAGCGCGGCGTGCACTGTGCTCGCGGGCGGTACGGCGGACGACTCGGCGGGCTGGTTCGTCGCCCCGACGCTGGTCGAGTGCACCGACCCGACGCACGAGGTCTTCACGACGGAGTACTTCGGGCCGATCCTGAGTGTGTACGTCTACCCCGACGGCGACTTCGACTCGGCCCTGGCCCAGGCGGAGAGCGTCTCCCCGTACGCGCTGACCGGCTCGATCTTCGCCACCGACCGCACGGTCCTGGACGGGGCGTCCACAGCGCTGCGCTTCGCGGCGGGCAACTTCTACATCAACGACAAGCCGACCGGGGCCGTGGTCGGGCAGCAGCCCTTCGGCGGCGCCCGCGGCAGCGGCACGAACGACAAGGCCGGCTCGATCCTCAATCTGCAGCGCTGGGTGTCGCCGCGCACGATCAAAGAGACCTTCGAGCCGGCGGTCGACTGGCGTTATCCGCATATGGGATGATTGTCCACTCCTGGGTATGCTGAGCTCTATTCTGGCGTGGCAGGCCCACCCTTTTGTGTCCCTTCTCGACACAGAGCGCCGTCTGACCGTTTTGGGCCCGCTATTTTACCTTGTTAGAGGCGGTTGCGAGGGTAAAACGCCCGGTCCTGACCCTCGTGGTCGGACTGTCTGTGCGGGACAGTCGCATGTGGAGACGCAAAATGGACGGATCGGGCGAAATCCTGGACGCGGAGACGACAAAGTGGCAGCGTAGGAGGTATGCCCGACTCTCAAATCAATCCCACAGCTGCCGCCCTGCTCGGCCTGCTCCATGAAGGTCCGATGACTGGCGGTCAGCTCATGGCGGCCGCGGAACGCCGCCTCGGGCCCTACTGGTCGATGACGCGGAGCCAGGTCTACCGCGAACTGCCCGTACTAGCCGAGATGGGCTTTGTCCGTCTCGGCAAGCCCGGACCCCGGTCCAGTCAGCCCTATGCCATCACCGCCGCCGGCAAGCGTGCCTTCGGCCGGTGGCTCGCGGAGTCGCCCGGTCGCGACGCCATCCGTAACCCGGTCGCCCTGCGGGTCGCCTTCGGCCAGCAGCACTCCGGCAACCAGCTCCAGACGCTCTACACGGGTGCCAACGAGTACCACGCCGAGGCCCTCGCGATGGCGAAGGAGCAGGCCAAGGAGGCCAAGAAGGCGGGCGACGCGTATGGTGCCGCCGCGCTGGAGTTCGCGGTCGCCTATCACAAGGCGGCCCTGAACTGGCTCAAGGTCACGCCGGCCACCTGAACAGGTCTGCGCCCAGCCCGGCCGGTGATCCGGCCGGGCTGGCGTAGTCTTGCGAGTCGTGAGTGCAGCCGATTTTCCTGAACAGCTCAAAGCCCTTGACGCCACCCTGCGTAACATCGAGAACGTTCTTGACGTGGACAAGTTGCGCTGCGACAAGGTGGAGCTGGAGGAGCAGGCATCCGCTCCCGACCTGTGGGACGACCAGGCTCGGGCCCAGGAGGTCAACTCCCGGCTTTCCTACCTCAGCGGGGAGATCTCCCGGCTGGAGCGGCTGCGGTCCCGCATCGACGACGCCGAGCTGCTGCTCGAAATGGCCCAGGCCGAAGGGGACGAGGGCTCCATCGCCGAGGTCGGCGAGGAGTTGATCTCGCTGACCAAGGCCGTCGACGAGCTGGAGGTCCGCACCCTGCTCTCCGGCGAGTACGACTCGCGGGAGGCGGTCGTGCAGATCCGGGCCGGTGCGGGCGGCGTCGACGCCGCCGACTTCGCTGAGATGCTGATGCGGATGTACCTGCGCTGGGCGGAACGCCACGGCTACCCCACCGAGGTCTACGAAACCTCGTACGCCGAGGAGGCCGGCCTCAAGTCGGCGACCTTCGCGGTCAAGGTTCCGTATGCGTACGGGACGCTGAGCGTCGAGTCCGGAACGCACCGTCTGGTCCGCATCAGCCCGTTCGACAACCAGGGCCGGCGGCAGACCAGTTTCGCCGGGGTCGACGTGATGCCGGTGGTGGCACAGACCGACCACATCGACATTCCGGAGAACGAGGTCCGCGTCGACGTCTACCGTTCGTCGGGTCCTGGTGGACAGAGCGTTAACACCACTGACTCCGCTGTGCGCCTCACGCACATTCCGACGGGCATCGTCGTGACGTGTCAGAACGAGAAGTCCCAGCTGCAGAACAAGGCCTCCGCGATGCGGGTGCTGCAGGCCCGTCTGCTCGAACGCAAGCGCCAGGAGGAGGAGCAGAAGATGGCCGGTCTCAAGCACGACACGACCGGTTCCTGGGGCGACCAGATGCGCTCTTATGTGCTGCATCCGTACCAGATGGTCAAAGATCTTCGCACCGACCAGGAGACCGGAAACCCGAGTTCCGTGTTCGACGGCGACCTCGACGACTTCATCCAGGCGGGCATCCGCTGGCGCAAGCAGACCCAGATCAGCGGCTAGCTCAGCAGGGTTACCAGGCGGGATCGGGGTCGCCCGGGGCAAATTGCGGACCCCGCCGGGGTTGGCGTTTTCGTTACACCGCGTAGACTCCAGACCCGTGATTCAGCTCGAGAATGTGACGAAGACGTATCCGAAGGCGTCGAGGCCGTCGCTGGACGATGTCAGCGTCGGTATCGAGAAGGGTGAGTTCGTCTTCTTCATCGGCCCCTCCGGTTCCGGCAAGTCGACAATCATCAAACTCCTCCTGCACGAGGTGGCCCCTTCCCGCGGCAAGGTGATGGTGAACGCCAAGGATGTCACCACCATGCGCTCCTGGAAGATCCCGCACTTCCGCCGCTCGATCGGATGCGTTTTCCAGGACTTCCGCCTGCTGCCGAACCGCACGGCGTACGAAAATGTGGCCTTCGCCCTCGAAGTCATCGGCAAGACCAAGGCGGTGGCCCGCCGGGTCGTCCCCGAGGTGCTCGAGCTGGTCGGCCTCGGCGGCAAGGAGCACCGCTACCCGCACGAGCTCTCCGGTGGTGAGCAGCAGCGGGTCGCGGTGGCCCGGGCGTTCGTCAACCGGCCGCTGATCCTGCTGGCCGACGAGCCGACCGGAAACCTCGACCCGGACACGTCGATCGAGATCATGCGGTTGCTGGACCGGATCAACCGGACCGGAACGACGGTCGTGATGGTCACCCACGACTCCAACATCGTCAACCAGATGCGCCGCCGCGTCATCGAGATCGAGTCCGGCCGCATCGTCCGCGACCAGGCTCGCGGCGTGTACGGCTGAGCCGGGGCCGCCTCGTGACCACAGTCAGTTCTGAAGTAATACGAGAGGTCCCGGAAGGAACCCCCCGATGCGCATAAGGTACGTCCTCAACGAGGTTCTGGTGGGCCTCTGGCGCAACGTCACGATGACGGTCGCCATGATGATCACCCTGTCGGTGTCGTTGACCATGCTCGGCGCCAGCGTGCTGATGTACATGCAGGTCGACCGCATGCAGGGCTACTACTACGGCAAGATCGAGGTGTCGATCTTCCTGCGTACGGACGTCACGGACGCGCAGCGGACGGCGATCAACGCGGCCATCGACAGCAGTCCGCTCGTGGCGAGCAAGATCTACGAGACCCAGGCCCAGGCGTTCGCGAAGTTCCAGGAGCTGTGGAAGGACTCGCCCGAGTTCGTCAAGTCAGTCGGCCCGGAAAGTCTGCCGGAGTCGTACCGGGTGAAGCTCAAGGACCCGGAGCAGTACAAGACCTTCGCGTCCCAGATCCAGGGTCAGCAGGGCATCCAGGACATCGTCGACCAGCGTCAGCTGCTCGACAAGGTGTTCAACATCTTCAACTCGATCCAGGTGATGGCGCTGGTGGTTGCCGCCTTCATGGCCCTAGCGGCGTTGTTGCTGGTCGGTAACACCATCCAGGTGGCCGCCTACAGCAAGCGCCGGGAAGTCGCGGTCATGAAACTGGTCGGCGCGTCGAACTGGTTCATCCAGGCGCCGTTCGTGCTTGAGGCGGTGGTGGCCGGCCTGATCGGATCGATTCTGGGCTTCGCCGCGCTGCTGGCCGGCAAGGTCGTCCTGCTGGACGGCCGGCTGGCGGCGCTGACCAAGATCCTGACCCCGATCCCGAACGGGAACGTCTGGCTGATGCTGCCGCTGCTGGCCGCGGTCGGCGCCGCGGTCAGCGCGATCACCGCGTGGGTCACGCTGCGCTTCTACCTCAAGGTCTGACCGCACGAGCACACCAATGGCCGCGCCCGGAACGGGCGCGGCCATTGTTTTACGGCGATATCCGGCAAAAAATGTAATAGGTCAGAGTACGGTGACTCCTCGTGAGTGGATATCGGCGCTATGGGGGGTTATTCCTGATAGCGACTATTGTCAGCACGCTGTGCATAGCCGGCCTGCTCCGCACCGGGGCCGCGCCGGCCGTCGCCGATCCGGGAGACGACCCGAGGAGCGCGACCCGAGCCGTCGACCGCGCCGAGGCCATCCTCGAGAACGCCACCGAGACCGCCCAGCGCGCCGCCCGGCAGCTCGCAGCGGCCGCCGCGGCCCTGCCGGCGGCGCAGGCCCGGGTCGCGACCGCGCGGGGCGTGATCGTCGCGGCCCGCGTCGAGTCCAACACCG
>JAVHVY010000402.1:0-81672 GCA_032160305.1 Actinoplanes sp.
GCTTCTGAGTGGTGATGGTCCTTTGTGTTCGATGGTGGTTGTCATTGGTGTCTGGTGGGCTGAATGCGCAGGGCAGGGCGCCCTCGGCGGGCCGACCGTTTCTACGTCGGGGGCATGGCCTCGGCGCGAGGGGGGAGCCCTCTCGTGGCAGTATTCGGCAGGTCAAGCGGGCGTACCCCCACCATGGCCGTGTCTGGGCACGGTGAGAGCAGGAACCTGCGGACCGGGGCGGGTCCGCCGTGGATGTGCACGCCCGCCATGAACAGCTCGGCGCCGGGGATGGCGACGTCGTGGGACACCCCCACGAATCCGACGTGGCCACCGGGACGGGTCGAGTGGATGGCCTGCATCATGGCTTCCTGGGTGCCGACAGCCTCGATCACACTGTGCGCGCCCAGGCCGCCGGTCAGGTCCTTGACCTTCTCGACACCGGCGTCACCGCGTTCGGTGACTATGTCGGTGGCGCCGAACTTCCGCGCGAGGGCCTGCCGGTCGGCGTGGCGGCTGAACGCAATGATGCGCTCGGCGCCGAGCTGCTGGGCAGCCAGGACCCCGAGCAGCCCGACCGCGCCGTCACCGACGACCGCAACGGTCTTGCCGGGCCTGGCCTCGGCCGCGACGGCTGCGAACCAACCGGTGCCGAGCACGTCGGAGGCCGCCATCAGCGACGGAATGAGATCGGGGTCGGGCTGACCGGGGGTCGTCACCAGGGTCCCGTCGGCGAGCGGGATGCGGGCTAGCTCGGACTGGGTGCCAATGGTGCCCATCAGGACGCGGTGCACGCAGTACGCCTGGTAGCCGGCCGTGCAGATCTCGCAGGTGTTGTCGGACGCCCAGAAGGAGCCGACGACGAAGTCGCCGACCTTGATGGTACGGACCGCTGACCCGATCTCTTGGACGACGCCGACGTACTCGTGGCCCATCACCTGGTGCTCGACCGGCTCAGCCCCACGGTACGGCCACAGGTCGCTGCCGCAGATGCAGGTCGCGCTCAGGCGGATGATCGCGTCGGTCGGTTCGACGATCTTGGGATCCTCCCGCTCCTCAACCCGCACGTCCCCGGGTCCGTACATGACAACTCCACGCATCGTGATGTGCTCCATTCACCGCTTCGACCAGGACCGCACGGCCCGCAGCACCCAGTGAACTCGCTGCTCGACGAAGCTAGAAGTCCCTGTGGATGGGTGTACTGACAGGGAACCTCTGGTCGAAGCCGTACAGCTTCGGCGCGGCTTACGCTCCCGAGGTGGACAACCGTTCTGAAGTGCGCGAGTTCCTGACCACGCGTCGGGCCCGGCTGACGCCCGCGCAGGTTGGCCTGCCGCCGACGCGCAGCCGCCGTGTCCCCGGCCTCAGACGCAGCGAGGTCGCCTCCATCGCCGGCCTGAGCGTGGAATATTACGCACGGCTCGAGCGCGGCCAGATCGCCGGCGCGTCCTCCGGCGTCCTGGAGGCCCTGGCCCGGACGCTGCAGCTCGACGAGACCGAACGCGAGCACCTGTTCGACCTCGCCCGCGCCGCCGACGGCATGCCGACCTCGGGCCGGCACCGACGCCGCACCGCCACCAAAGCCGCTTCCCGCCCGAGTCTGCGTTGGGCTCTGGAAGCGATCACCGACGCAGTCGCGTTCGTACGAGATCCACAACAGAACCTGCTCGCCACCAACGCGCTCGGCCGCGCGTTCTACTCGCCGGTGATCGGCGACGGCGGACGCCCGCCGAACCTCGCCAGGTTCCAGTTCCTCGACCCGGCATCTCGCGACTTCTACCCCGACTGGGACCGGTTCGCCGAGATGTGCGTCGGCATCATGCGCACCGAGGCTGGCCGCGACCCGCATGATCGCAGGCTGCAAGACCTCGTCGGAGAACTTTCCACCCAAAGCGAAGTCTTCCGCCGGCTCTGGGCCGACCACAACGTCCGAACCCACGGCACCGGCACCAAGCGATTCCACCACCCCGTCGTCGGTGGGCTCACTCTCGCCTACGAGGAGCTTGCGATCACCGCCGAACCTGGCCTGGTGCTCCTTGTATACACCGCTGAACCAGCGTCCCCGTCCGCCGAACGCCTCCAGCTGCTCGCCTCCTGGGCAGCAACCCTGGAGTCTGCCGAACACCCGGACGAGGCATCGGCCGGACCGCTCCCGGGCAACACCCGAAAGGCATTCCACGACCCCGAAGGAACCTGATGCAGATCACCCGCAGCTTCGTCGACACCGCCAAAGGCCCCAATGACTGGTTCACCGGCGACGTCTACATCGACGCCGTCGCCGCCGCACCCCCGCCCTCACGGGTGACAGCCAACCTGGTGCACTTCATGCCCGGCGCCCGTACCCACTGGCACCGTCACCCGCTGAGCCAGACCGTCTTCGTCACCGAAGGCGTCGGATTGTGTCAGCGCCGCGGCGCACCCATCGAAATCATCCGCCCCGGCGACCGCGTCCTGTTCGAAGCCGACGAGGAGCACTGGCACGGCGCCGCACCCAACCGACTCATGGTCCACCTCGCCATCAATGAAGCAGACGACCGGCACGACGTCGTCCACTGGCTCGAGCCGGTCAGCGACACCGAGTACACCGCTGCCCCTCCCACCAGCGCACACGGCAGCTGACGCAGTCACATGCCAGCCGACGCTACGGCACCATCGGGCCTGGGTGACTGACATGTAGGAGCCGGTGTCCGGAGGACGCCACCTGCTGTCTACGCCCGCACGAATCTCCACAACCGCTAACCGCAGAAGGATGAAGCCATGACAGAGGCCCGGATTGATCGTTTCGCTGACAAGGTAGTCCTCGTCACCGGCGCTGCCGGCGGCATCGGCCGGGCTACCGCGCTGGGCTTCGCCCGGGAAGGTGCCGGCGTGGTGCTGGCTGACGTCGACGAGAAGGCCAACGCCGAAACAGCTCGCCTGATCGAGGAGGCGGGCGGCCACGTGGCCACGGTGCACTGTGACGTCACCCGCGCCGACGACGTCGAAGCCGCGGTGGAATTGGCGATCAAGACCTTCGGCGGACTGGACTTCGCGTTCAACAACGCCGGAATCGAGCAACCGACCACTCCGGCGGCCGACATCACCGAGGAACAGTGGGACCGGGTCGTCGCGGTGAGCCTCCGCGGGGTTTTCCTGTCCATGAAGTACGAGATCCCGGCACTGCTGCGACGTGGAGGCGGCGCAATCGTCAACACCTCCTCCGGCGCCGGGATCAAGGGCTTCGCCGGCGGCGCGGCCTACGGCGCGGCAAAGTTCGGCATCATCGGCGCGACCAAATGCGCAGCCCTCGACTACGCGAACTCCGGCATCCGCATCAACGCCATCTGCCCCGGCATCATCGACACCCACATGATCGAGCGGGTCTTCGGTGATACCCCGGAGGGGCGCCAGGCAGTACTCGACCAGGAACCCATCGGACGGATGGGCCGACCCGAGGAGATCGCCGCAGCGGTGTTGTGGCTCTGCTCCGAGGAGGCGTCCTTCGCGGTCGGCCACGCCATGGTCATCGATGGCGGCCAGACCGCCTGATCGTCGCGTTGACGGGCGGTTCGGGTACTGCATCGTTGTGGACCGGATGTGGCACAACCCGAACCGCATTCCAGCAGCTCAGGGGTCCTGTTGTGATCGTTTCGGCCGTTCGGCGACGGACACCTTGACGAATCAACGATCGGGCGCTGTATTCGCAGAGGACTACGCGGCTCGGCCCGTGACCGCTCTCATCCACCGCCCTGACGTTGTCAGCGGGAGGTGTCGGACGGTGGGGGCGCACTGCTGGAGCGCTGGACGAACTCGGCATTGACCCTGAGGTGCCGAGGGCTCTCGGTGAGTGCCCCTCTCATCCGGCCGACGGCGAGTTCGACCGAGTGCAACGCGAGCATGTCGATCGGCTGCCGCATGACTGAAAGCGGCGGAGAGACGAGCTCGGTCCACGGGTTGTCGTCGAACACGATCAGGCTGAGATCGTCCGGTACCGCGATGGGGGATTGCTTAAGGCGGTGCACGGCGCTTCGTACCTGCGCCGTGTTGCCCACGATCAATCCCGTTGGCGGGGCGGGTAGGGCGAGGAGGGCGCCCACCGCGTCGCTTCCAGAGTCGCCGCGAAACGGAATGGCGCAAATAAGTCGCTCATCGATGTCAACGCCCGCTCGGGTCATCGCCTTGCGGAATCCAGTCACGCGGTCGCGGCCGGTAGAGGTCGACAGTGGGCCGGAGATGAACGCGATTCTCCGATGGCCCAGATCGAGCAGGTGCTGGGTGGCCGTCTCGGCGGACAGGTCGTTGCTGATCGCGACCACGTCGGCGTCGGGCAGTTCGTCGATCTCGCGGTCGACGAACACGACGTTGATACCGAGCCCGATGAGCCGGGTCCACCCGCCGACGTTGCCGCCGGTGGGCGTCGCGATGACCGAGCCGGCGGACCGGCCGACGAGCGCCTCGATGGATTCCGCCTCGAGGTGCGGATCCTCCTGAGTGGTGAATAGTAAAACGTGGGAACCACGTGCCCGCGCCTCCCAGACCACGCGATTGGCGAGCCGGGCGAAGAACGGGTTCGCCAGATCGGTCAGCACAAGGCCGATCGTGGTGGTCGCGCGCTGCTGAAGCTCACGCGCGGCCGCACGAGGTTGGTAGCCGAGACGCTCCATGGTGGCGACCACCTTCGCCTTGGTCGACGGGGCGACCGTCCCGTCGTTCAGCACGCGGGAGACCACCGCGACCGACACCTCCGCCTCTCGGGCGACGTCGCGGATCGTGGCTGGCTTCCGCACCGGACTGCCTCCCCTGTGTCATGTCCAGCGTACAGATAGTGAACGAGCTATTTACGAGAGCGACACGGCACTGGTACAAAACTGTAACCGTTACCACTCAGCACGACGACGAGGCGAACGGCCCGAATCGACGGGCCCTTCACGAGCCGGCCGCCGTGCAACCTCCATGAACTCAGAAGGCCATCGTGAACCTCTACTCGCTCCTCGAACAGCGCGAACGCGACGGCCGGCCCATCCGCGTCGGCCTCATCGGCGCCGGCCGGTACGGCACCATGTACCTGGCCCAGGCCCGCAACATCCCCGGCGTCCACGTCGTCGGCATCGCTGACACCAACGTGGAACGCGCGAAGGGCGCCCTCAAGCTGGTGGACTGGCCGGCCGACGCGGTTGCGGCCGACGTCGACGCGGCCGTCGCCAACCGCACGACCGCCGTCCTCCCGGACGCCGCTCCGCTGTTCGACGCCGACCTCGACGTCATCGTCGAGGCGACGGGCAACCCGATCGTCGGCGTCGACCACGCCCTGCGCGCCATCGCCACGGGCAAGCACATCATCATGGTGACCGTCGAGGCCGACGCCCTGGCCGGTCCCGCGCTCGCCCGCCGCGCCCAGGCAGCCGGCCTGGTCTTCGCCATGGCCTACGGCGACCAGCCGGCGTTGATCATGGAATTGGTCGACTGGGCACGCACGTCGGGATTCGACGTCGCCTGCGCCGGCAAAGGCGCCAAATACCTCGAGCACTACCACGAGATGAACCCTGACAACGTCTGGGAGAACTGGGAGTTCTCCAAGGAGCTCACCGACTCGGGTCAGCTCAACCCGTACATGCACACCTCGTTCCGGGACGGCACCAAGGCCTCGATCGAGATGGCCGCAGTCGCGAACGCGGCAGGCCTTGTCCCGTCGGACGACGGGCTCACCTTCACACCGGGCAACGTCGAGGAGATCGCCACGATCTGCCGACCGGCCTCGGTGGGCGGCGTACTCGCCCGAGACGGCTCGGTCGACGTCATGTCGAGCGTGATGCGTGACGGCACGGTGATCCCGTTCAACACCCAGGAGGGCGTGTTCGTCGTCGTCAAGGCGACGAACCAGTACGTGTCCGGCTGCTTCACCGAATATCCCTGGCACCCCGACCCGACCGGGCAGTACGCGGCGCTCTACCGCCCGTACCACTACGTCGGTCTTGAGCTCAACATCTCGATTGCGAACGCCGTACTGCGCGGTGTGGCCACCGGATCACCGAAGGGCTTCTACGGCGACGTCGTCGCCACCGCCAAGAAGGATCTCACCGCCGGCGAGTTCCTCGACGGTGAAGGTGGCTACACCGTGTGGGGCAAGCTGGTGTCCGCCGCGACTTCGGTACGCAATGGGCTGCTGCCCGTTGCGCTCGCCCATCACGTCCTGCTGAAGAACGACGTGCTCAAGGGACAGAGCGTCCGGTGGGACGACGTCGTCATCGACGATTCGCTCGCCACCGCACTGGAGTTGCGCCGGGAGACCGATGCGCTCGTCCAGGGCTGACGGATCGGATCTGCTCCCGGCGCCTAGCTTCGCGGCGCCGCACTGCAAGGCAGATCCGGCTCGATCCGCGCGGGCACGCGCAACGCCTCTCCGACATCCCCTTCCCCTCCACAACGAAAGGAACGGATATGCAGCGACGACTGCACCCGCTCGCTCTGCTGACCACGTCCGCCACCGCGGTACTCCTGCTCGGTGCCTGCACCGCCACCCCGGGCGGGGGAAGCGCCGGCGCCGGCTCCTCGACCAACATCGCCTCGCTGGTGAAGGCGGGCGAGAAGACCGACATCGCCCAGGTCGATCAGGCGCTCGGCGCGCCGACGGTCAAGCCGAACACCAAACTCTGCTACGTCACGCGGACCCTGGCCAACGAGTTCTGGGGCTTTGAGCGCACCGGGTTCGAAGCGGAGGCCCGTCATCGAACACACGGTGACCTTCACCCACACCGGCCACCACGGCCCGCAGCACCCGACTACCGGAATCGCTGCCTGATGAGTTTGTTGCTGGACCTCGCACCCCGGGAGCAGTCTGCCCGGGGTACGGGATCGAACACCGAAACCATCACCTTCACACCCCCGGCCCCCGCCTCGTCGACCGCCGGGCAAGCCCTCACCCGCGCCGCCCAACCCGACTACTTCGCCTGGCTATCCCACGTTCAGGCCGCCGCCGGCTGCACCCGACCGGTTCGGCTATCCGGCACCCTCGACACCTACAGCACGGCCGGGAACCTGCTCGACTCCCGGCACACCGACCAGCTGCCCGACGCTGCGATCTACAAAGCCTGCGGAACCCGGCTTGCTTCGGTCTGTCCATCGTGTGCCCGCACCTACCAACGCGACGCCTTCCAAATCCTGCGATCCTTCCTGATCGGCGGCAAAGGCATCCCCGCCACCGTCGCCCAACACCCCGGCGTGTTCGCCACCTTCACCGCCCCCGGCTTCGGCACCGTGCACACCCGCAACGTCAAACGCCACACCTGCACCAACCGCAAACGCTGCGACTGCCGCCCGGAACCCTGCCACGCCCGCCGCGACCACGGCCTGTGCGAACACGACAACCCGGCCGTCTGCTGGGCACGCCACGAACGCGACGACCCCCGCCTCGGCCGACCCCTGTGCTGCGACTGCTACGACTACGACCACCACGTCGTGTGGAACCTGTTCTCCACCGAACTGTGGCACCGCACCAAACAAGCCGCCGACCGCTACCTCGCCCAACTCTGCCGCACCCGCCGCCTGACCCCGGTCGCCAAGACCACCCCGAGCGGCAACGTGCGGATGGTGGCCCCGGCGCAGCTCACCCACGGCAAAGCCGCCGAATTCCAACGCCGCGCCATCGTCCACTTCCACACCCTGATCCGCCTCGACGGCGTGCACCCCGACGACCCCGACGCCGTGCTCATCCCCCCGCCCGGGATCGACACCGACGACATCATCGCCGCCCTACGCCACGCCGTCACCGCGGTCTCGTTCACCACCCCGCCCCACCCCGACCGGCCCGAAGGCTGGCTCATCCGCTGGGGCGACCCCGACAAAGGCTTCGACACCCAGGCACTCACCCTCGCCGGAGACGGCAGCATCACCGACCAGATGATCGCCGAGCACCTCGCCAAAGCCGGCTACCTCGCCAAGTACGCCACCAAAAGCACCGAAGCCACCGGCTTCTCCTCCACCCGCATCACCGCCGACGACATCGGCCAACACCACCCCGACGGCGACCACATCGGCCGGCTCATCGCCGCCTGCTGGCGACTCGGCCAACCCCCTGCCGATCAGGCACCTGCCCCGACCGGGTTACTGCGTGCCTCCACCGGCCGCCCCGGCGGCCCGTTCATCAAGCCATGGGACTGCCCCGACTGCGGTACGAACACCCGCTACCGCGCCTGCCCCGTCTGCGTCGCTGAGCGTCAAGCCAGCCTTGACACCAAACCGACGAACACCGCCGAGTCCACCAATCCCTATACGCGGCTACGTCGATGGGCACACCGGTTCGGCTTCGCCGGCCACTTCCTCACCAAAACCCGCCGCCGCGTCGTCCGCTTCCAAACGCTGCGCGACACCCGCATCGTCTACCGCCGCACCGAGGACCAGGCCGCCACCAACCCCGGCACCGTCCGCGCCGTCGACCACCGCGACGACACCACGCTGATCGTCGGCACCCTCACCTTCGCCGGAGTCGGCTGGCACAACACCGGAGACGCTCTGCTCGCCAACACCGCCGCCGCGATGGCCCGCGAGCGACACGAAACCGGACGCGAAGAACTCGCCCACGAAGCCGGTACCCCCGTGACACGCACCCTGCAAGCCGCCTGACCTCCACCCGAGAAGGAACGCCGTTGAACGAACCCCAGCGGAAGGCCCTATACCGCATCCCCGAAGCCATGCGGCAACTGAGCCTCAGCCGCTCCGTGATCTACGAACTCATCCGCAGCGGCCGACTGCGCACCGTCAAGGAAGGCCGCACCCGACTCGTCCCTGAGTCGGCCATCACCGAATACGTCTCCCTGCTGGAACGGGAGAGCACGAGAGGAGTCGCCGCATGACCAAACGCCGTAGCAGGGGCGATGGCGGACTGCACTGGGACGAAGCGCGACAGCGCTGGATCGCCTCAGTAACCGTCGGCTACACCCCGGCAGGCAAGCGCATCGTCCGCAAAGCAAGCGGCAAAACCAAAACCGAAGCGAACAACGCACTCCGCAAAAAGATCCGCGAGTACGAGGACGGACTCTCCCTCAATCAGGCGGGCTACACCGTGGCCCAAGCCGTCGAGGAGTGGCTCACCTACGGCCTGCACGGTCGCGCGGCAAGCACGGTCGACAAGAATCGACACCTGTGCAAACACATCGTTACGGGCCTCGGCGCCCGGAAACTGCGGGACCTGAGCGCCACCGACGTTGATCGATGGCTCCTGCAACTGGCGAAGACCTTGAGTACCAGCACGGTGCAGCGCATCTACGAGTGCCTGAATCGCATCGTCATCCACGCCATGGCACGGGACAAGGTAAAGCGCAACGTCGTGGAGCTCTGTGGCATACCGTCCGGACAATCCGGTCGCCCCTCCAAATCCCTCACTCTGGACGCCGCGAAGGCAGTCCTCAACGCAGCCGAAGACAGCCGGCTTTACGCCTACGTGGTGCTGTCGCTGCTGACCGGGGCGCGCACCGAAGAACTCCGCGCTCTCACCTGGGCCTGCGTCGACCTTGATGGCCGACTCGACGACGATGATCCGTTGCCGCCTGCTATCCAGGTCTGGCACTCGGTCCGGGAGGGCGGCGACACAAAGACTCGCAAGTCCCGGCGCACTCTGGCGCTGCCACTCCGCGCAGTGGTCGCTCTTCGTGCCCAACGCGGTCTTCAAGACCAAGATCGCGACAAGGCCGGCAAGGACTGGCACGATCTCGACCTGGTCTTTGCGTCATCGACCGGCACCGAACTGGACGCGGCCAATGTCCGCCGCGCGTTCCGCCGGATCACCAAGAACGCCGGACTCGATTCGGCAGCCTGGACGCCTCGCGAGCTGCGGCACAGCTTCGTGTCGCTACTGTCCGACGGCGGAGTATCGATCGGCGATATCGCCGACCTGTGCGGGCACTCCGGCACCTCGGTCACCGAGAAGGTGTACCGCCACCAGCTCCGGCCCGTCCTGCTTATGGGCGCTGCGGCCATGGATCGCATCTTCGCCGAGAACCGGCCCGCTGAGGCGTAGTCACTCAGTTAGTCACTCAGGAATGGGAAGAGGCCATATCCATCGATGGAATATGGCCTCTGACCTGGTGGGCGATACTGGGATCGAACCAGTGACCTCTTCCGTGTCAGGGAAGCGCGCTCCCGCTGCGCCAATCGCCCTCGTTCTTGACTGCCGAGGTGGAGACGGGATTTGAACCCGTGTACACGGCTTTGCAGGCCGTTGCCTCGCCTCTCGGCCACTCCACCGAGCATGGCCCCGCACACGATCTGTGGTGGCCTCTTCGAGCGGACGACGGGATTCGAACCCGCGACCCTCACCTTGGCAAGGTGATGCGCTACCAGCTGCGCTACGTCCGCTTGTCCCTCCGGGGCGTTTCTGCGTTCCCCGGTGACGGAAAGGAACTCTAGCCGGTCTCCGGGCGCCATGCCAAACCGGGGGGCCGCGGCACGCCGGGCACGTTATCCACAGGCCGCGGATCAGGGCGGCGGCCGAGGGGCGGACCGGATTGGATGGACCGCATGAGATCCGGCAGATCACCGCCGATGAGCTGGCCGGACGGCCGCGGTGGTCAGGCGGCGGGTGGTCGGGCGGCGGGTGGTCAGGCGGCGGTGGTCGGGCGGCGGGTGGTCGGGCGGCGGGTGGTCGGGCGGCGGGTGGTCGGGCGGCGGGTGGTCAGGCGGCGGTGGTCAGGCGGCGGGTGGTCAGGCGGCGGCGGGGAGGCCGGATGAGCTGAATGCCCGGCCGTCGTCGGTCACTGCTGCCGACTCGTAGCCTGCGGTGGCCAGCTTCGCCAGCCAGGTGATGCCGGCCTCGCCCATCGCCAGGGCGGCTGTTGCGTAGGCGTCGGCGAGGGACAGGTCGGGGCCGACCACGGTCACCGAGCGTAGGCCCTGGGCCGGTTTGGCGGTTCGGGGGTTGAGGACGTGCCTGCCGCGTTCGTAGGTGCCCGAGGTGGCTACGGCTCCGGTCGATAGGGCCAGCACCCAGCTGATCTTGTCGGCCTGCCAGGGGTGGCGGATGCCGACGCGCCAGGGGTCGCCGTCGGCGTTGCGGCCGCGCATGCGGATGTCGCCGCCCGCGTTCAGGCAGTGGTTCACCGAGCCGGCCGCTGCCAGACGTGCCGAGGCGACCTCCACCGACCAGCCTTTGACGTAGCCCGACGGGTCGAACAGGCCGCCGGCGTTGGCGTCGAAATAGCCGTCCGTCTCGCGCCACAGGTCGGCGCAGGCGGTCAGGACGTGGCGCATGTCGGGTGAGCAGTCCGCCAGTGCGATCTCGTCCCGGCGGAAGCGGCACACCTCGCTGTCGTCCTTGTATGTGCTGAAGCGGGCGTCGACCTCGTGCAACCAGGCGCACGTGTCACGGATCAGCGTGGTCAGGACTTCGGACGGCAGCTGGTCGGCCAGGTCGATGCTGACGACCGTACCCATGACGTGCTCGGCGTGGCGCACGAGCAGAAAGCTTACGCGCCGGCGGTGTCGAGGGCGGCCTGCAGCGACTCGACGTACGCCTTGCTGGTGAAGGTCGCGCCCGAGACGGCGTTGAGGTCGGCGCTCTGCGCCCTCAACGTCTGCTGCTTGAGCTGGGCGACGGCGTTCGGGTTGATCGTGGCGCTGTTGCCCGTGGTCGGGTAGGTCGCGGCAGCCCCGGTGATCCGGCCGCCGTCGACCTTGATGGAGACCTGGACCGTTCCGTACGGATTGGCGACGCCCTTGCCGGTGAACGTGCCGTCGGTCAGGCCGCCCCCCGCCGCGCCGGAGCCGTCGGCCGCGGAGGTCGGCTTCCTGGTCGGCTCCTTTTTGTTCGATCCGGCCTTCGCGCCAGACGGGGAGGCCCCCGAGTCGGCGAGGTCGACTGCGGGCGGTGCGGCGGTCACCACCGGCGCGGACACGCTCAGCCGGACCCCCAGGATGAGGGCGGCGCCGGTCAGGGTGCCTACGGCTGCTGCGGTACTACGTCGCATCAGAAACTCCGTCGGGAATCGGGAATCGGGAATCGGGAATCGGGAATCGGGAATCGGGAATCGGGAATCGGGGAACGGGGAACGGGGAACGGGTGGGACGGGGAACGGGTGGGGCGGGAACGGGTGGGGCGGGGGTCAGAACTCGAAAGGGTCCAGGTGCAGCTGGCTGTCCGGGACCTCCAGCTCGTGCAGCGTCGACACGGCCGCGCCGACCAGGCCGGGCGGGCCGCACAGGTAGACGTCGCGGCGGTTCACGTCGGGGACCAGGCCGAGCATCCCGTCGGGAGTGAACAGGCGGCGCGGACCGGCGTCGTTGCGGTTGCCGACGATGTAGCGGACCCAGGCGTCGCGGCGTTCGGCCAGGTCTTCCAGCTCCTCGCGGAAGACCAGTTCGTCGGGGCGGCTGGCGCGGTAGATCACGATCGTGTCCGCCGGCATGTCCTCGAGCAGGGCCCGGATCGGGGCGATACCGCTGCCACCCGCGATCAGTAGCGCCCGCCGTCGCGTACGCCGCTGGGCCGTGAAGGTGCCGAACGGTCCTTCCGCCCAGACCGGCGTGCCGGGCTCCATCTCGGCGAGCCGGGCGGTGTGGCCGCCGACCGCGGTGACCGTCAGGCGCAGCCACTGCGGGTTCGGGGCCGCCGACAGCGAGAACGGGTGCGACTGCCACCAGCCGTTGCGGGTCAGGAACCGCCAGCGCATGAACTGGCCCGCCTGCGCCGAGATCTTGTCGAGGTTCGCGCCGTCGATGTAGATCGAGAACGTGTTCGTGCCCTCGTCGACCACCTCGGCGACCTGGAAGCGGTGCCGGACGTTCAGCGAGAGCGGCTCGACCAGCCGGCCCCAGACCAGCGCGGCGATCACCAGGGCGCTCAGGCCGGGCCAGAAGATCGAAGCGAACTTGCCGCTCAGGTCGGCGCCGGTGGCGACCTGGTGGGCGTAGCCGAGCAGCAGGACCAGGTATCCGCCGAGGTGCAGCAGGTGCCACAGCTCGTAGGGCAACTTCGTCCGGGCCGCCCGCATCGAGATAAGGCTGATCACCACTAGGATGCCGGTGGCGACGGCCGCGCTGAACATCGACGGGAAGGTGGTGACGATCGTCCAGGTCTGCGCGACGACGCCGGTGTCGGCGGTCTTCGCGTAGCCGAAGACGATGAAGACGATATGGGCCAGAACCGTGGCCACCAGCGACGCGCCCAACCAGCGGTGCCAGCGCAGCAGGTCGCGCGAGCCGACCCATTCCTCGAGCCAGGCGACCCGGCTCATCATCAGCAACTGGATGAAGAGCAGATAGCCGCCGGCCAGGCCGGTGATCCGGCCGGCCGCGAGCAGCATCGCCGGCGTCGAATCGATCGCGTTGGCGTGGGTGTCGAAGAGCCACAACGAGACCGCGGTGACCAGCCCGGCGACGAATAAGAGCACCGTGAGCATGCGGTTTCCGGAGCTGGCCTCGGCGGGCGGGCGGTCGTCGATCGCCATGGCCGGGCCGGAGCCGGACCAGCCGGACGGGTCGCTGGGCGCCTCGACCACGATGTCGCTGCGCGGGTAGTCGTCGTGCGCCGATGGCTGATCGAACCAGGTCGGCGGCTGCTCCGCGTACGCCGCGCGGTCGTCTGCGTACTCCTGGCGGTCGTCTGCGTACTCCTGCAGGGGCGGTTCGTCCGGGTACGGGGTGCGCAGGACATCGAAGGACGGGCCGCCGGCGCGCTGGTCAGAGAAGGTATCGAAACTCGCCGGCCCTTGTCGGCCGGCCGTCTCGCCGTACGCTCTCGCCATCGACCTCACCCGTTCAGCAGTCGTCTTCGGCGTCGGCCATCCCCCAGCGGCCGGCGTTGACGGCCAGGTCTCGGGGCGGCCGTCGGGCTGTTGTACGGGGCCCGGCCGCCGAAGGCTCAAGACGCGCGGGAGAAATTCGTCGGGGTCAGTCGAAGGTGATGATTTTGTCGATCAGTCCGCCGCCGGGGAAGTCCATCATCAGCACCCCGGCCCGGACCACCGGTGTGTGCGTTTGCGGGCCCTCGTTGAGGTAGGTGAGCAGGAACGGGTCGACGCCTTGGACGCCCCACGCGCCCCCGGCCACCTGCTGCGGCTGGGCGAAGAGGCTCGCACCGCTGGCGAAATTGACGAACATCGTCGCCGGGTTGCCCGCGCTGGTCGCGTCGAGGAAGCGGCGCACCTGGTCGCGTTTGGTGGCGATCGCCCCGACGTTCGGGACGTTGTACTCGTCCTGGACATATTCGGACGAGCCGTCGTGCCAGCCGGCGAACTGGCTGAGACCGTAGTGCTCGATCACGCCGCCCTGCGGGCCGTTCATGATCGCCAGGACGACCTTGCCCCGGACCGCGCCGAGGGTGGGCATGGCGGCTGCGCTGCCGCGCGTCACCGACGGCTGCCAGAAGAGGCCGGGACGGCTGTTCGCGTACGCATCGAAGATGTCCTGAAAGCTTTTCTGTCCGGATGCGTCGGTGCATGATCCGATCTGTCCGGTGCACTCCTGCTTCAGGCGCATGATCACGGTCTCACCGCGGTGCGCGCCGAGGAAGTCGGACAGCTTGGTCAGCACGTCGTTGAAGTTCGCGTTCTGGTAGGTGGCGCCGTGGTGGATCGTGAACGTATTGCCGGCGTTCACCCGGGCCCGGATGTCGATCATGCGGATCCCGGCCGTGAGCTGCGCCGCGAGCGTGCCGCCGCTGTCGCCGAAGTCCTCCTGGGTCTGGGTCAGCGAGCCGCCGTGGATCGCCATCGTCTCGTGGGAGCCGGGGATCGAGAGCTCGCTCAAGCTGCGTGCGGCGGCGAGCCGGCCCATCCAGTCCGGATTCTTTGCGGTGCTGAGGGTGCGGTAGGACGCGTCGTTGGCGAACGCGGCACCGGGCAGGGCGATGGCGATCGCGGAGATCGCGGCGGCGATCACGAGGGCAGTGGCGGCACGTTTCATGCGGCGAAAGATATCGATCTATCGCGTACGCAGGAAGATTGTTCCCGGATTTTGTCGCCGTTGGCCGGGGTGCCGTGCGCGGGGGGACGTCCCGCGGCCCGGGCGGCCGGGCGGGGACGATAACGTCACCGGGTGCACCGCAATGAGAGCGACGAGATCACCATCGTCGGTGTCGGCGCCGACGGCTGGGCCGGACTCGGCGGCGCCGGCCGGGCCGCGCTCGCCGCCGCGCACGTGGTCTTCGGCAGTGACCGTCAGCTGACCCTGCTCCCGGCCGACGTACGCGCCGAACGCGTCGCCTGGCCGGCACCACTGCTGCCCGCCCTACCGGGCCTGCTCGCCTCCCGGCCCGGCCCGGCGCTGTGCGTGCTGGCCAGCGGGGACCCGATGTTCCACGGGATCGGGGCCACCCTGGTGCGGCTGCTCGGCGCGGAGCGGGTCCGCGTGCTGCCGCATCCGTCGTCGGTGTCGCTCGCGGCCGCCCGGCTCGGCTGGCCGCTGGCCGAGGTCGACGTGCTCAGCCTGGTCACCGCGCCGGTTGCCGAGCTGCACCCGCTCGTGCATCCGGGCCGCCGGATCCTGGTGCTCAGCCGGGACGCCTCGACGCCGGCCCAGGTGGCGCGGCTGCTCACCGCCCGCGGCTACGGCGACAGCACCGTGACCGTGCTCAGCGCGCTCGGCGGTCCCGCCGAGACCGTCGTCTCCGCGCCGGCGGCCGACTTCGCCGCGACGGTCGACCCGTTGAACGTCGTCGCGATCGCCTGCGCCGGTGCGGGCCGGGCGGTGCCGCTCGGCCCCGGACTGAGCGACGACCTGTACGACAGCGACGGCCAGCTCACCAAGCGGGAGGTCCGCGCGATCACCCTGGCGATGCTGGGGCCGCAACCTGGCGAGCTGCTCTGGGACGTGGGCGCCGGATCGGGGTCGATCGCGATCGAATGGATGCGCGGCCACCGGGCCTGCCGCGCGATAGCGATCGAGTCGCATCCCGAGCGCGCCGCAAGAATCGCCGGTAACGCCGCCGCGCTGGGCGTACCGGCTCTGCGGGTCGTCCAGGCAACGGCGCCGGATGCGCTGGCCGGGCTGCCCACGCCGGCGGCGGTCTTCATCGGTGGGGGCCTGACCCGCGACGGGCTGGTCGAGGCGTGCCTGGCCGCGCTGCCCAGCGGCGCCCGGCTGGTGGCCAACGCGGTGACGGTGGAGTCCGAGGCGGTGCTGGCCGGGCTGCACGCCAAGCTGGGCGGGGAGCTGACCCGGGTCGCGGTCAACCGGGCCGCGCCGGTCGGCGGCTTCACCGGCTGGCGGCCGATGCTGCCGGTCACGATCTGGGCGCTGGTCACGCCGTGACCGTCCACTTCATCGGGGCCGGGCCGGGGGCGGCGGACCTGATCACCGTACGCGGGCAGCGCCTGATCGCCGCCGCGCCGGTCTGCCTCTACGCCGGCAGCCTGGTCCCGGCGGAACTTCTCGAACACTGTCCCGCCGGTGCCCGTCTGGTCGACACCGCAGGGCTGACCCTGGACGAGATCATCACCGAGATGGTGCACGCCGACCGGGCCGGGCAGGACGTGGCCCGACTGCACTCCGGCGACCCGTCGGTGTTCAGCGCGGTGGCCGAGCAGATGCGCCGCCTCGACCTCGCGAAGATCGCCTACGACGTCACGCCCGGGGTGCCCGCCTTCGCGGCGGCGGCGGCTGCACTGGGACGGGAGTTCACCGTGCCGGGAGTCGCCCAGACGGTGATCCTGACCCGGACGGCGCAACGGGCCACCGCGATGCCGCCGGGCGAGGATCTGGCCACGCTGGGCGCGAGCCGGTCGACGATGGTGCTGCACCTGGCCGTGCAGCGGATCGACGCGGTGGTCGCGGAGCTGATCGGCGCGTACGGGCCGACCTGCCCGGTGGCGGTCGTCGCGCGGGCCAGCCGGCCGGACCAGCTGATCGTGCGGGGGACCCTCGCCGACATCGCCGGCCAGGTCAAGGAGGCCGGGATCAGACGGACGGCGGTGATCGTGGTGGGGGCGGCCCTGACCGCGTCGGTGTTCCCGGACAGCCACCTGTACTCGGCGGACCGATGCCGGAGCTGAGGGTTCTGCTGCTCGGCGGGACGTCGCCGGGGCGGGCACTGGCGCTGGCCGCCCCGGCCGGCGTGCGGGTGATCAGCTCGCTGGCCGGTCGGACCAGCGCGCCGCTGCTGCCGCACGGGCCGGTCCGGATCGGCGGCTTCGGTGGCGTGCCGGGCCTGATCTCCTACCTGCGTTCGGCGGCCGTCGACGCGATCGTGGACGCGACGCATCCGTTCGCCACGACGATGACCGACCACGCGGTCGATGCGGCCGCGGAGACCGGGCTGCCGCTGCTGGTGCTACGCCGACCGGGGTGGACCGAGCAGCCGGGCGACGACTGGCACCGGGTGCCGTCGATGGCCGCAGCGGCCGAGCTGGTCCCGAAGTTCGGCACGAGGGTCTTCCTGACCACCGGCCGGCAGACCATCGACGCCTTCGCCGGGGTGGACGAGTGCTGGTTCCTGGCCCGGTCGATCGAGCCGCCCGAGCCACCGCTACCCGCCCGCCTCGACGTGCTGCTCGACCGGGGACCGTTCACGATCGACGGCGAACGGGCGCTGATGGCGGCCCACCGCATCGACGTGCTGGTCACCAAGGACAGCGGCGGCGACGCACCCAAGCTGGCGGCGGCCCGCGACCGGGGCATTCCCGTCGTGCTGGTCGACCGGCCGCCGGGGCCGGCGGCGGCGACGGTCGCCACGGTCGAGGAGGCGGTCGCCTGGCTGGCCGCCCTCGCCCGGCCGGCGTATTGAGCGAGCCGCCCGGCCGGCTCAGGTCGGGTAGTGCCGGGGGGTGTAGACGGCAGCCGTGCCGTCGCCGCGCACCGAGGCCCGGGTCTGGGACGATCCGATGATCAGCAGGCAGCGCATGTCGATCGTCGCCGGGTCCAGCTCGCCGAGGGTCGTCACCCGCACCGACTCGGCCGGGCCGCCCACGTCCCGGCCGACCACCACCGGGGTCTGCGGCGCGCGATGGTGCAGCAGCAGCTCCCGGGCCTGGACGAGCTGCTCCCGGCGGCTCTTCGAGGCCGGGTTGTAGAGGGCGATCACCAGATCCGCGCTCGCGGCCGCGGTCAGGCGTTCGGCGATGACCGCCCAGGGCTTGAGCCGGTCGGAGAGCGAGACGATGCAGAAGTCGTGGCCCAGCGGCGCCCCGACCCGGCTCGCCACGGCCTGCGCCGCGGTCAGCCCGGGCACGACGCGCACCGGCACGTCCTTCCATTGCGGGTCCTCGCTGACCTCGAGGACCGCGGCGGCCATCGCGAAGACGCCCGGATCCCCGGACGAGACGACCGCCACTCGGCGGCCCCGCTTGGCCAGATCGAGGGCGAACGCGGCCCGCTCGGCCTCGACGCGGTTGTCGGAGGCGTGCCGGAGCTGGCGCGGGTTGGGCGCGACCCGGTCGAGATAGGGGCCGTAGCCGATCAGATCGTCAGCGGCGATGAGCGCGGCCTGCGCCTCGGGCGTGAGCCACTCCCGGCCGCCGGGGCCGATCCCGACCACGGTCACGCTGCCCCGTCCCGCCGCCCCGGGAGCGGCGTGCCCCAGGGCCGCCGCCTCCAGAACGGGCTGCGCGGGACCGGCCGTCTCGTGGGCGGGCTGTGCGGAGCCGGCGCCCTCGTGTGTGGGCTGCGCGGGGCGGCCCGTCTCGTGTCCGGGCTGCGCGGGGCGGGCCGTCTCGTGTGTGGGCTGCGCGGGGCGGGCCGCATCGTGTGTGGGCTGCGCGGGGGCCGACGGCGAGTCGAGTGGGCTGGGCAGTAGGGCCAGGGAGAAGTAGGGCACCGTCGCCGGGTCGATGTCGGCGATCCGGCCGAACCTTTCCCGGTCGGTGGTAGCGCGTTCGACATACCAGGCGTCGTCGAGGCGGCCGGCCCGGGTCAGCGCGTCGCGGACCCCCTCGAACGTGCGGCCCAGCTTCATGATCGCCGCCGGGCCCGTGCCCGCCAGCCGCGCCGCCAGCTCGTCTGGCGCGAGCGTGCCGGGCAGCACGGTCAGCACCTCGTCGCGCTCCATCAGCGGCCGCCCGAGCACCGCCGAGGCCGCGCTGACCGAGGTCACCCCGGGCACCACCTCGGTGGGATAGCGGTGCGCCAGCCGTTTGTGCATGTGCATGTAGGACCCGTAGAAGAACGGGTCGCCCTCGGCCAGCACCACCACGTCGCGGCCCGCGTCGAGATGCGTGGCCAGCCGCTCGGCCGCCGCCGCGTAGAACTCGTCGATCGCGCCCTGATAGCCGCCCGGATGGTCGGTCGTCTCGGTGGTGACCGGGTAGATCAGCGGCTCCTCGATCTGGCCGGGCCGCAGGAACCGCTCGGCGATCGCTCGGGCGTTGCTGCGCCCGTGCCGGGCCGCGTGGAAGGCGATCACGTCGGCCGCGCCGATCAGCCGCGCCGCCTTGACCGTCACCAGTTCCGGGTCGCCCGGGCCGAGCCCGACGCCGTACAGCCGGCCGCTCACTCGTCCGCCGAGGCCAGGGCGTTGACGGCGGCCGCGGTGACGGCGCTGCCGCCGCGCCGCCCGCGCACGATCAGATGCTCCAGCCCGGAGGCCGCGAGCGCGTTCTTCGACTCGGCCGCGCCGATGAAACCGACCGGAATGCCGAGCACGGCGGCCGGCCGGGGCGCGCCCGCCTCGATCATCTCGAGCAGCCGGAACAGCGCGGTCGGCGCGTTACCGATCGCCACGACCGCGCCGGCGAGCCGGTCGCCCCACAGGTCGAGCGCCGCGGCGCTGCGGGTGGTGCCGAGGGCCGCCGCCAGCTCCGGAACACCCGGATCGCGCAGGGTGCAGACCACCTCGTTGGCCGCGGGCAGCCGCCGCTGGGTCACCCCGGAGGCGACCATCTCGGCGTCACACAGGATCGGCGCGCCGCCCAGCAGCGCTTTACGGGCGGCGGTCACGACACCCGGGCTGAAGCCGATGTCCGCGACGAGGTCGACCATCCCGCAGGCGTGGATCATCCGCACGGCCACCCGCGCCACCTCCTCCGGCAGGGCCGACAGGTCGGCCTCCGCCCGGATGGTCGCGAACGACCGCCGATAGATCTCGGCGCCGTCCCGCACATACTCCACCTGGCTGTTTCCTTTCCTTCGACGTCCCGGTCGAGTTCCTCCTCGACCACCCGGACATCCCTCGCCGGGCGATCGCTCACGACCTGGTAGAGCACGCTGGGCACCGGCCGACGTCATCCTTCGCCCCTGGCGGCCGCGACCAGCTCCCCGACCTCGACCCCCGTGGCGAACCCGGACGAGCCCGGCGCACGCACCGTATAACCCGACCCGGTCGCCTCGACCCGCACATGCGGACCGGCCGGGCTCCCGCAGCCGCGCGCACACCCGACCCAGTGCACCGGCAGGCCGCCCGCCCCGGCGCGCGCCGCCGCCGAGGCGTCCGTCCGCACGTCGGCCAGCGATTTTGCGCAGCCCGGCTGCCCCGCGCACGCGGTCACCCCGGCCCAGCGCGACCCGCTGTGCACGTCCAGACCGGCCCCGGCCAGCGCCCGCGCCCACTGCCGCGCCGCCTGCGGCGTCAGACCTGGCAGCACAACCCCGCGCCACGGCGTCACGACGATCGCCGCGGCCTCCTCCACAACCTTCATCTGTACGCCGGACAGCCGACCGAGCGGCACAGCAGCCCCCACTGCCACCAATCCGCCGGGCTGGACCAGCACCCCGACCAGCTCGCGCCGCCCGGTGTCCGGGACCGCCCCGCCGGTGCCGAGGACCACCCCCAGGGCTGCCGCTGTACGGACCGCCACCCGGTTCGGCCCGTCGACCAGCTCCCGCACCCGCCAGGCCCGTGAAAACCCGGCCTGCCCAAACGCTCGGGCCCGATCGCCGGCCCACTCCTCCGCCCTGCTGCGCACCGGCGGCTGAGCTGGGCTGGCTGGTGTGGCTGGGTCGGCTCGTGTGGCTGGGCTGGCCCGTTCACCTTCGGCGGCTTGGGTGGCCTGTTCGGCCAGGAAGCTGTGGGCGGCGGTGAGCAGGGCGGGCACCGTCTCGTCGGCCGGGACTCGCAGGCCCGCGTCGATTCCGGCGAAGAGGATCGCGACCTCGCCCGGCCGGCCGCCGAGCGTGCGGGCGGGCACGGCGGCCACGTCCGCCTGGGCGGCCACGTCGAGGGCGCCGCTGTCCAGCGCGAACAGGAACCGCCCCGGCAGGGCGGCCAGCGCGAGGTCGGCACACAGGGCCTGGTCCAGCTGGGGCAGGAGCTTTCCCAGGTCCACCGGGAGTGGTGCGGTCCAGTCTGGCAGCGGGGACGCGAGGATGTTGCGTACTAATTCGTGGGTGTCGGAGGGCAGCAGGGACGCCGTGCGCAAGCGGCTCGCCAAGGTTTCGGGCGACAGGCCGGTCAGCGCGCGGAGCTGCAGATTGGCGCGGGAGGTCAGCTCCGCCTGGCCGTCGCCGAACTCCTCGGCCAGCTCGCGCAGGGCCCTGAGCTGGGCGCCGGTCAGCCGGCCGCCGGGCAGGCGGATGCGCGCTAGCGGGCCGTCGGCCGCGTTGTGCAGTCGCAGCGCGCCGGGGCAGGTGTCGGCGTCGGTGCGCCGGTCAGCGGAGGAGAACACGGCTCGGATACTACGAGCAGGGACCGACAGAAACGCACCTCGCGGTCGGGATAGTCACAGACGCGATCCCGCCTTGACGGCGGCGGCCCGGGGTCGGCAGGCTTGGGCCTCACCCGGCGACGATGCGGAGGAAGCCCGGTGCGAATCCGGCGCGGTCCCGCCACTGTTATCGACTGTTGATCGTTCGAGAAGCCAGGAACTCCGGTCGCCGTGACCGACTACCCGGGGCGCGGACCCCGATGGGAGCGACGTGTTTCTGCTGTTGTCGACGTCTGACACTGACCTGCTCAGCGCCCGGGCCAGCGGCTCGGCCTACCGCCTGGGAAACCCGGCCCGCACCGCCGTGGCCGAGCTGCCCGGCCTGATCGAGGGCGTCGACCTGGTCGTCGTACGCATCCTCGGCGGCCGCCGGGCCTGGGCGGACGGGCTCGACGCGCTGCTCGCCGGCCCGGTCCCGGTGGTGGTGCTCGGCGGCGAGCAGGCGCCGGACGCCGATCTGATGAAGCTGTCGACCGTGCCGGCCGGGGTGGCCGCCGAGGCACACGGCTATCTGGCCTACGGCGGCGCGGACAATCTGGCCGCGCTGTGGGATTTCCTCTCCGACACCGTCCTGCTCACCGGCAACGGCTTCGCCGCGCCCGTCCCGGCCCCGGAGTGGGGTGCCCTCGACCGCGTCGCCGCCGAGGTGGCCGGGCCGACGGTCGCCGTCCTCTACTACCGCGCGCACCACATGGCCGGCAACACCGCGTTCGTCGAGGCGCTCTGCACGGCGATCGAGGCTACGGGCGGCCGGCCGCTGCCGCTGTTCGTGGCGTCGCTGCGGACCGCCTCGGCCGAGCTGCTGACCGAGCTGCGCAAGGCGGACGCCCTGGTGGTGACCGTGCTCGCGGCGGGCGGTACGAAACCGGCGACCGTGTCGGCCGGCGGCGACGACGAGGCGTGGGACGTCGGCGTCCTGGCTGATCTGGATGTGCCGATCCTGCAGGGGTTATGCCTGACCAGCGGCCGGGCGGCGTGGGAGGCGAGCGCCGAGGGGCTGTCCCCGCTGGACGCGGCGACCCAGGTGGCGATCCCGGAGTTCGACGGCCGGATCATCACCGTGCCGTTCTCGTTCAAGGAGATCGACCCCGACGGCCTGTCCGTCTACGTCGCCGACCCGGAGCGGGCCGCCCGGGTCGCCGGCATCGCGCTCAAGCACGCCCGGTTGCGGCACATCCCAGCGGCCGAACGCCGGATCGTGGTGATGCTGTCCGCGTACCCGACGAAGCATTCTCGGATCGGCAACGCGGTCGGTCTCGACACCCCGGCGTCCACGGTCCGGCTGCTGCAGGCGATGGGCGAGCGCGGTTACCGGATCGGGCAGCTGCCCGGTGTCGCGGCGCAGGACGGCGACGAGCTGATCCATGCGCTGATCGCAGCCGGCGGGCAGGACCCGGACTGGCTCACCGAGGAGCAGCTGGCCGGCAACCCGGTCCGGATCACCGCCGCGAAGTACCGCGAGTGGTTCGCCACGCTGCCCGCGGATCTGCGGGAGCGGGTCGAGCGGCACTGGGGCGAGGCGCCGGGCGAGCTCTACGTCGACAACGACGAGATCGTGCTGGCCGCCCTGCGCGATGACAACATCGTGGTGATGGTGCAGCCGCCGCGCGGTTTCGGGGCCAACCCGGTCGCCATCTACCACGATCCCGACCTGCCGCCGAGCCATCACTATCTGGCGGCGTACCGGTGGCTGGCCGACGACTTCGGGGCGCACGCGGTGGTGCACGTCGGCAAGCACGGCAACCTGGAGTGGCTGCCGGGCAAGAACGTGGGCATGTCCGCCTCGGACGGCACCGACGCGGCCCTGGGCGACCTGCCGCTGATCTACCCGTTCCTGGTCAACGACCCGGGGGAGGGCACGCAGGCGAAACGTCGCGCGCACGCCACCCTGGTCGACCACCTGATCCCGCCGATGGCCCGCGCGGAGTCGTACGGCGACATCGCCCGGCTTGAGCAACTGCTCGACGAGCACGCGAACATCGCGGCCCTCGACCCGGCCAAGCTGCCGGCGATCCGGGCCCAGATCTGGACGCTGATCCAGGCCGCCCGCCTCGACCACGACCTGGGCCTGGACAACCGGCCCGGCGACGAGGAGTTCGACGAGTTCATCCTGCACGTCGACGGCTGGCTGTGCGAGGTCAAGGACGTCCAGATCCGCGACGGCCTGCACATCCTCGGCGCCGCCCCGGTCGGCGAGGCCCGGATCAATCTGGTGCTGGCCATGCTGCGCGCCCGGCAGATGTGGGGCGGTCAGGTCGCCGCGCTGCCCGGGCTGCGCGAGGCGCTCGGGCTGGCCGAGGACGCGCCGATGGCCCGGGTCGACGAGGTCGAGTCCGAGGCGAAAGCGCTGGTCACGGCGATGGAGGAGGCGGGTTGGCCGGCTAGCGCTGCCGGCGTGACGGACAACGAGGAGGTCCGACGGGTGCTGGAGTTCGCGGCGGCCGAGATCGTGTCCAGGCTCGCCCGCACGACCGACGAGCTGACCAACGTGCTGCACGCCCTCGACGGCGGCTATGTGCCGGCCGGCCCGAGCGGGTCCCCGCTGCGCGGCCTGATCAACGTGCTGCCCACCGGGCGCAACTTCTACTCGGTCGACCCGAAGGCGATCCCCAGCGCGCTGGCCTGGGAGACCGGGCAGGCGATGGCCGACTCGTTGCTCGCCCGGTACCGGCAGGACTACGGCGACTGGCCACGGTCGGTGGGGCTGTCGGCCTGGGGAACCAGCGCCATGCGTACGGCGGGGGACGACATCGCCGAGATCCTGGCGCTGATGGGCGTGCGGCCGGTCTGGGACGAGGCGTCGCGCCGGGTCACCGGCATCGAGCCGATCAGCCTGGCCGAGCTGGGCCGGCCCCGGGTCGACGTGACCGTCCGCATCTCCGGCTTCTTCCGCGACGCCTTCCCGCACGTCGTGGCGATGCTGGACGACGCGGTGCGGCTGGTCGCCGGGCTCGACGAGGACGCGGAGCAGAACTACGTCCGCGCCCACGCGGTCCGGGACCAGGAGCAGCACGGGGACTGGCGGCGCGCGACGACCCGGATCTTCGGTTCCCGTCCGGGCGCTTACGGCGCCGGGATCCTGCCGCTGATCGACAGCCGGAACTGGCGCGACGACGCCGACCTGGCCGAGGTCTACGCGGTGTGGGGCGGCTACGCCTACGGTCGCGGCCTGGACGGCGTCTCGGCCCGGCCGGACATGGAAGCGGCGTACCGGCGGATCGAGGTCGCGGCGAAGAACATCGACACCCGCGAGCACGACATCGCCGACTCCGACGACTACTTCCAGTACCACGGCGGCATGATCGCGACCGTACGGGCGCTGACCGGCAAGGCGCCGGCGGCGTACATCGGCGACTCGACGAACCCGGACTCGGCGCGTACCCGCAGCCTGACCGAGGAGACCGCGCGGGTGTTCCGGGCCCGGGTGGTCAACCCGCGCTGGATCACGGCGATGCGTCGGCACGGCTACAAGGGCGCGTTCGAGCTGGCCGCCACGGTCGACTACCTGTTCGGCTACGACGCGACGGCCGGTGTCGTCGCGGACTGGATGTACGAGCAACTCGCGGCGAGCTACGTGCTCGACCCGGAGAACCAGAAGTTCATGACCCAGTCCAACCCGTGGGCCCTGCACAGCATCACCGAACGCCTGCTCGAAGCCGCCGACCGCCACCTGTGGGCCGCCCCGCGGCCGGAGACCCTGGCGGCACTGCAACAGATCTACCTCGACACCGAGGGCGACCTGGAAGGCGACGAGTAACCCGCGCGGCGGCCTGGTCCCTGGACCCGCACACCGGGGGTGGGCCACCGGGGTGAGTTCTGCGGTGGGGCAGACTGACGCCGTGCGGAAGATCTACGTCATCGGGATCGGGGCCGGCGATCCCGATCATCTGACCCTGCAGGCAGCCAAGGCGATCGGGCGTACCGATGTCTTCTTCCTCCTCGACAAGGGGGAGGCGAAGGACAATATGATCGAGCTGCGCCGGCGGATGCTGAAGGCGTACGCCAAGCCGAGCCGCCGGATCGCCGAGGGCCGCGATCCCGATCGCGACCGCGCGCCCGCCGACTACGCGGGCACCGTCGCCGACTGGCGGCACCGCCGCTCCTCGGTGACCGAGGCGCTGATCAGCGAGCATCTGCTCGACGAGCAGACCGGCGCCTTCCTGGTCTGGGGCGACCCGTCGCTCTACGACTCGACCATCGCGATCCTGGACGAGATCCTCGATCGTGGGCTCTGCACCTTCGATTACGAGGTGATCCCCGGGATCAGCAGTGTCTCGACGCTGGCCGCGAAGCACCGCATCGGGCTGAACCGGGTCGGCCGCCCGGTGCAGATCACCACCGGCCGCCGGTTGGCCGAGGGCTGGCCCGCCGGGGTGGACGACGTGGTGGTGATGCTGGACGCCCATCAGAGGTTCACCGATGAGGACGTCGACATCTACTGGGGCGCGTACCTCGGGACGCCGGACGAGCTGCTGGTCTCCGGTCCGCTGGCCGAGGTCGCCGACGAGATCCGCCGGGTCCGCGCCGAGGCCCGCGAGAAGCACGGCTGGATCATGGACACCTACCTGCTCCGTCGCCGCTTCCACGAGTGAGCCGCCGCCCGACCGGTCGGGCGCGGCTGGACTCAGCGGCTGGGACTCAGCGGCTGGGACTCAGTAGTCACTGAGGATCGGCACGGACGGGTGCAACTCGCGACCTAGCGACGCCGCGCGGGTCACGGCCGATCCCCCGAACTTGTCCCGTACGGCGTCGAGCGCGCTGTCGAGACTGTCGTCCTCCCGGGTCTCGAACGGCAGCTCGAGCTGCACGTTGCCGTCGGTGTCCAGGTTGCCGACCGCGACCCCGACCAGGGTCAGCCCGCGCTCGTCGATCATCGGACGGGCCGTACGCAGCAGGGTCAGCGACGTCTCCAGGATCGCCCGGGTCTGCATCGTCGCCTTGAGCATGCTGCGGGACCGGGTCGCCCGGCTGAAATCGCCGAACCGCAGCCGCAGGGTCACCGTGCGCCCGGCCCGGCTACCCGACCGCATCCGCCGGGTCACCCGGTCGACCAGCGCCGCCAGCGTCGCCTCGACCTCGCCGAACGGGCGGGGTCGGCGGCCCAGCGCGCACTGCGCGCCGATCGAGCCGCGCCGCACGCCCGTGCGGACCCGGCGGGGGTCGAGATTGTGGGCGAGGGCGTGCAGGTGCCGGCCGGCGTGCGCGCCGAGCAGGGTGACCAGCGCGGCCTCGCCGATCCGGGCGACGTGGCCGACGGTGTGGATCTGGTGCTCGCGCAGCTTGGCCGAGGTGACCGGGCCGACGCCCCAGAGGCGTTCGATCGGCAGCGGGTGCAGGAACGCCAGCTCGGTGCCCGGCGGTACGACCAGTAGACCGTCCGGCTTACCGACCGCGCTGGCCACCTTGGCCAGGAACTTGGTGCGGGCCACGCCGACGGTGATCGGCAGGCCCACCCGCTCGCGCACCTCGGCCCGCAGCCGTCCGGCGATCTCGGTCGGTGTCCCGCGGATCTTGAACAGGCCGCCGACCTCCAGGAACGCCTCGTCGATCGAGATCGGTTCGACGATCGGCGTGGTGTCCCGGAACACTCCGAAGACCGCCTTGCTGGCCTGCGAATACGCCGACATCCGGGGCGGTATGACGACCGCGCCCGGGCACAGCGCGCGGGCCTGGCTGACCCCCATGGGAGTGCGCACGCCGTACGCCTTGGCCTCGTAGCTGGCGGCCAGCACGACGCCCATGCCGACGAGCACCGGGCGCCCGCGCAGGCCGGGATCGTCCCGCTGCTCGACCGAGGCGTAGAACGAGTCGAGGTCCGCGTGCAGGATGGTCGCCGAGGTCACGGGGGCAGCCTAGAACGTTTGTACTAATCCTGGAAGCCCGGTTAGACGCCGCCGCCGGACGCCCTCCGGCAGTGGCACCCCCGGCAGGCAGACAGGCTGCGGATGATATTCCACGGCAGAGCGGGAACCGGTGATCGGCGCACCATTTCGGCCAACTCGGCGATGGTGAATTCGGCCCCCCGTTCTCATAACACGTCAGCGGATCACCATTGATTGCAAGTCATGCTGGGCGTCTCGAATCCGGGCAAAATTCCGGGTAGAAAAGTATACTTCGCACAGCTAGGGGGTGTTTGGTGAGGTTGGCGGTGGCGAAGTTGTGACACCCGTCATAGGGTCTCAGGACCGAGCTGTTATTCATTCGATGCGTCAACTCATTTCCTAAGACCGATCCGGCGACTACCTTCCCAACCGCAGCATCCGAATACCTCTCACGCACGACACACGTGGAGGTGTCGTGTCCGATGGAGGTGACAACAGCGTGGAACCCATGATCGAGGAAGCCGAGCTCAGCAGGACATCGGCCTCGACCGACTCCTTGGCAACGCCGACCAGGGGATCTGACCGGAAGGTGTCCACCCGGGGCAAGTCCCCGACGGCGATCGCTCTGGCCCGGCTCCGCCAGGACCGGGTGGCGATGGTGTGCGCCAGTATCTTCGTGTTCTTCGTGCTGATCGCGCTCTTCGCGCCCCTGCTGGCCCGGCTCGAAGGCCAGAACATCAGCACGCTGCACCAGGATCTGATCGACCAGTACGGCTTCCCGACCATCGCCCCCAACGGCGAGCACTGGTTCGGCGTCGAGCCCCGACTCGGACGCGACCTGTTCGCCCGCTGGGTCTACGGCGCGCGGCCCTCGCTGATCGTGGCCAGCTCGGTCACCGCCATCACCACGGTCATCGGCATCGTCATCGGCCTGATCGCCGGCTTCGCCGGTGGCTGGACCGACCGCATCCTGTCCTGGGTCATCGACTTCGTGCTGAGCCTGCCCTATCTGCTCTTCGCGATCGCGGTCCCGGCCGTACTGCTGGCGATGTTCGTCGGCACGGCCGAGGACGCCTCCTCCGACGACGTCGCCCAGGTGCGCTTCTATTCGCTGATCCTCGTCCTGTCGTTCTTCGGCTGGGCCAGCCTTGCCCGCTTGATCCGCGGCGAGGTGCTCTCCCTGCGCGAGCGCGAGTTCATCGCCGCCGCGAAGGTGCTCGGAGTGCCGACCCGCAAGGTTCTCTTCAAGGAGTTGCTGCCCAACCTGGTGGCACCCATCGTGATCTCCACCTCGTTGGCCCTACCGGGCTACATCGTGACGGAGGCCGGTCTGACGTTCCTCGGCGTCGGACTCACCGAGCCGACCCCGTCCTGGGGCGTGACCATTGCCGCCGCCACGACCTACTACCGGGCCGACCCGCTGTATCTGTGGCTGCCCGTGTCGGCGATCACCATCCTGGTGCTGGCCCTGAGCTTGCTCGGTGACTCGATCCGTGACGCATTCGATCCCCGAACCCGAAGGTGACGATGTGACACTCGAAATGAGAAGAGGAGAAATGGCAAGGCGATTCAGACTGGCCGTCGGGGCGACCGCTACCGTGGCTATGGCACTCGCGGGTTGCAACAGCCCGTCGGGCAACAACGCAGGCACTGGAAACAAGGACACAGGCAAGATCACGACCGCGACGAGCGCGACGGACCCGACCGCCAAGGGCCCGGCACCCGAGGTGGCCGGCGCCAAAAAGGGTGGCACCATCACCATCCTGGCGCAGTCGACGCCGAACTCGTTCGACCCGACGGACATCTACTACGTCGACTCGAACGAGATCGGCCGGCTACTGTTCCGCTCGCCGACCCAGTACGCGATCCGCAGCGGCAAGCCGGTTCTGGTCCCTGACCTGACCGACCTGGGCACCGCGTCGGCCGACAAGCTGACCTGGACCTTCAAGATGAAGTCCGGCATCAAGTACGAGGACGGCACCGAGGTCAAGGTCGACGACCTGGCGTACGCGATCAAGCGTTCGTTCGCCCACGACCTCTTCCCCGACGGCCCCACGTACCAGCTGCAGTTCTTCAAGGACGGCGACAAGTACAAGGGCCCGTACAAGAGCGGCGACACCTACTCCGGCGTGGAGACCACGGGCACCGACACCCTGATCATCCACCTGGCCAGGCCCTTCGCCGACCTGCCGTTCTACCTGACCTTCCCGATGTTCACGCCGATCCCGAAGGCCAAGGACACCAAGCAGGAGTACAAGAACCACCCGCTGGCCACCGGCCCGTACCAGTTCGACGCCTTCACCGCCGGCTCCTCGCTGACGCTGAAGAAGAACCCGAACTGGGTTCCCGACACCGACCCGGTCCGGCACCAGTACGCGGACGCGTGGAGCTTCAAGTGGGGCGGCGAGCTCGTCAAAACCCAGCAGCAGGTGCTGAACAGCGCGGGCCCGGACGCCAACGCTCTGCAGTACGACGAGCTCGACGCGTCGCTCATCCCGCAGCTCACCGGCGACAAGAAGGCCCAGCTGGTGCAGGGTGACAGCCCGTGCACCTACGTGATCCAGCTGGACACCCGCAAGATCCCGCTCGAGGTGCGCAAGGCGATCGCGCTGGCCTACCCGTACGACCAGATCTCCAAGGCGGCCGGCAACAACGACTTCGTCTCCGAGCCGGCCAGCACGTTCATGCCGCCGAGCGTCCCGGGCTACAGCAAGTACCCGGCCCTGCCCGGACTGAGCGGTACCGGTACCGGTGACCCGGCCGCGGCCAAGGCCGCGCTGACCGCCGCCGGCAAGACCGGCTTCACGCTCAGCTGGTACTTCGACAACACCAAGCCGATCTCGCAGCAGACCAGCCAGATCCGGTCGGACGCCCTGAAGGCGGCCGGCTTCACCACCAAGCCGATCGGTGTCACCACGGCCGACCTCCGCACCAAGCTGTCGGACTACAAGTCCACGGTCAACATGGGCCAGGGCCCGTCCGGCTGGTGCTCCGACTGGCCGACCGGCGCCAGCTGGTTCCCGGTTCTCTTCGAGTCGCACAGCCTCGCGGACAACCTGAGCTGGGGCATGATGACCGACAAGACCCTGGACGCCAAGATCGAGGCGGTCGCGGCGCTGCCGGCCGACCAGGCGACCAGCAAGTGGGCCGCTCTCGACCAGGAGATCATGGGCCTGTACGTGGGTCTCCCGCGCTACTACACCAAGATGGCCAGCATCCAGGGCACGAACATCGGCGGCGCGGTCGCCGACGGCACGATGGGCATGCCGTTCTTCCCGGACATGTTCCTGAAGAGCTGACACTCGCACTTCGCACCACCCGTGGTGGTCGGCCCTTCATCCGGGGGCCCGACCACCTCGGCCGAAGACCAGGCAGTAGAACGTGTGCACGTGGACGCGCAGGATCTGCCGATTCGCGTGCGTTACCTCCCCGGGTGATGCCCCGGGCGCCCGTGACATCAGAGGAGCAACGCAGTGCTGCTGTACATTCTGCGCCGCATCGCCAGTGCGATCTCGGTCGTGATCGTCACGCTGGTGGCCAGCTTCGCGCTGTTCTTCCTGGCGCCCACCGACCCGGCCGGCGTCATCTGCGGTACGCACTGCACCCCTGACCGGCTCTCCGACATCCAGTCGAGCCTCGGCCTCGACCAGCCCGCGGTCGAGCAGATCGGGCTGTACATGAAGGGTATCGTGGTCGGCCGCGACTTCGACCGCAGCGGAGTGTCCACGCACTGCTCCGCGCCCTGCCTGGGCTACTCGTACACGCTCGGCCAGCCGGTGACCAAGCTGCTGATTGCGGCGCTTCCGGTCACCGTCTCGATCGTCCTCGGCGGAGCCGTCGTCTACCTCATCGTCGGCATCCTGACGGGCACGATAGCCGCGCAGGTCCGCGGCACTCCGCTGGACAAGGTCACGGTCGGCGCGACGCTGCTGGTCGGCTCGATACCGTACTTCGTCTTCGCCGTTCTGGTGGCCCTGTACGCGACCTTCCTACCGACCTCGCAGTACACCTCGTTCTTCACGAATCCACTGGCCTGGGCCTCCGGGCTGCTGGCCGCCTGGCTCACCATCGGCGTGACCAACTCGGCCTCGTACACCCGGTACGCCCGCGCCTCGATGATCGAGTCCCTCGGTCAGGACTTCGTACGCACGGCCCGGTCCAAGGGCATCAGCGAGCGCCGGGTGGTCTACCGCCACGGCCTGCGCGCGGCCCTGACCCCGGTCGCCACCATCTTCGGCATCGACCTGGCCTTCCAGCTGACCGGCGCGATCTTCACCGAGAGCATCTTCGGGCTGCCCGGCATCGGCCTGTTGACGCTGCGCGCCTTCAACCAGTACGACCTGCCCGTGCTGATGGGCGGTGTACTGCTCGGCTCGGTCGTGCTGGTCGTCATGAACCTGGTCGTGGACATCGTCTACACCTTCCTCGACCCGCGGGTCCGGCTCGGATGACCCCGGCCGGCGCCTCCGTCCCCTCCACGACCCGCAGCACAAAGGCGGCAGCAGCATGAGCGAGCAAACGACACGGTCACCGCAGACGGTGGTCCGCACGGCCCGCCCCCGCGGCGGAGACGAGGAGGCGTACCTGCTGGTGGAGAACCTGCAGGTGCAGTTCCCGACCGCCGACGGCATGGTCAAGGCCGTGCAGGGCCTGAGTTACTCGCTGCCGCTGCGGCGCACACTGGCGATCGTCGGCGAGTCCGGCTCGGGCAAGAGCGTGTCGAGCATGGCCGTGATGGGCCTACACGACACCAAGACGGCGCGGATCTCCGGCTCGATCAAGGTCGGCGGTACCGAGATCGTCGGCATGTCCCAGCCCGACCTGCAGAAGTTCCGCGGCGCGGGCGCGGCGATGATCTTCCAGGACCCGCAGTCGTCACTGCACCCGTATTTCACCATCGGCGACCAGATCATGGAGTCGTACCGGGCGCACAACAACGTCAGCAAGCGCAAGGCGAAGGTGCGGGCGATCGAGATGCTCGGCCGGGTCGGCATCCCGAACCCGACCCGCCGCGTCGACAACTACCCGCACGAGTTCTCCGGCGGCATGCGCCAACGCGCCATGATCGCGATGGCGCTGGTCAACGACCCGAAGCTGCTGATCGCCGACGAGCCCACCACGGCGCTCGACGTGACGGTGCAGGCCCAGATCCTGGACCTGATCGCCGACCTGCAGCGCGACTTCGGCTCGGCCGTCGTCTTCATCACCCACGACCTGGGCGTGGTCGCCGAGATCGCCGACGACATCCTGGTGATGTACGCGGGCAACGCGATCGAGCACGGCCCGGTCGACAAGATCCTCGGCACCCCGCAACATCCGTACACCTGGGGTCTGCTGGAGAGCATCCCGGCGCTGTCCGGCGAGCCGCAGCCGCTGCATCCGATCCCGGGGAGCCCGCCCAGCCTGCTGGCGGTGCCCAGCGGGTGCGCGTTCCACCCGCGGTGCGAGTTCCGTGACCGGGTGCCGGACGACCTGTGCCGCACGCTGCGGCCCGATCTGGTGCCGCGCAGCGCCGACCCGGGGCGCGCGTCGCGCTGCCATCTCGTTAACCCTGACGCGGTGTTCCAGACCGACGTCCTGCCCCGGCTGCCCTAAGGACCACGACGATGACCGCAACGACCGAGACCGCCACGTCGGGGGTCAAGCAGGTGCCGGGCGCGCCGCTGCTGCAGCTCGACAACCTGACCATGCATTTCAAGGCCAAGGGCGAGGGCTTCTTCTCGCACGGGACGAAGTGGGTGCAGGCAGTCGACGGGGTGAACCTGACCGTCAACGCCGGCGAGACGCTGGGCCTGGTCGGCGAGTCCGGCTGTGGTAAGTCGACCACCGCCCGGCTGATCACCCGACTGCTGGAGCCGACCGCCGGCAGGATCAATTATCAGGGCGTGGACATCGCGCACTTCTCCGAGCGGCAGCTGCGGCCGTACCGGCGGGAGATCCAGCTGATCTTCCAGGACCCCTACTCGTCGCTGAACCCGCGGCACACCGTCGGCACGATCGTCGGCACCGCGCTGCGGACGCACAACATGGTCGACAAGAAGGGCGAGCTGCCTCGCGTCCAGGAGCTGCTTGAGGTCGTCGGCCTGAACCCGGAGCACTACAACCGCTACCCGCACGAGTTCTCCGGCGGTCAGCGCCAGCGCATCGGCATCGCCCGTGCGCTCGCCGCCCGGCCGAAGATCATCGTGGCCGACGAGCCGGTCTCCGCGCTCGACGTCTCGATCCAGGCCCAGGTGATGAACCTGCTGGAGAACCTGCGCCACGAGTTCGGCATCGCGTTCGTCTTCATCGCGCACGACCTCGGCGTGGTCCGGCACTTCTGCGACCGGGTCGCCGTCATGTACCTGGGCCGGGTCGTCGAGGAAGGCACCCGCGACGCCCTCTACGGCGCGCCCCAGCACCCATACACGCAGGCGCTGCTGTCGGCGGTGCCCGACATCGGCGTGGTCCGGGGAGTGCCGCCGAAGGAGCGCATCCGGCTCACCGGCGACGTCCCGAGCCCGGTCGACCCGCCGTCGGGCTGCCGCTTCCGTACCCGCTGCTGGAAGGCCCAGGACATCTGCGCCAGCCAGGACCCGCCGCTCGAGGAGAAGGCCACGAACCTGCGGTCGGCCTGCCACTTTGCTGAGCCGCCGGCCGAGTCGATCGTCGCCGAGGTCGTCTAGCCTGGTCGACGATGACGATCATCCCGCCGCCACCTGGCGTCTACCGTTCCCGGGCACACACGACCCGGCGGCGCGTGCTCGCCGCGGCCGCCGGGCTGGCGCTCGTCCTGCTCGGCTATCTGATCGGGCGGCTGCAGGGCTTCGACGCGCCGACCGGTCGCGCTGTGGCCGCGCCGTCGCCGACGGCGTCCGCGTCCACCGAGCCGGCGCCCTCGGCTGAGCCGTCGGCGCCGTCCGTCGCGCCCACGTCGTTGCCGGCGGACGCGCTCGACGCCTATGCGCCGGTGCAGGCCGAGGCGGCGGCTGCCCAGCAGGGCACGCAGAGCGAGGACACCAGTGACGAGGGCGGCGGTAAGGACGTCGGCTATGTCAACAACGGCGACTGGCTGCGCTTCGACGATGTCAACTTCGGCGACACGCCGGCGACGAAGCTGCTCGCCCGGGTGTCGTCGCAGTCGGACACCGGCGGCCGGATGGAGATCCGGCTCGACACGCCGGCCAACCCGCCGGTGGCCACGCTGGCGATGAGCAACACCGGCGGCTGGCAGAAATGGCAGACCCGGTCGGCCGATCTCACCCCGGTCACCGGTCTGCATACCGTCTTCGTCACCTTCGGCAACGACACCCACGACGAATTCATGAACGTGAACTACTTCTCGTTCGCCCACTGACGGCGCAGGCGCCGCACCGCGTCGTATGGCTGTCCCTCGTCAGGTCCAGCTTCTCGGCCAGCGGTGGGCGGGAGGTCATCGGGCAATGCCGCCTCCCGCCCGAGCGCCAGGATCAGCGGCGCTGCCAGAGGGCCGGTACGATCGGCGGCTCCCAGCCGGTCATCGAGGTGTGCGCCTGCAGGCACGTGTACCCGATCCCGCTGTAAGTGACCTGGTCACCGACCTTGTAGGCATGCCCCGCCACCCAGGTCGTGCCGGTCGACGGAGCGGTGGTGGTCGGGTTGGCGGTCGGAGCGGTGGTGGGCGTGGTGGTGGGCGTGGTGGTCGGGGTCGTGCCTCCGCCGCCGGCGCAGGCGCCGTTGTCGGCCCACGGCTTGCCGTCGCCGAGGTTGAGGTCGGGCCGCTCGCCCTGCGTCCACCATTTGGCCGTGTACTTGTGGCCGTTGAAGCCGACCACGGCGCCGCCGTTGTAGGCCGTCGCAGCGTTCCAGGTGGCCAGGCCGGTGCAGCTCCCTGCCGGGGGAGTGGTCGCCGGGGGAGTGGTCGGCGTGCCGCCACCGCCACCGGTGAAGATCCTGGTGAAGTCCAGCGCCGATCCGCCCAGACCCGAGCAGTTGGGCGAGACGCCGCCGCCGGCGCAGGGCTGGTCACGGCCGATCGACCAGAACGCCAGCCGGCCGATCCCGTTGCTGTGCGCCCAGTTCACGATCGTCTGCGCGTTCGCCGGGGTGACGACCTCGCCGGCGCTGTCGTTGGTGCCGATCATCGGGGTGATCCCGATGTTGGCGTAGCCGACGGTCAGCCCGGCCGCTTTCGCCGCTGCGAGGGTGCCGGCGGCGGCGGTCTGCGCGGCGGTGGCCATATCGGCGACGGCGTGGCCGTAGTCCATCGTCATGGCGTTGATGACGTCCAGCCGGACGCCGTTGCTCGCCGCGTTCTTCAGGAAGGTCGAGCCGTTGCCGTCCGGGCCGCTCTCCATCACCGGGATGGTCACCGAGACGTTCAGGCCGGAGTTGGCGTTCTCCAGGCCTTTGATCGCCTTGAACCGCCGGTCCACCGAGGCAGGGTCGGCGATGGCCGCACCCTCGATGTCGAAGTCGATGTGGTCGATGCCGTACTTGGTGATCACGCTCTGGTATGCGGCCTGCAGCGAGGACTGGTTGGTGCAGGACTGGCCCAGTTCGATCCCGCCGGAGCCGCCGAACGAAATGATCACCTTGGCCCCGGCCGCCTGTGCGCGGGCGATCCGCGGATTCACCGTCGAGTTGTCGATGCCGAGGGTGTCGCCCCAGATCGGGGTGCAGCCGGAGCCGATCACGAAGGCAGCGGTGTAGCTGTTCACGCCGCCGGCGGCGATCGCGGTGTCCAGCATGCCGGCGCTGTTGGCGGTCAGGTCGACGTACGGCGCGACGGTGTAGACCGTGGCGGCGATCGCCGTGCCGTTGGCGGCGAAGGCCACGGCCCCCGCGCCGGCCAGCAGGGTGGCCAGGGTGGCTCCGATCAGGACTCTGCGACTGGGCATGGGCTCTCCTTCGCCGAGGACGCCGTCCGCTGTTAGCTTTGTTTACATATCAGCGGCTGACGATGAGCCTAGACCTTTCCGGCCGACCACTGAAGGTCCGCTGCGCGGGTCAGATCAACCGTTGGGGGCGAGCGCGGTGAGGATCTGCTCGGCCCGCTCACCGGCCTGGACCGGATCGGCCTCCGGGGAGCCGATCAGCGGGTCCCAGTTCAGGTCGTAGAACAGCTCGGTGACGCCGGCCTGGGCGTACAGCTCGGCGCCGGCCCGGATCTGTGCCCAGTCGCCGGACAGGGTCACCGTGTCGTCGCGGCGCCCGGCCTGCACCACACCGCGTACGACGATCCGGATCGTGTCCGGGTCGCGGCCGGACTCCTCGGCGGATCGGCGTACGGTCTGGGTGCCGCGGGCGATGTCGTCGAGGCTGGCGCGGCTGCTGCTGACCCAGCCCGCGGCGATCCGGCCGGCCCGGCGTAGCGCGGTCTCGGCCGTGCCGCCGAGCAGAACCGGCGGGCCCCCGGGCTGCACCGGCCGGGGCGCCATCACGCTCGGCGGGACGGTGTAGAGCTCGCCGGTGTAGGAGCCGAGCTCGCCGCTCCACATGGTGCCGAGCACGGCCAGGTACTCCTCGGTGCGCCGGCCGCGGGGTTTCGGGTCCGAGCCGGTGGCGATGAACTCGGGCTCCGACCAGCCGGTGCCGAGGCCCAGGTCGAAGCGCCCGCCGCTGAGTACGTCCAGGGTCGCGGCCTGCTTGGCGAGGTAGGCGGGGGACACGTACGGCAGGTTGACGACCGCCACGCCGAGCCGGATTCGGCTGGTCCGGGCGGCCGCGTAGGTAAGCGTCAGCAGCGGGTCGAGGACGCTGCGGTAGACCGGGGCCAGCTCCTGCCCCTCGCCGTGCAGCAGGCGCTGGAAGGTCCACAGTTCGTGATAGCCGAGTTCCTCGGCCCGGCCGGCGAATCGGGCGATCGACGCGGGCTCTGCCCATACGCCGGACACCGGGCAGCCACAGCTGATCAACATGCCGTCAATTTATCCCTCAGCCCAACGGTCAGCCAGTTCCGAAACTCCGGCGATATGAACTCATCTATCGACGGTCCGTCCCTTTCGTACCACCGGCCGCAAGGGCAGGTGGGCGTGCCCCGGTAGCGGTTCCGGCGGTAACAAGATAGAAACATCGACATCCCTACTTTTCTCGGTGCGATGTCCGATCGTACGAGGGCGTGAAACCGCTCTCTCGGTGCCTCGGGGTCACGCCGCTTGTTGCGAATAGGCAGGTCGATGAGCATTCTCCGCGGCCAACGAGTCTCCCGGCGCGGCGTCCTCGCCGCCGCCGCTTCGACCGCATCGGTCGCCGTCCTGGGCATCGCGCCCGGGGTAGCGTCGGCAGGCACTTCCCATAACCCCCGTCCCCCGGCGAAGCCGCACGAGCCCGATTTCGGGCCCAACGTCTTCGTCTTCGGCCCGAGCACCCCGGCGGCCGACATCCAGGCCAAGTTCGACGCGATCCTGGCCGTCCAGGAGCACAACGAGATGGGCCTGGAGCGCTACGCGTTCCTGCTCAAACCGGGCGCGTACGACCTGAAGGCGAAGATCGGCTACTACACGACGATCGCCGGTCTCGGCGCCTCACCGGAGGATGTCGCGATCACCGGCGCCGTCACCGTCGGCCCGCAGCCCGATCCGAACGGGCCGTCCGGCATCACCGCACTGACCAACTTCTGGCGGTCGGCGGAAAACCTCGCCGTCACCCCGACCGACTGGTCCAACCAATGGGCGGTGTCGCAGGCCGCGCCGATGCGCCGCGTGCACATCAAGGGCATCCTCTGGCTCGAACCCGGCGGCGGCGCCTACTCCAGCGGCGGCTACCTGGCCGACTCCAAGGTCGACGGCATCACCATCAACGGCTCGCAGCAGCAATGGCTGACCCGCGACGCCGAGCTCGGCGACATCTGGACCAACGGCGTCTGGAACCAGGTCTTCTCCGGCGTGATCGGCGCCCCGGCGGCGGACTACCCGGCGAACCCGTACACGATCCTGCCGACCAGCCCGGTGACCCGCGAGAAGCCGTATCTCTACCTCGACCCGGACGGCGGCTACCGGGTCTTCGTGCCCGCGCTGCGATTCAACACCGCCGGCACCACCTGGGGCGCGGGCAAGACCGAGCAGGGCACGTCGGTCTCGATCGACACGTTCTTCATCGCCAAGCCGTCGCACTCCGCCCGGGAGCTCAACGAGGCGCTGCTCTTCGGCAAGAACCTGCTGCTCACCCCGGGCGTCTACCGGCTCGACCGGGCGCTGCGGGTGCTGCGGCCCAACGCGATCGTGCTCGGCCTGGGCATGCCCAGCCTGACCACGGACTCGGGCGACGCCGTGCTGCGGGTGGCCGACGTCGACGGCGTCCGGATCGCGGGCGTGCTGGTCGACGCGGGAAAGAAGTCCTCGCCGACGCTGATCGAGGTCGGCGGCCCGTTCAGCCACCGCGACCACAGTGTCAACCCGATCTCGCTGCAGGATGTCTTCGTCCGGATCGGCGGCCCGTGGGCCGGCCGGGCCGAGGTGTCGATCACCGTGAACGCGAACCACACCCTGATCGACAACATCTGGGCCTGGCGTGCCGACCACGGCCACGGCGTCGGCTGGGACGTCAACAACGCCGCCAGCGGCGTGGTCGTCAACGGCGACGATGTCACCGCCTACGGCCTGTTCGTCGAGCACTACCAGCAGTACCAGACGATCTGGAACGGCGAGCGCGGCCGGACGATCTTCTACCAGAGCGAGCTGCCCTACGACCCGCCGAGCCAGGCCGCCTGGCAGCACTGCGGCGTCAACGGCTGGGCGTCCTACAAAATCAACTCGCGGGTGCACAAGCACGAGGCGTGGGGCCTGGGCGTCTACTGCTACTTCAACCAGAAGGTCGATATCCGCGAGGAGACGGCGATCGAGGTGCCGACCAAGTCCGGCGTCGTGCTGCACGACCTGGTCACCGTCTTCCTCAGCGGCAGCGGCGGCATCGAGCACACGATCAACGACCAGGGCACGCCGCTGATCGGGGCATTCGGGACGAGCACCGTCGTCCGCTATCCGGCGGGCTGAAATCCGGCGGGCTGAAATCCGGCGAGCTGAAACCAGGATCACAGGCCAGATCAGCACGAACGACCGGCCCGACGCGGCCGGTCGTTCGGGCTTTCGCTGGTGGGCGTCTCTGGGGTGGGGGCATCCGGGCCCGGGTCGCGCCCATGAAATAGTCAGGTGATGCCATCAGTGACGCTGGTCGAGATGACCACGGAGGAATTCACCCGCCGCCGCGAGCCGATGGTCCGGCAGTATGCCCAGGTCACCGCCGCCGCGGGCGGGATGACCGTCGCCGAAGCCGAGGCGCTGGCCGAACGCGAGACGGCCCGGTCCCTCCCGGACGGGCCGCGGTCGGCGGGCGAACTGCTGCGCACGGCCTGGGTGGACGGCGAGGAGGTCGGCTGGATCTGGGTCTCCCGGCCCGGCCGGCTCGGTCCCGGGCTGGCCTGGATCGACGACATCCTGGTCGACGAGAAGTACCGCTCGCGCGGCTACGCCCAGGCGATCATCGAGACGATCGAGGCCGAACTGGTCGAGTCGGGCGTCCCCCGGCTCGGCCTGAACGTCTTCGGCGACAACGACGTGGCCCGCCGGCTCTACGAACGCCTCGGCTTCGAGGTGATCCAGCAGCAGCGTTCCCGTCCGCTCGGCGCAGCGCCCGTCGCCGTGCCAGTCGCGGTGCCAGTCGGGGTGCCAGTCGGGGTGCCAGTCGGGGTGCCCGTCGGGGTGCCAGTCGGGGTGCCCGTCGGGGTGCCAGTCGGGGTGCCCGTCGGGGTGCCCGTCGCCGTGCCAGTCGGGGTGCCAGTCGGGGTGCCTGGCGCAGTGCCCGGCGCGGTCGAGTCGCCGCTGCCCGGCGCGGTCGAGTCGCAGGTGCCGGTCGCGGTCGGGTCGCCGGTGGCGCTGGGCCCGATGACCTCGGCCTGCTTCCAGCGCCGGATGGAGTCGTTCGTGGCCTCGATGGTGGCCGACTATCCGACGCTGACGGCGCGCGAGGCGTACGAACGCGCCTGGAAGTCGCTGCCGCACGGGCTCGGCACCGAGGACGTGTCGGTGGGCACCGTGGTCGCCGAGGACGCCGAAGTCGGCTGGGTCTGCTACGGCCGGCGAACCCCCGACCGCCCCGGGATGGGCTGGCTGCACCGCCTCGACATCGACCCGGCGTACCGGGGGCGGGGTTACGGGACGGCGGCGGTCCGGGCGGTCGAGGCCGACCTGGCGTCGTACGGGGTGGGACGCCTGGGCGTGGCCGTGGCCGGGGGCAACCACGGAGCGCGCCGCCTCGCCGAACGGCTCGGCTACACCCTGACTGCCCAGCAGATGGAGAAGAATCTCCCCGTCCGGTAGAGCCGCACCGTGCTTGTCGACGCCGGCGCTTGTCGACGCTGGGCGCCTGGTTGCCGTACACCCGGGACGGTGATCAGGACGGCGGTTCGCCTCGATCAGGCAGAGTCCCGGATCACCCTCGATCAGGCAGAGTCCCGGATCACCAGGGTGGGCTGGAAGGTCACCGATCTCGGCAGTCTGCCGGGTGCGGCGATGTGCGCCATCAGCACCTCGGCCATCTCGGCGGCCATCTCCTCGACCGGCTGGCGCACGGTGGTCAGCAATGGGCGGCAGTCCAGGGCCGCGCTGCTGTCGTCGAAGCCGACCACGGCGACGTCCTCGGGCACCGCGCGGCCCAGATCCTGCACCGCGCGCAGCGCACCCTCGGACATCAGGTCGCTGGCCACGAAGAGACCGTCGATCTCGGGATGCGCCCGCAGCAACCGGCGGGCGGCGTCCTCACCACCGGCCCGGGTGAAGTCGCCCGCCAGATGCGGCACCTCGGAGAAGCCGCGATTCGCCAGGTACGACCGGAAGCCGTCGAAGCGGTCCTGCCCGGACGGCATGTCCAGCGGCCCGGTGATCGTCGCCAGGTGCCGGCAGCCGCGCCCGAGCAGGTGCTCGGCGGCGAGCCGGGCGCCGAGCCGCTGGTCCACGTCGACGAAGCTGGCCGCGATCGGGGACGCCGGGCGGGCGGCCACCACCGCCGGGATGCCCAGCTCGTGCACCTGCCGGGGGAGGGGGTCCAGCTCGTGGCTGCTGATCAGCAGAACCCCGTCGACGTGCCCCTGACGCAAATAGCGGATCACCTGGTAGTGGTCGGTCGAGTCGGTCGGGATGATCACCAGGTGGATGTCGTGCGGGCGCAGCGCGCTGGTGGCGCCGGCCGTGATCCGCCCGAAGTACGGGTCGGTGAAGATCCGGTTGAGGAAGGAGTCCTTGTCGGGGCGTTCGGGCTCGCTGATCACCAGGGCGACCGAGTTCGATCGGCGGGTGACCAGGCTGCGGGCGGCCACATTGGGGACGTAGCCGGTGTCTTCGATGGCGCGTTCGACGATGTCGCGGATCTTCGCGTCGACGCTGGGAGTCCCGTTGATGACCCGGGAAACGGTGGCCCGCGAGACGCCGGCCGCCTCGGCGACCTGGTCCATCGTCGGGTGCTGCCCGCCTCGGGCGGGACGACTGCTCATGGCGTCCGTTATAGCACCGGGCAGAATCGCGAAGAACTGGTCTTTCCCGCTCGGCCGCAGGGCCCCGGCGGCTCGTCTACTCATGGGCCTGTCCCACCATAGTGGCGGTGGTACCTCCGGGAGGACGGTGCAGTGCTGGGGACGGAGATGGGGGCTCCGTCCCCCTTGGGGGATGAGGTGGAAACGGGGATATGTGTCGGAGCGGTTACCAAGGAGAGCGCAATATCGGGGAAGCGCTCTCTTTGGTAACTAGAATGAATCCCCGGGCTAACCAATGTCAATGCCTGATCTGTTATGTGCGTCCGGAACGGGGGTTCAGGCGGTGGCGCTGGTGAGCGTGGCGGACCGGCTCTCCCGCAGCAGGCGTCCGGCCTCGTCGGCGGGCACCGGGCGGGAGAAGTAGAAGCCCTGGGCGAAGTCGCAGCCCATCGCGCGCAGCGCGGCGAGCTGGCCGTACTCCTCGATGCCTTCGGCCACGGTGGTCATCCCGAGGCTGTGGCCGAGCTGCACGATCGTGTTGGCGAGCGCGTCGTCGGCCTTTTCACCGAGCCGCTCCACGAACGAGCGGTCGATCTTGAGCTTGTCGACCGGGAACCGGCGCAGGTAGGCCAGTGACGAGTAGCCGGTGCCGAAGTCGTCGATCGCCAGCTTCACGCCGAGCGCCTTGAGCCGGACCAGCTGGGCCAGGTTCTCCTCGGTGTCGGTCATCAGCACGCTCTCGGTCATCTCGAGGATCAGCTGGTGGGCCGGCATGCCCGTCTCGGCGAGCACGTCGGCGACGACCGCGGCCAGGTCGCCCCGGTCGAACTGGCGCACCGACACGTTCACGGCCATCTTCAGTTCGCCCGTGAATCCCTCCCGCAACCAGGCGACGGCCTGGCGGCACGCCTCGGTGAGGACCCACCGGCCGAGCGGGACGATCAGCCCGGTGGCCTCGGCGATCGGGATGAAGTCGAGCGGGGAGATCAGCCCGCGGGTCGGGTGCTGCCAGCGGACCAGCGCCTCGAAGCCGACCACCGTGCTGGTGGCGAGCTCGATCGTGGGCTGGTAATGCAGTCTCAGCTCGCCGCGGTCGAGGGCCGTCCGCAGGTCCGCCTCCAGTTCCAGGCGCTCGACCAGGACGGAGAACATCTGCGGGTCGTAGCTGGCATAGCAGCCGCCGCCCGCCGACTTGGCCCGGTACATGGCCAGGTCGGCGTTGCGCATCAGCTGCTCCGCCTCCCCGGCCTCCCCGGCGACGGCCGGGTTCTCGCCGGTCAGCCCGGCCGACGCGAGCCCGATGCTGGCGGCGACGTGGATGTCACGGGTGTCGATCAGGAACGGCGCGTCGAGGCCGTCGACGATGCGCCCGGCGACCAGCTCGGCGTCGGCGCTGCCGAGCGGCGCCTGGATCAGCACGGCGAACTCGTCGCCGCCGAAGCGGGCCACCATGTCGCCCGCGCGCACCGACTCGCGCAGCCGTACGGCGACCTGCACCAGCAGCTGGTCGCCGGCCAGGTGCCCGAGGCTGTCGTTGACCTCCTTGAAGCCGTCGAGGTCGAGGAAGAGCACGGCCACGTCGTCGTCGCGGTGGCGCTGATCGAGCGCCTCGGCGAGCCGCTCGCGGAACAGTGTGCGGTTCGCCAGCTGGGTCAGCGCGTCGTGGTAGACCTCGTGCACGAGCTGCTCCTGCAGCTCCTTGCGTTCGCTGATGTCGCGGGTGTTGAGGACCAGGCCGCGCACGCTGGGGTCACCGAGCAGGTTGGTGATGGTCATCTCAGCCTGCCGGCGCCGCCGGTCCCGGTGCCGCACGGTCACTTCCAGGACCGTTGTCGCGTACGGACGGCCGGAGACCGACCGCATTGCCTCGTCGAGGCGGGCGGCGGACTCGGGGTCGATCAGGCCGGTCAGCCGGCGGCCGGTGAGGACCCGGGCCGGCCAGCCGAAGACCCGCCGCACGGATTCGGACTGGTAGAGCACGGTGGCGTCGGTGCCGACCACGGTCACCACGTCCGAGCTGTGCTGGACCAGCGCGTGGAAGCGCTGCTCGCTGGCGAACAGCTCGGCGGTGCGGTCGGCCACCCGGGTCTCGAGGTTACGGGTGAGGTAGCGGTTCTCTAGCACGGTGAGCAGCTGGCGCCCGACGATCAGCAGAATCAGGGCCGAGCGGGCGTACGCGACGAAGGCGTTGTTCTGCCCACTCCGGGCGTACCACACCACACTGGTCAGCAGCGCCGCCAGCACGACCAGGTAGGGCAGCAGCACGCCGAACGGCTGCGCTTCGCCGCTCTGCTCGGCGTTCTTGTCGTCCTGGTCGTCCGCCCCGTCGGGCTCGGCGAGCGGTTTGCGGGCGGCCAGCAGGATCAGGCAGAAACCCGCGAACCAGCCGATGTCGGTGACCCCGCCGGAGGCGTACGCCCCGATCAGGTTGAGGTACGCGTAGCCGATGTCGGAGACGGCGAAGGCGACGATGCCGGCGCCGAGGAGCATCAGCTGGCCCGCGTTGCATCTGCGCTGACGTTGCAGGGCGAGCATGTAGACGACGATGGTCACGATCACCACGTCGCCGAGCGGGTAGGCGAGGCTGATGTAGAGGGCGAGCGCGCTGTCGCCGCCCGCCTCGATCAGCGGCTCGACCACGAAGATCCATGCGATCAGCACGAGCGAGGTGGCGACCATCAGGCCGTCGAGCACGCTGCGCGCCCGGTTGGCCAGGGCCTGGGCGGAGCTGGGCAGGATCAGCAGGCCGATCGGAATGAGCAGGACCAGCCCGATATAGCCGATGTCCGCCGCGGACGGGAACGGCACGTCGTCGCCGCGGAACGACTCGAGGTAGACCCAGTCGGCCTGGCCCAGCCCCCAGGAGAGCACGCCGAGGCCGATGAGGATCCACCCCCAGCGGATCCGGCCGGTGAAGGCCCGGGCGCGGGCCAGGAAGGCGATCGCGGCGGCGAGGGCGGCGACGCAGAGGCCGACGTTGGAGATCGTCTGGGCCACGTCCGGGCCGCCGACGCCGGTGCTCAGGACGGCTCCGAAGAGCCCGACGACGATACCGACCCCGATGCGGAGGCGCACCCAGCCTGGTGAGCGGGGCGCGGTTGGCGAGATCTCGGCAGCCATCAGGCTCGTCTCAGGTCCGGTGGGAGCCGCCTCCGGGCAGAGGTGGCTGTACGTCCGAGATCGGTACGCCGGTGTCCGGCTTGAGCGGAAGGGCCGGTGCAAATCAGTTATCCATTGACATCCGTCGTTCCCTGGTGACAACGTTGTCACCGGATGGTGACGTCGTTAACGGGAGGTTCTTCTGATGAACCGTCGGCTCCTGGGAGCCTCGACCGCTCTGCTGACCTCGCTGGTGGTGTTCCACGCCGCCCCGAGCCGAGCGGCCGGGCCCGAGTCCGTCGATCTCGTGCACCCGTTCGTGGGCACCGAGAATTTCGGGAACACCTTCCCCGGCGCGAGCGCGCCCTTCGGGATGGTGCAGGTCAGCCCGGACACCGGCGGCCAGGGCGGCTACGACTACCAGCAGAGCACGATATACGGCTTCAGCCAGACCCACCTCTCCGGGGTCGGCTGCGGGGTGGCCGGCGAGCTGCCGATCATGCCGACCACGGGCGCGATCAGCAGCGTCGACCCGAACGTCTACAAGTCGTCCTTCACGCACGACGACGAGCAGGCGTCACCCGGCTACTACCGGGTCGGCCTGCCCAGATACGACGTCGACGCGGAGCTGACCGCGACCGCCCGCACCGGCTGGCAGCGGTACACCTTCCCGGCGACCGGCGCGGCGAACGTCCTGTTCAACACCGGCCGGGCCAACCAGTCGGTCTTCGACTCCGAGATCCACGTGGTCGGCGACCGGACCATCGAGGGCAAAGTGCACGCCGGCAACTTCTGTGCCGGCAAGGACGACCACACCGTCTACTTCACGGCCTCCTTCGACCGCCCGTTCACCGCGCACGGGACCTGGCGCGGCTCGACCGTCTCGGCGGACTCGCGCGACGCGGCCGGAACCGGCTCGAACGGCGCGTACGTCACCTTCGACGCCACCGCCGACCACGACGTCGTGCTCAAGGTCGGGCTGTCGTACACGGGTGTGGCGGGGGCCCGCGCCAACCTGGCCGCCGAGACCGGCGACTCGTACGACTTCGACGCCACCCGGGCCGCCCTGCGGGACACCTGGGTGAAGGAACTGGACCGCATCCAGGTCGGCGGCGGCAGCACCGACCGGGAGGGCGTCTTCTACACCGCGCTCTATCACTCGCTGCTGCACCCCAACCTGGCCGGCGACGTGGACGGCACCTACGTCGGTTTCGACCGCACAGTCCACGCCGCGAACGGCTACACGCCGTACCAGAACTTCTCGTTGTGGGACACCTACCGGCCGCAGAACCAGCTGCTCGAGTTGCTCGCACCGGACGTCGCCCGCAACGTGGCCCTGTCGGTCGTCGCCATCGGGCGCGACGGCGGGTGGCTGCCCCGCTGGGCGCTGGCCAACTCGGAGACCAACATCATGACCGGCGACCCGGTCACCCCGTTCCTGGTCGAGGCGTGGTCCAAGGGCCTGCTCGCCGGCCACGAGGAGGAGGCGTACGCGCTGCTCAAGGCGAACGCGACCAGCCAGCCGCCGGCCTCCTCGCCGTACAACGGGCGCACCGGCGTCGACTACTACAACGACCGTGGCTACATCCCCTCCGGGCTGAAGCTGGGCACCGACTGCCGGGCCAAGGGCGGCGACAACGACTGCCAGCACCCGGCCTCGGCGACGCTCGAATACTCGGCGGCCGACGCGGCGCTGGCGCTGATGGCCCAGGGCCTGGGCAAGACCGCCGACGCGAGCTTCTTCGCCGACCGTGGCCAGTGGTACAAGAACCTGTGGGACTCGGCCGGCAAGCAGTTCCGCCCCCGCACGGTCGACGGCACCTGGATGACCCCGTACGACCCGGTCGCCGCCGCAGAGCAGTTCCACGAGGGCGGCTCGTACCAGTACCAGTGGCTGGTGCCGCAGGACCCGGCCGGGCTGGTCACGCTGATGGGCGGCCGGTCGGCCACCCAGCAGCGCCTCGACACGTTCTTCGTCTACGACAAGCTGCTCACCGACCCGGCCGGCACCGCGCGCACCGACTGGATCGCCAGCCCCTACGACTACTACGCCAAGCCGACCTACAACCCGAACAACGAGCCGGACCTGCTCGCGCCGTACATGTACCTGTGGGCCGGCGCCCCGGCGAAGACGGCGACGGTCGTGCGGGCCGCGATGACCCTCTTCACCACCGGCCCGGACGGGATGACCGGCAACGACGACCTGGGCACGATGAGCGCCTGGTACGTCTTCTCTTCGCTCGGCCTGTACCCGACCATGAGCGGCTCGAACTTCCTGGCCGTCTCCAGCCCCCAGTTCCCGAGCGCCACGGTCAAGACCGCGGGCGGCACGCTGAGCATCACCGCGCCGGGCGCCTCCGACACCAACCGCTACATCCAGCGCGTACGCCTCGACGGTAGCCCCCTCGCCAAAACCTGGCTGAGCTGGTCGGACATCGCCGACGGCGGCACCCTGGCGCACACGCTGGGTGCGAGCCCGTCGCAGTGGGGCACGTCGGCCGCGGCCCAGCCGCCCTCGGTCAACCACGCCGCCGGCGACTCCCGTACGCACCTCGACGCGACCATGCGGCCGGCGAGCGCGGCACTGCCCGAGGGTGACCCGGCGGCCGCGGTGACGCTGTCGGTCGACGTCCTGGCCCAGGCCCCACGGGCGATAGTCCCGCGCTTCACGGCCACCGCCCCGGCCGGCTGGCAGGTCAGCGTCAAGCCCGTCAGCACACCGCTGGTGTCGCGCCGGCTTCCGGTCGCCACCACGGCGACGGTCACCGTCCAGGCCCCGGCCACCGTGGCGGTCGGGTCGTATCCGGTCTCGGTGTCGGTGACCGCGCCCGGTGCGAACACGGTGACCCGCACCGCCTCGATCGCCGTGGCGAAGCCGCTGGCATGTGCGACCGAAGGCGCCGCCTGCCCGGTCGACCTGGCCGCCGAACGCACGGTCGACGGCACCGCGACCGTCGCCGCGCCGGCCGAGGGTAACTTCGACGGCGGCGGCTGGAGCTTCGACGCCGATCTGCTCCCCGCCGCCGGACCGGTGACCTGGGGCGGCATCACCTACCAGGCGCCCGACCCGACCGGCACATCGCCGAACTTCGTGCCGGCCAAGGGCCAGTCCCTGCTGTTGCCGGCCGGCGACCACCCGGCCGTGGACCTGGTCGCGACCGCCTACAACGGCCCGGTCATGGCCGGCCTGACCATCGGCTACACCGACGGCACGTCCGCGGATACGACGATCACGGTCGCCGACTGGTGCGGCGCCGCCGCGCCCGGCACGACCAAGGTCCTGGCCATGCCGCACCGGATCAAGGCCGGCCAGGGCGTCGACGCTCCGCCGGTCAGCCTCTTCGCCCTGACCCTGCCGATCGCCACGGGCAGACAGATCCGCTCGATCACCCTCCCGAACGACCCCCGCCTGCACCTTTACGCCGTGACGCTCGACTCAGATCGCTCAGCGGATCACCCCATGACCCAGCCGTAGAGCTTGTCGACGTGCAGCCGCAGGACCACCCGGCCGTCCGCGACCATGGCGCGACGGTACTCGGCCCAGTCCGGGTGTTCCTTGCCGCCGATCAGCCGGTAGACCTCGATCAGTTCCTCGACCGTGGCGTCGTGCTCGTCGGCCGAGACCGGGGAAAACTCGGCCGTGCCTTCGACCACCGCGTAGCCGGCTCCACCGGGAGCGTCCACCAGCATGCTCGCGCGCGGGTCGCGGCGCAGGTTGTGCGTCTTGGCCAGGTCGGCGCGGGTGGAGGTGCGCAGCACCCGCGCGGCCGGGTCGGCCGTGTAGTTGACGACCGACAGCTGCGGCCGGCCGTCCCGCTTGATCGTCGCCAGGGTGCCGACGTTCGCCGCCGTGACGGTGTCCCACAGTTCGTCTGACATGAGATCCACTGTAGGGCCTGCCTGGCGGACCGGCCCTGGGCCGACGCGCCGCGGTCCGGGTGGACCGCGGCGCGTCTACCAGCGGGTCATCCGTCAGAGCGTGGCGCACTGGCCTCGCTTGGCGCCGGTCACGTCGTTGGCCAGGCCGTTGTCCACCGGTGCGGGCGTGTTGCCCGTGCAGGACAGCGCCCCGCCGACCGTGTTGCCCGCCACCAGCGTCGCCGTGTCGTTGCGCAGCACCGTCAGCGGGCCGGAGACGGTGGAGTCCTCGATGCTCACCGGGCCCGAGCCGGTCACGCTGACCGCCCCGGTGACGGTGGTGTGCAGCAACGCGACGGTGCCCGCCCCGATGGCGGTCACCGCGCCGCGCAGGGCGCCCCCGGTGACGTAGAGCGACGCGCCGTTCTTGACTGTCACCAGGCCGGCGACCGTGGCTCCGGCCGTGACGCAGGTGACGCCGGAGGTGACCGACAGCGCGCCGCTCACCGAGTCGGCGATCGTCGTGGTGCAGGCCGGTGCCGAGTGGCCGAGCAACTCGACCTCGGCCAGCGTCGTGCTCGCCTCGCCCGTGTTGGCCGACACCGCGAGCCGGTAGTACGGGTACCTGCCCGGTTTCGCGATCTTGAACGGACGGGTCTGCAGCCGCCAGTCGAACGTCTGGTCGCTGCGTTCGTCGGCCGTCGTCCAGGTCGTCCCGTCGTACGAGCCCTGGAGCTTCCACGCCTTCGGATCGCCGGCGACGGCGCCCGAGGTCAGCGTGTAGTACTCGGCCCGTTCGCCGGCGGAGGTGAACTGGTACGTCCAGCTCGGCGTCGCCGTGGCGAACGTGGCCCGGGTACTGGACGTGTCGTCGACCAGCAGCGGGTCGGAGGCCGTGCCCTTGCCGGGACCGGTCAGATCCTTCAGCGGCGCCGGGGCCGCATCGCCCTGGGTGATCGACGGCGGCGCGTCGTCCGCTCCCGTGCCCCACGACGACGGCTCGGAGCCCATGCTGAAGTCCAGGGTCGCCCCCTCGGACAGCAGCGAGTGCGGAAGCGACGTCGACGAGTACGCCTTGCCGTTGACCTTCAGCGACTGGATGTAGACGTTCTTCGCGCTGTTCTCCGGCGCGTTCACGACGATCTTCCTGCCGTTCTCCAGGTTGACCGTGGCCTTGGTGAACAGCGGCGAGCCGATCACATACTGCGGCGACCCCATCTGCAGCGGGTAGAAGCCCAGCGAGCTGAACACGTCCCAGGCGCTCATCTCACCGTTGTCCTCGTCGCCCGGGTAGCCCTGGCCGATCTCGCTGCCCAGGTAGAGCCGGGACATCGCCTCGCGGACCAGCGCCTGGGTCTTGGCCGGCTGGCCGGCGTAGTCGTACATGTAGGGGATGTGGTGCGACGGCTGGTTGCTGAAGCCCCACTGGCCCATCCGGACGTCGCGCGCCTCGAGCATCTCGTGGATCGTGCCACCGTACGAGCCGGGGAAGCCGGCCGTCTCCGGGGTGGCGAAGAACGTGTCCAGCTTCTTGGCCAGCGCGTTCTTGCCGCCGTAGAGGTTGGCCAGGCCCTGGCCGTCCTGCGGTACGTGGAAGGCCATGTTCCAGCCGTCGGTCTCGGTGTAGTCGTAACCCCAGACCCGCGGGTCGTAGGTCGAGGCCGGGAGCCGCCAGGTGCCCGACGAGTCCTTGCCCTGGAAGAACTTCACCGACGGGTCGAACATGTTGACGTAGTTCAGCGCCCGGTTCTTGAAGTACTCGGCCTGCTCGGCGTAGTCGGCGGCCTTGGGTCCGCCCTTCTTCGCCAGCGCCGTGGCCATGTTCGCGATGCCGAAGTCGTTGATGTAGCCGTCCATCGCCCAGGACATCGCCTCGCCGGTCGCGTCGCTCGGCGTGTAGCCCTTGAAGATCGAGCTGGCCAGGCCCTTGCGGCCGACGTTGCCGTTCGGCGGGGCGACGGTCGCGTTCTTGATCGCGGCCTGGTAGGCGGCGTCGACGTCGAAACCGGGGATCCCCTTCAGGTACGCGTCCGCGAAGGCCACGTCGGAGCTGGTGCCGACCATCAGGTTGGCGTAGCCCGGTGACGACCAGCGGGAGATCCAGCCGCCGTCCTTGTACTGCTGGACGAAGCCGTTCACCATCTCGCCGGCCTCGCTCGGCGTGAGGAGCGAGTACGCCGGCCAGGTCGTCCGGTACGTGTCCCAGAAGCCGTTGTTGACGAAGACCTTGCCGTCCTTGACCGGTGCTCCGGTCCGGGTCGGCGTGCTGGCCGGCGTGGTCGTCGACGACTGGACCGCGTGCTGGTAGACGGGCGCGTCAGTGGTCCCGGTGTTCTCATAGGCCGAGTTCGGGTAGAGGAACAACCGGTACAGGTTCGAGTAGAGCGTGGTCAGCTGGTCCTCGGACGCGCCTTCCACCTCGATCACGTGCATCTTGTCGTCCCACAGCTTCTGCGCCGCGGAGCGGACCGATGCGATCGTCGCCGCCGGCGCGATCTCCTGGTCCAGGTTCTTCGTCGCCTGGTCGATGCTGATCAGCGAGGTGGCGATCCGCATCGTGACCGTCTTGCGCGCCGCCGTGTCGAACGTCAGGTAGCCGGTGTTGGGTCGGTTCCCCGTCGGGAGCATCCCGCTGGCGGCGACGGGGGTGTCCACAGTGGCGTACATGAACATCCGGGTCGCGCCGGCCGAGAGGCCGCCGCTGGTCACGTCGGAGTAGCCGGTGACGACACCGTTGGCCGCGTCGATGGTCAGTCCGGCGTTGCCGTTCACGTTGTCCAGGATCAGGTTCGAGCTGTCGCCGGTGAAGGTGAACGCGAACAGGGCCGCGTGGTCGGTCGGCGCGAACTCGGTCTTCATCCCGTTGTCGAAGGTGACGCCGTAGTAGTACGGCTTGGCCACCTCGTTCTCGTGGCCGAAGGCGAGCGCCCGGCCGGCCCGGTTCGCGTCCGGGACGCCGGCCGCGCCGGACGGCATCACCTGGAAGGTCTGCCGGTCACCCATCCACGGGCTGGGCTCGTGGCTGGCCGAGAACGCCTGGATCGTCGGCCGGTTGTCGGCGTTGTTGTCCAGGTGGTAATCGTACAGCCAGCTGGTCGAGCCGGCGTCGGTGACCGGGGTCCAGAAGTTGAAGCCGTGCGGGACAGCGGTCGCCGGGTAGTTGTTGCCCCGGGAGAAGCCGCCCGACGACTGGGTGCCGCGCCGGGTCTCGACGTAGTCGCTGAGGTGCGCCTTCGGCTGCGCCGGCGCGACATCGGCGATCTTCACGTCGTCGAACCAGGACCGGAAACTCGTCGGGCCGGCCGGCTTGTCGTACCCGATCAGGATCTTGTCGATGGTCTTGCCCGCGGCGACCCGGCCGAGGCGCGCCGAGCGTGCGTTCCACTGAGCCGTGTAGAGGGTCTTGGAGGCGCCCTGCGCCGACGGGCTGAGCACGATGCCGTTCTGGTCGACGGCCTTGAGGTCGGAGAGGTAGGTCCCGTCGGTGAAGGCCAGGTCGACGGCCGCGTAGGTGGCCGGGTTGCTCGGGTCGCCCCGGTTGAACTCGGGGAACACCAGGTAGGAGAGCTGGGTATCGGCGCCGACACCAAGATCAACATCAAAGACCTTGTTGTACGAGTACGCCCGACCGTCCGCGAGATGACGCCCGCTGATCTGGAACGCCTTGAGTCCGGTGTAGCCCACGCCCGCCTTGGCGGTGGGGGAGCTGCCCGGCCCCGTGCCGGTATGGCTCAGCATGTCGGCCGCGGGCGGCGGGGTCGGGTCGGCCGACGCCAGGTCCCAGTCGGCGAGCTGGGTCAGATCGCCGGACGGGTGTGCGGTGATGCTGAGCCGGTAGATCGGGAACGCCGCCGGGCTCGCGATCGTGTAGGTCCTGGTCTGGAATCGCTGGTCGAAGCTCTGCCCGCTCTGGGTGTCGACGGTCGTCCAGGTGGTGCCGTCGGCCGAGCCCTGCACCGTCCAGTCCCGCGGGTCGCGTTCCGGGGCGTCGTTCGCCGAGGTCAGCGAATACGTGACCGCCGTGGCCGGGGCGTCCAGGGTGTACTGAGCCCAGCTGGTCGGGGTGTCCACCAGCCACTTGGTGCCCGAGTCGCCGTCGTTGAGGTTGTTGCCGTTCTCGTTCGCGTTCGGCTGGGCGTTGACCTCGATCCTGGTGACGTGGCCGCGCAGGCTGCCCGGCGTGCCGATCACCACGCCGCCGTCGACGCCGCTGCTGCGCGGTGTGCCGTTGGCACCGGTGTCGACCGTGTCGCTCCACGTAGGTTGTGGATCACTCGCCTCGAACGAGGAGCTGAACTCCCCTGCCGCTGCCGCGTGTGCCGCCGAGCCGCCGAATGCCAGGGCCGAAGCCGCGGCTAGCAGAACTAGGGGCACCAGGGCGACACTCCATCGTGGCCGGTGCATGCCGTCTCCTTCTGCAGGTGGTGTGATCGTCCGCCGAAACGTCCGCGACACATCGTTACGTCCACCTATGTCGATATGCAAGCCCTGGACCGCACCTGAGCGATCAAAATTGACATCGATGTCAGTCGACCGGCTGGCCGGTGCCGGACAGCTGCGCCAGCCACGCCTCGACGTCTTTCGCGGAGCGCAGCAGCACCACCTCGGGCATCGCCGGGTCGGCCCGCCAGGCGCGCATCCGGGCCCGCTCGCGCGCGAACGACCGGAAGTGCCAGACCAGGATCGCGTCCCGGCTCAGGAAGGCGTTGCGGAAGGTCTCGACGTTGCCGTTGCAGGTCGGATCCCGGTGCAGCACGTGGCGCAGCGTGCGCCGGAAAAGCCGGCTCAGCGAGACCAGACGCGACAGATCCAGCCCGACGACCAGGTCAGCCCGCGCCAGCGGAAGATCAAGCCACATTCCGTACGCCGAATCGAGCACCCACTCGTCGCTCGCGCAGATCGCCCCGATCCGTTCGCGCTGGACCGCCGTTCTGCCTGCGGCGCAGCGCCTCGGTCACGTAGGCGGACACTTCGCCAAGTGCGACGACTTCCATAGCGGCGGCGACATCTTCCGGCACCGAGATCGAGAACTTGCGGGCGGTCATTCCGGAAGGCTATCCAGGTATTGCCACCTCGGAAGGAGCACCCAAGTCTCTGGTCTTGATGCGTACTCAGGACGTACGCCGAGCAGTCCTCAGACTGGCAGCTCGCATGTACAACCGCCGCTCCTGCCCTGGTCCCGCGTAGTCCGGATGCTTGGCTAGCCCCTCAACATCCCACCAGGGCTGATTGTCAAATACGGTCTCAGCGATCACCTTCGTGACCTTGACGACCAGCGGGCCAACCCCATAGCGGTAGTCATTCTCGCCGAGTCGATACACGGTTCCCGCTTCGGGCCTCACCGCTCGATCACCGGCCAGCGCCGCAGCCCGTTCAGGAGTATCCGCAAGGCCGGCTCACTGCACGACCATCGACTGTCCGGCACCTTGGCGATGCCCACGGCCCGGTACGCGGCAGCCGGCAGGTGAGAACCCGCCACTCTTCGGGGCAGCTCTTGGCGTTCAGCGTCACGATCATTGGCCTCAGCCATCCTGATCTCCTACAGACTTGTAGGGGCTCGGCAGAGTGGTCGAAGATCCACAGCGCGGACACCATCGGCTCTTGACTCGAAAGCTCAACAGTTCGGACAGGAAGCCGACCACGAGCGCGGTCAGTACGGCGACTGCCACCTTCCACCTCCTCGGCTCGGCGGGTCCTTAACCACATGCTTCATACTGTCTTGTGTCATGGCCAGATCGCAACGTTCCACATCAGAATTCTGCCAAAGAATCTTGACTTTCGTTTCTGCAACTGATATGCATTCCAGAACGACGTTTCAAGGAAGTGCAGATGGGCCGTTCAGCAGTGACGAAGTGGAAGGAAGCTGGACATGACGGTCGAAGCGGGCTCCACAGTGCCCCGACGTCAGCTCGGCAGATACCTCAGACGGGCTCGTGAGGATGCAGGGATCACGAGGGAGGCTGCCTCCAAGGAACTGGAGTGGTCAGTTCAGAAGCTGTGGAGGATCGAGAACGGTGCGATCTCCATGCGCGCCATCGACGTCCGCAACATGGCCGAGCTGTACCGGGTGGATTCCGAGCTGACCCAGGGTCTGATGGCCTTGGCGCGCGAGACCAAGTCACGCGGCTGGTGGCACGCCTACGGCGACGCGATCCCTTCCTTCTTTGAGCTGTATGTTGGACTGGAGGGGGCAGCGGCCAAGATCAGGGCGTACGAGCCGGAGCTGATCCCAGGTCTACTACAGACCCGTGACTACACCATCGCTGTCATCGAAGCTATGGAACCTGACCTGAGCCCAGACGACAAAGAGAAGCGTGCCGCCGTCAAGCTTGAGCGCCAGGAACTTCTCCGCAGGCGGCTGCCTCCCGCACCGTCCTTCGATGTGATCATCAACGAGGCTGCTCTGCGTCGTCCTCTGCAAGATCGAAACGCGATGGCAGTACAGCTCCGACATCTGGTCACGGTGGCGTCAGAGCTGTCCAACGTGAAGATCCGCGTCCTACCTCTGTCGGCCGGCATCCACGCAGCAGCCGCAGCGGGATCCTTCGCTGTCCTGTCCTTCCCCAACTCAGGAGCTAACCCAGAGCCGACTACCGTCTACGGAGAAATGCCAACCGGCGCGCTATACCTGGACAAACCGAACGAGATAGCCCGATATCAAGGGATCTGGAACGCCCTGGATAACCTGGTGCTGTCTCACACAGAGTCAGCTACCCTGATGAAATCCCTGGCAGAGGAGTATGAGACGCCATGATCACCGATCCGACCCAGCTCACACACGCACAGTGGCGTAAGAGCACCCGCAGCTCGTCCTCGGGCAACTGCGTGGAGGTCGCCACCAACCTGTCGGGAGCCGTAGCAGTCCGTGACACCAAGGACAAGGGGACCGGTCCTGTCCTGCTGTTCACCCCGGCTGAGTGGGAAGCCTTCACCGCTGGAGTGAAGGACAACGAGTTCAATCTGTAGGCATCAACCGGCCGGCCCAAGTCCAACGCAGCCCAGCCTTTAGGGCGGCAGGGCTATCAGATGGAGTTCAAGCGGCTCGCAACCTGATCTCAAGACACAGCCACGGCAGCCCGCACTCAGGGTGCCCGCAGGACCGTCAGGCCTCCAGCGCGTCACAGTCACGCGTGACTCACGCCAGACCCTGACCGTACGCCTGCACCCGCGGAATTCTCCGTTACATGGCAGTCATACTGGGGACATGGACAAGGACCGGGGACCCTTCAGCATCGCGGATGTCAAACCCTACGCGGTGCCGGAGAGGCTTGACGATCTGCAGGGACCTGACCACGGCGTGGTCACGCTTCCGCGCGACGTGGCTTGGAGCGGTCGTCGGGAGTTCGACCTTGACGACGAGTACGACCGTGCCGCCATGTACAAGATCGTTCTGGAAGAGGGGCAGGAGCCAGACCTGCGGCGCTTGCTCAACTGGCGACTGATCCGCCGCGACTGGCGTAACTTCTTCCCTGCCCGGCAGGTCCGTTCGCTATGGGAGGACCGCTTCCCTGAGCTGCGCCACGCGTGATGGATGCCTTCCGGGCACGGCTAGCCCGGATCGCGCTGGATGCGGTGGGAAATCTCGGCTGCCAGTCGGCGGGCACCGAACGGTGTACTCACTCGGCACGCTTGGCGCGGGCGCGGCGTTTGCCCTCGTGCATCGCCTGGACCCGGGCGATCGGGATGGTGCGCCCCTCCTCGACCAGCCCCGGGTCGAGCCGTTGCGGCGCCGGCATCGCCTCGGCCCACGGGTCGCGTTCGCCGAGCAGCCCGATCGCCGTGTGCAGCGTGAAATCGGCCGGGGTCACCGAATCCAGGTCGTCCCAGGCCACCGGAAACGACACCGTCGCCCCGGGCCGGACCCGCGGGCTGTACGCGGCCACCACCGTCGCCCCGCCGGCCCGCGTCGAATCCAGGAACACCTTGCCGTGCCGGTCCTCCCGGATGAACGCCGTCGTGGCCAGCTCCGGATCGAGCCGCTCCGCGCGGGCGGCGACCGCCCGGGTGGCCGCCGCCACGTCCTCGACCTTGACGTCCGGCTCCAACGGTACGAAGACGTGCACGCCCTTCGAGCCGCTGGTCTTCACCGCCCCGGTCATCCCCGCGTCCGCGAGCGCCTGCCGGACGAGCCGGGCCGCGCCGACCGCCAGCGCGAAGGCACCGCCCTCGGGCGGATCGAGATCCATGATCAGATGGGTCGGGCGGTGCAACTCGCCGGCCAGTCCCAGCGTCGGGTGGTATTCGACAGCGCGCTGATTGCCGAACCAGAGCAACGTCCTGCGGTCGTCGCAAAGGGCGTACTGGACCTCGCGGTGCGACGCCTCGGCCCACACCGCGACCCGGGGAACCCACTCGGGCGTGTACTTCGGCAGGTTCTTCTGCATGAATTCGTCCTGGCCGCGCAGCACCCGTACGACCGACAACGGCCGGTCGGTCAGCACCGGCAGCAGCCGCTCCCGGACCGCGTCGAGATAGTCGACCAGGTCCCGCTTCGTCGCCTCGGCGCCGGGGAACAGTTCCTGATCGAGATTGGTCAGGGCTACGCCGTCGCGTTCCTCGCCTTTAGCCGCCATCCGCCCATCCTGCCCTCAACCACCGGCCCCGGCGATCCCGAGCGCCGGCAGGACCATCGCCAGAGTGATCACGACATAGACGCCGCCGATGATGAACTGCCGGTTCTTGGTGGCGATGACCGCCGCGACGAACGGCAGTAGCACGGCCAGAACGGCGGCGAGTGTCGAGGAGCCGGTGCTGCCCTGCTGCTTGGGCCCGGTCAACCCCCACCCGACCAGCAGCGACACGGAGACGATCCAGAACAAGGTCACCAACGCGATCCGAAGCGCGATTTCGGTACGCCGTTCCGCATCCTGCCGGGACTCCTGCTTGGCGAACGCCAGCCGAGCCTCGAATCCCGCGCGCTGCTCCCCGCCCGTCACACCCAACACTTTATGGTGGCGCCGCGGATCGCGCCGTGCCCGAAAGTGAATAGACGCCTAAACGTGCGGTTTGTTACCTCGGCGGACGTTCGCCCGAACCCCGGGCGATGATGGACGTGGACATGGTGATCGTCCGGGCCGGGCCACTGTGGCCGCTGATCCGCTCGTAGGCGAGCCGGGCCGCCTCCCGGCCCATCGCCATCATGTCGTGCGCGACCACCGTCGTGCCGATCACGTCGGCCAAGTCGAAATCGTCGAAACCGATCAGCGCCGGCGGCTCGGTCACCTCTCGCAGCGCCCGCAGCGCACCGGTGGTCAGCCGGTTGTTGGTGGTGAACAGTGCGGTCGGCGGCTCCGGCAGCGCGAGCAACGTACGCACGGTGTCCTCCGCCCGGCCCACGTCGTGCACGTCGGTACGCAGGTACGGCTCCCAGGCGGTGTTGCCGGCGGCCCGCATGGCCCTGACGAAGCCGTCGATCCGGTCCCGTTGCGGCGCCATCCGGGCCAGGTCGGCGATCAGGGCGATCCGCCGGTGGCCGTGGGTCAGCAGATGCTCGGCGGCCTTGCGGGCGCCGGCGGCGTTGTCGATCAGCACCGCGTCGGCGGCCAGCCCGTCCGGCGGCCGGTCCAGGAAGACGAACGGCACGCCGCGGTTGCCCTCGATCGCCAGATACCCGTGCCGGTCCGCGCTCGGTACCACGAGCAGCGCCCGGACCCGGCGTTCCAGGAAGGCGTCCACCAGCGCGCGTTCCAGCTCGCGGTCCTCGTCGTTGTTCGCCGTCACCAGTTGCAGGCCGTGCTGGCGCAGCTCGCGCTCGATGCCGCTGGCCACCGCCGAGTAGAACGGGTTGGTCAGGTCGCCGCTGATCAGCCCGACCAGGGCGGAGGTGGCGCCCCGGCGCAGCTCGCGGGCGATCCCGTTGAGCCGGTAGCCGAGCAGGTCGGCGGCGTCACGGACCCGGCGGCCGGTGGCCTCGGCCACGTTCGGCTCGCTGTTCAGCGCTCGGGAGGCGGTCTTGAGGCTGACTCCGGCGAGGGCGGCCACCTGGGTCAGCGTCGGCCTTCGCACGGTCTCGGCGGGCCGGGATGCGGACATGTCGCTCCGTAGGGTGCGGCGGTCGAGTGCCGCCAGTATGACATCGATGTCGGGACCGGGACGTCGCCGCGACTCGCCGACCGGCGGCGGGCCGTACCGGAACGGAGGTCCGATTTTGCCCGTTCGGAGCGCGCCAAATCGCCCGGATAACACTACTTTGGGTGGCTGCCGCTGTCTGCGGGCATTTATTGATCCTGGTGGGGGCGATGTGGGCGACGCGAAAACTACCGAACGTGATCGTTATTTCGATACTTTGCGTGCAGTCGCGATTGTCCGAGTCGTGGTGTTCCACGCTTTCCCGGTCGCCGCCCTGGAGCTGGTCTTCCCCTCCATGGGCGTGATGTTCGCCCTCGGCGGGTCGCTCATGGTGAAGTCTATCGACCGCAACGCCGGCCGAGCCGTCCGCAATCGGATCCGGCGCCTGCTGCCGGCGCTGTGGGTGATGGCCCTGATCCTGGTCCCGATCATGATCAGGCAGGGCTGGCCGGACCGGCCGTCCTGGCCCCACCTGCTGCTCTGGATCGTGCCGATCGCCGACCCGCCGTCCAGCGAGCTGGGTTACCCCGCCGCCGGCGTGCTCTGGTACCTGGTCACCTATCTGTGGCTGGTGCTGCTCTCCCCGGTGCTGCTCAAGCTCTATCGCCGGTGGAACCTGCCGACCGTGCTGCTGCCGCTCGTCGGCCTGCTGTTGTCGGTCGCCTACCCGGACACGTTCGGCGACCGGGTGACCTGGGTGCTGCAGAACATCCTCGCCTTCGGCTCGTGCTGGGTGCTCGGCATGGCCCACCGCGAGGGTGACCTGGCCAGGCTGCGGGCGAGGGTGGTCTACCCGATCGCCGTCGCCTGCGTCGCCGTCGCGCTGCTCTGGACCTGGACCCACCCCGGCGAGAGCGGGCCCGACCTCACCGGCATCCCGGTCGCGTACGCGATCTACTCGATCGGTTTCGTCCTCGCCCTGCTGCGCTGGACCCCACGGATGGCCTGGCTGGCGCGGGCTCGCCCGCTGAACGGCCTGGTCTCGATGGTGAACAACCGGGCGGTCACGATCTACCTCTGGCACAACGTGGCCATCACCATCGCGGTCTACCTCTTCGACCCGCTGAAACTGTGGCGGATCCCGACCCAGGGCCTCGAGGAAGCGGCCGACTTCTCCATCGCTCTCCTGCTGCTCCTGGTCGCCGTGCTCGCGCTCGGCTGGGTCGAGGATCTCGCCGCCCAGCGCAGCCCGCGCATCTCGCCGCTCCCGCGGCGGCGGCGCAAGCCTCAGCCCGCGCCCACCGTGAGGTCGTCACCGGTGCCGGTCCCGGCCCGCTGAGGAACGGGCGGGTCCCTGCCGTCCCCCAACCGCCAAGCGGGGAACGGCAGGGACCTCTTGACCTTGCCCCAGGGACAAACCTCAGGCTTGCTGGTGTCGGTCGAACGACCGGCACGAGGAGGCGTGGTGGAGTTGCTGACGATCGGGGCGTTCGCCCGCCGGGCCCGGCTGACGCCGAAAGCCCTGCGGATCTATGCCGACCTGGGCCTGCTGGCCCCGGCCGCAGTGGACGCCGAGTCCGGCTATCGGTTCTATTATCCGGATCAGCTCGACCGGGCCCGCCTGGTCGCTGAGTTGCGCCGGGTCGGTATGCCGCTGGCCCGGATCCGCGAGGTCGTCGACCTGCCGCCGGACGCGGGAGCCGAGGCGATCAAGGCCTACTGGGCCGGGGTCGAGGCGCAAACCGCGGCGCGGGGTGCGACCGCCGCCTTCCTCGTCGACGTCCTGACCGGAAGGGGAAAGATCATGTCTGTCCTGAACCTGCGCTACGCCGCCCGCACGGATGCGGGCCATGGGCGTCCGAACAACGACGATTTCGCGTACGCCGGGGACGGTCTGCTCGCCGTCGCGGACGGCGTGCGGGGCCACACTGGGGCCGCCGAGACCGCCGTCGGCACTCTGTCCACCCGCCCCGGCCTCGACCTGAGCGACCTGGCCGCGCTCGCCGCCGCCGCGAACGAGGCGGTCTGCGGGTCGAAGCAGATCACCACCCTCACCGCGCTGATCTTCGACGAGAGCCGGGTCGGCCTGCTGCACATCGGCGACACCCGGGCCTATCTGCTGCGTCAGGGCGTCCTGGCCCGGCTCACCCAGGACCACAGCTACGTCCAGCAGCTGATCGACGAAGGGTCGCTGACCGCGGCGGAGGCGGCCGTTCATCCGCAGCGGGCGCTGCTGGTGCGGGCGCTGGGCGCCGACTGGGCGGCTGATCTCTCCCTGCGTACGGCGATTGCAGGCGACCGCTATCTGCTGTGTTCGGACGGGCTGTGGACGGTAGTCGGCGACGACAAGCTGCACGACGCGCTGGCCGCGGGCGGGGACCCGGAGCAGACCGTGCGCCGCCTGGCCGACCTGGCCGTGGCGGCCGGCGCCCCGGACGATGTCGCGATCGTCGTGGCGGATGCCGTCTAGAGTCCCCGTCCCGAGCAGGACCCCGCACGCCGGCGGCATCCCACCCACGGGCGGGCCGCTGGGTTCGCCGCCGCGGCCCGGCAGGCGGCCGCCGCGGTCGGGGCGGTCTTCGAGATACCGGTGCCGAAAAGTCCGGCCGGTCGGGTGATGGGTCCTCCGCCGGCGCTGCCACTTCCGGTCTCCAGCCGACGGCCGGACCCTTCGTGGTGCTCCTCGTAGTGTCGGAGGGAATTCTCACCGCGCGGGAGATCGAAATCGTCCGGGTGGTGGCTTTGGATATGACAAACCGGGATATAGTCGCCGCGCTGGCGATCTCACCGAAGGCGGTTGCCTCCCACATCGAGCACATCCTGGCCAAACTCGGCTTTGCCCGGCGGGCCTAGATAGCTACCTGGTCGGCCACCCGGAACTGACGCCTCCGCAGGTACTCGTTCGGGTTACGTCAAACGGGCCATAGCGATCTGTCAATCAACCTCGGCACAATCGTCGCCATGGCCGCCCCCGGAAACTCCACCGTGCTCCTGACCCTCCTGGCAGCGTTCGTCGCCTGCACCGGGTACGCGGGTGGCCGACTCCACCAGTGGTACCGGATGGGCCGCGACCGCGACGACGCCTACCGCGACGGATACGACACCGCGACCCGCAGCGTCTTCAGCATGGCCGCCCGGGTGATCAGCCCCCGCCGCGCGGACCGCGCCGCGATCCGGGCCTCCGCGGCGGTTTCCATCCCCGCCCTGGCCGGGTTCCCCGCCATAGTGCCGTCCTCAGCGGCTGCGCCCGCCGCATGTGCGGTTGCGCCCACCTCTGCGGTGGCTCTGTCCGGCTCCGTGGATGCACACGACGGCTCCTCGGCAGCGGCGGCCGGCTCCTCGGCTGGGCATGACGGTGGCCGCTTTGATCCGACTTCTGCGGCGACGCCGGGTCGCCCCGGTCTGGAAGTCGTTGCCGGCGGGTCTGGCCCGGCGGGCGGTGGGGGCCAGTCCCGGCCGGAGGGCGGGCCTGGCCGCTCGGGCTCGGGTGCGGTGCCGCGACGACCCCGGTTGGGGGTTTCGGCGGCACGCCGCCGACCCGATGGCGAGGGCGGTGAGCCGGCGGGCCGGTCCGCTGGCGGCCGGTCGCATCTGGTGCCGGTGCCGGATGCGGTCGAGTCGTCCGGGCGCCATCTCGTACCGGACGAGTTGGTGCGAGCCGCGACCTATCGGCTGGCACCCGATCGGGTCGCCCGGGCCAAGGTCCGCGGTGCGCTGTCCCCGGACGATCTCCCTCCGGTCGGGGGAGTGCCGCGGGTGTCCGTACCAAAACCAAGATCTTCTTAATCGTTGCCGCCGGACCTTGCGGGAGCGTCGAGCGCCTCCTGCAGGCCACGAGCGGCGAGCCGGTCGGCGCGTTCGTTCTCCGGGTGGCCGGCGTGGCCTTTGACCCAGTGCCACTGCACGTCGTGGCGGCGCACGGCCGCGTCCAGTTGCTGCCACAGGTCAACGTTCTTGACCGGCTGCTTCGCCGAGGTCTGCCAGCCGTTGGCCTTCCACCTGGGCAACCACTTCGTGATCCCGTCGCGGACGTAGATGCTGTCGGTGTAGAGCTTCACGACCATCGGCGCCCGGGTCAGGCTGTCCAGTGCCCGGATCGGGGCGGTCAGCTCCATCCGGTTGTTGGTGGTCGACGTGGCCTCGCCGCCGCACAGATCCTTCTCGACCGAGCCGTACCGAAGGACGGCGCCCCAGCCGCCGGGGCCTGGGTTCGGGATGCAGGCGCCGTCGGTGTAGATCTCCACCACAGCGGTTCGGTCGGTCATGACTGAGTCACCTTGCCATGCCCTCCTGGCCCTTGCTTCGCTGCGGTGCAGTCGGTCATGGCGCGCAAGCCTACAGACGTGTCGCCGCACGGTGGACCGCGCCGCGCGTGCACGAGCGGTCGGCGACCGTTCCCGAGGTGGTCGTGTCGGGCGCGCCCGCGGCGGCACGTATCGTGGCCCGGGAGCGGACTCCCCGGGAGTCCCACCGGGTGATGGGTTGGCATGGGCGACGCGAAGACGGTCGAGGTCAGCGACCTCGTGGTGCGCTACGGCGACGTCACCGCCGTGCGTCAGGTCTCGCTCACCGTGGCCCGCGGCACAGTGCTCGCCCTGCTCGGCAACAACGGCGCCGGCAAGACCAGCCTGCTGCAGGTCTGCGAAGGTTTCCGCAGGCCCGACGGTGGCTCGGCGCGGGTGCTGGGGCTCGACCCGGTCAGCGACCACGACGCGCTCATGCCGCGGCTCGGCATCATGCTGCAGTCCGGGGGCGTCTACCCGTGGGCGACCACCACCGAGATCCTGCGGCTGTTCTCGGGCTTCGCCCGGCATCCGCTCGACAGCGGCATGCTGATGGACCGGCTGGGGCTGCGCGCCTGCGCGCGTACGACCTTCCGGCGGTTGTCCGGCGGCGAGAAGCAGCGGCTCGCGCTGGCCGTCGCCCTGGTCGGCCGCCCCGAGCTGATCTTCATGGACGAGCCGACCGCGGGCATGGACACCGAAGCCCGGCACACCACCTGGGCCCTGGTCGAGGAGTTGCGCGCCGACGGTGTCACCGTCCTGCTCACCACGCACCTGCTCGACGAGGCCGAACGCCTCGCCGACCACGTGGTGATCATGAATTCCGGTGTGGTCGCCGCCGCGGGCACTCCCGCCGAGCTCACCGCCGCCGCCGGGATAGACCGCCTTTCGGTACGCGCGGAGCCCGGCCTGCCGATCGCCGGCCTCGCGGCGGGTCTCGCCGCCGCGAAGGTCGCCGAGGAGTCCCCGGGCGAGTATGCGATCGAGGGCGAGCTGGACACGGCGGCGATGGCGGCGGCACTCGGCTGGTTCGCGACGGCCGGCGCCCAGGTCACCGCGGTCAACACCCGCCGGCGCACCTTAGAGGACGTCTACCTGTCGCTGACCTCGACCAGGACGGGAGTGCTCCGATGAGCGCCGCCGGGACATTCGCGCCGGCCCCGGGGCGCTCGCCGCGGCGCACGGTGATCGGGCGGCAGATCCGGATGGAACTGCTGCTCACCGCGCGCCGCGGCGAGGCTCTCGTGCTGGCTATGGGCGTGCCGCTGCTGGTCCTGCTCGGAGCGGGGCTCACCCACGCGACCAACCTGCCGAGCACCGACCGGCTCGGCTATGTGGTGCCCGGAGTGCTCGCCCTCACGGTGATGTCCACGGCGTTCACGGGGCAGGCGATCACGACCGGATACGAGCGCGGTTACGGCGTACTGAAACGACTCGGAGCCTCGCCGCTGACCAGGCTGGGGCTGCTCGCGGCCAAGACCACCGCGATCCTCTGCCTGGTCGGGGTGCAACTGCTGGCCCTGGCGGCGGTCGGCCTGGTCGTCGGTTGGCGCCCGCGGCTCGACGAGATCGTCCCGGCGCTCGGTGTCACCCTGCTGGCGACGGCCGCCTACACCGGGCTGGCGCTGGTGCTCGCCGGCCTACTCAGACCGGAGACGACGACCGCGGTCGCGACCCTCAGCTACGTGCTGATGCTGGCCGCCGGCGGGATCATGTTCGCCGCGCCGGATCTCGGCTCGGCGGGGTGGTTCCTGCTGCCGCTCGCCGCGCACGCGCAGGCGATGCGGGACACGCTGACCGGCGGCGTCCCGGTGGCGGGCACGATCTGGCTGAGCCTCGCGCTGTGGGCCACGGTCTCGCTCGCGGCGGCCGCGCGTACCTTCCGCTGGGAGTGACCGGCGGCGTGCTCGCGTTCGTCGACGGGTGGACAGGCGCTGGCAGCGGTTAGCGTTCGGCGAAACGCTGGACGAAGGCCAGTGTGGTGTTCGCCACCTCAAGCCAGCCGCTGTCGATCGTCAGGGCGTGGCCGCGGCCCGGGATTTCCGCGAACTCGGTTGTGCCGGTGTTCTTCAGCTGCTTCTTGTAGGCCGCATCGGAGATCGCGGGTGGCACGGTGTGGTCCTTCTCACCCGAGATGATCAGCAGGGGCCCGCGGTACGGGTTCTCCGTGTCCACCTTCACCTCGGTCCACGGGTTCAGGTTGGCGGTCGCGGCCTGGAAGAGCGGAGCGCCCGGTGCCGGTACGCAATAGGTTTCGTAGAGCTCGTGGGCTTCTGCCTCGCTGACCGCGTTGGCGAAGGAGTAGCGGAACTGGTCGTAGGTCAGCGGGACGGCCTTGTGGTAATTCGTGGGGTTGCCCAGCACTGGTGACGAGGCCCGCAGTGCTGAGATCGGCAGGGGCAGCACGCCGCGGAACGGGGCCGCGTCGATCGCCACCGTCGCTGTCGACAGGCCCCGACCGGCGATGATCATTGCCAGCAGTCCGCCGAACGAGTGCCCGATCACCGCGGGCTGTTTGGTCAGCAGGCCGATCACTTCGGTGTAGTGGTCCGCGACCTGGCCCACGGTCTTGCCGGCGAACACCTCCGGATGCTCCTTGGCCTGCGCCACCGTTTCCGGGTCGTCGGGCCAGCCCGGGGTGATCGGTGCGTATCCGGCGCCCCGGAAGACGTCGGCCCATCGGTCCCAGCTGCTCGGCAGCAGCCACAGACCGTGGATGAACACGACCGGGGTCAGTCCGCCGGCGTTGACCTGCTCGATGTCTGCCAGCGTGCGGGCGGGAACAGTCATGGACGACAGGCAATCACAGCGGGGCGACCCCGCGGGTCGATTCACGCCATTCCTTACCCAGTGCGCAAAACGCGGAGAAGGCTCGCGGCCACCGAGAGTGGCTATAGGATCGCGTTCGGTGAATGCCATCGGCATGGACCGGCGCCACTACCCCATCCACAGATGGCGTCTCGGGCATGTTATGGTGCCTCCTCGTGGATTAGGTTCCAGTGAGAGACCACCGCCAATATTGTGGCTCATTGTGCCTTGCAATGAGATTTCCCTCGGTCGATGGCTTCCGCCGCCACCCGTGCCGCTGCTATTTTGTCCGTCGTGGAGGCAAGTTAACGGGTCATTAAGCGCCGATGCCGCCTCGGCGGCATCGGCAATTCTGCGTTTTGTCAAGGCTGAGACAGGGGCGCGCGCCGCGGGGACACGGGGCTGCGCTCGGCCCGTGGTGCCTACAAAATGCCAGGTGGTCGTGGGGTCTCACTGGAAGCAGGGGCGTCGTGACGACGACTGAAGCGGCGGTGAACGCCGCCAACACCGGGTCCGCACTGACCAGTGCGTATCAATTCGGAATCGATGATGTGCCGGCCGATCCTGCTGTCGGCGCCCCGCACCCTGACCGCTGGGTGTGGGAGGCCCGCTACCTCAGGTTGCTGCTCGCGACCGACTTCGGCGCCGCTTTCGTGTCCTCACTGGCCGCATTCGTGTTGCGTTTCCAAGGCGCCCAGTATGCGGATTGGTATCTGACGTTGTCGGTGGTCATCCCGCCGATCTGGCTGGCCGTGCTGGCCGCCACCAGGGCCTATGAACGCCGGTCGCTCTTCGTCGGACCTGACGAGTACCAACGGGTGCTGCGCGCGGCCGGCCGGCTCACCGTCGGTGCCGCCCTGGTGTCCTACGTCGCGCACGCCGGGGTCGCCCGCGGCTACCTGCTGATCGCGCTCGCCCTGACCGGGGCGCTGTCGCTGACCGGCCGGGTCGTGCTGCGCAAGGTGCTGCACCGGGCCCGGCGCCGCGGTCGGTGTATGCACCGGGTGATGCTGCTCGGGCATGTCAGCGCGGTCGCGCAGATGATCACCCAGCTGCACCGGCGGGACCACCACGGCCTACAGGTCGTCGGGGCCTGCCTGCCCGCCGGCCAGGTCGCCGCGGCGACCGGCACCCTTGAGGTCCCGGTATACGGCGCGTTGCCGGCGGCGGCGAACTCGGCGGCCGCGGCGGGCGCCGACACGGTGATGGTCCTGTCCTGTCCGGAGCTGGACGGGGCGATGCTGCGCCGGCTGGCCTGGGAGCTCGAACGCGACGACATCGACCTGATGGTGTCGTCCTCGCTGATGGACACGGCCGGTGACCGGATCACCGTGCGGCCGGTCGACGGCCTGCCGATGATGCACATCGAGCATCCCCGGCTCAGCGGCGGCCGCCGGCTGATCAAGTCACTGTTCGACATCTCCCTGGCCGCCCTGCTGATGGCCCTGCTCGCACCGGTCTTCCTGGTCGTCGCGATCGTGATCAGGGCGGACAGCGCGGGGTCGGTGTTCTTCCGGCAGATCCGGGTCGGCCGCGGCGGGGAGAAGTTCCGGATCGTCAAGTTCCGCACCATGCACACCGACGCCGAGCAGCGGGCGGCGGCGATGCAGGCGCAGAACGAGCACACCGGGGTCCTCTTCAAGATCAGGCGGGATCCGCGGGTGACCCGGGCCGGCCGCATGCTGCGCCGGTGCTCGATCGACGAGCTGCCGCAGCTGGTCAACGTGCTGCTCGGGCAGATGTCGCTGGTCGGCCCGCGCCCGCCGCTGCCCGGTGAGGTGGAGCGCTACCCGGCGGACATGCGCCGCCGGCTGGCGGTCAAACCCGGGATGACCGGCCTGTGGCAGGTCAGCGGCCGGTCGGACCTGTCCTGGGAGGAGGCGATCCGGCTGGACCTGGACTACGTGGAGAACTGGTCGCTGACGGTCGACATGGTGATCCTGCTGCGCACGGCGTTGGCGGTGATGCGCGGCTCGGGAGCGTACTGAGCGCCGTGGGGGCGCTCACTTGTGGAACGGGGATCGGCAAGGATGCGGCCGGGACGCCGCAGGATGGGGATCTTTTCGGTGCAGTTGTTCAACTCTGGCCGCGTACGGTGACGACTCTGCTTGTCGCCTCCACCGGCGGTCACCTCGCCGAGCTGCACGACCTCGTGCCCCGCCTCGGGGTCGGCGAGCGGCGCTGGGTGACCTTCGACACCCCGCAGAGCCGCGCCCTGCTCGACGGCGAGGACGTCGTGCACGTGCCCCCGGCGACCAGCCGTGACCTGGTCGGCGCCCTCAAGGATCTGGCCGTCGCCCGCAAGATGTTCAAGGGTAGCCGCTATGACCGGGTGATCAGCACCGGCGCCAGTGTGGCCATGTCGTTCTTCCTCCCGGCGATCGCGGCCGGCGTGGAACGCACCTACATCGAGAGCGCCACCCGCACCCAGGGCCCGTCGCTGACCGGCAGGCTGGCCGCCCGCGTGCCGGGCACCCGGCTCTACACCCAGTACCCGTCCTGGGCCGACGACACCTGGCAGTACGGCGGATCGATCTTCGACGCCTTCACCGCCGCGCCCGTGCGGCCGGCCCCGCGCGTACGCACCGTCGTCGTGACCTTGGGAACGCACCCGCGGTACACCTTCCCGCGGCTGCTCAGCCGCCTGGTCGAGATCCTGCCGCCGGAGCTGGAGGTCCTCTGGCAAGTGGGTTGTACGGTCATCGATAGGATGCCGCCTGGCGCCCGCCGGATGGTTGCCGCCGACGAATTGCGCCAGGCGATGCGCGAGGCCGATGTGGTGGTCTCGCACGCCGGTGTCGGTTCGGCGCTGGCGGCGATGCAGACCGGGCGTCGCGCGCTGTGTGTTCCGCGGCGGCGCGCGCACGGCGAGCACGTCGACGACCACCAGGTCGAGCTGGCCCGCGAGTTGCGGGCCCGCGATCTGGTCGTGGCCCGGGAGGCTTCCGACGTCACATTCACCGACCTCGAGGAGGCAGCCGCATGGACAGTTCGGGCCAGCCCCGAGGTAACCCCGTTCCGGTTCGACCGGTCCCTGACTCTCGCACCGTCCTGAAGTACCCCTCTCACTCCGACTAGGAGGGCAAGTGTCCCCATCACGTCGACTCCGGCCACGGCAGGCGGCCAGGTTCCTGGCGTCCGCCGCGGCGTTGAGTCTGACGGTCGCCCTGACGGCCGCCACCCCGGCGAACGCGGTCTACGTGCCGCCGCCCGCCGCGTCCGCGCTGGTCACGGCGAACCCCGCCGACAACACCCCGCAGCTGCAGAACGGCAGCATGCGGGCGTTCACCCAGATCGGTAACACGGTATACGCGGGCGGCTCCTTCACCGGGGTGAAGAACGCGGGCGCGACGACCTGGTCCACCGCGAGCTACCTGATCGCCTATGACGTCACCACCGGGGCGCTGAAGACGGCGTTCAAGCCGCAGCTCGACAACGCGGTGGCGACCCTGGCGGTCAGCCCGGACGGCAAGCTGATCGTCGGCGGGTCCTTCACGAAGGTCAACGGCGCCGACCGCAAGGGCCTGGTCGAGCTCGACCCGGCCACCGGCGCCACCGTCGCGAGCTGGGTCGGCAAGGCCGACGGCGGCGTCGTGCGCCGCGCGGTCGTCAAAGGCAACTGGCTCTACCTGGCCGGCGCGTTCCACTACATCAACGGCGCCGGGCACTCGTTGCTGGCCCGGGTGAACGCGACGACCGGTGCGATCGACCCGACCTTCAAGATCGACGCGAGCGTGGCGCGGGCCAGCTCTGAAGTGGTCTGGGCGCTGGCGGTCTCGCCGGACGGCAAGACCGTGGTGGCGACCGGCAACTTCAAGAAGGTGAACAACCTCAGCCGCGAACAGGTCGTGATGATCGACGTCTCCGGCACGCCGACGGTCGCCGACTGGAGCACCCAGCGCTACCTGGCCGACTGCGCGATCGCCACGTTCCCGTTCTACGCCCGCGACGTCGACTTCTCCGACGACGGCAGCTATTTCGTCATCGGCGCCGACGGCGGCTACGGCGGGGACGCGTTCTGCGACTCGATCTCCCGCTGGGAGAGCTCGGCCCGCGGGTCGGACCTCGACGCGACCTGGGTGGACCGGACCGGCCACGACTCGGTCACCTCGATCGAGGTGGCTGACAATGTGGTCTACCTCGGCGGTCACTTCCGCTGGCTGAACAACGGTAACGGCGCCGACTCGGCCGGGCCCGGCGCGGTCGACCGGTACGGTTTCGGCGCCGTCGACCCGAGCAACGGCCTGCCCATGGCGTGGAACCCGACCCGCTCGCCGGGCAGCGCGCTGCCGGCCGGCGGCACCGACTGGGGCCCGATCGTCTGGGAGATGTGGAAAGGCCCGGGTGGGGTGTTCATCGGGCAGGACTCCGACGGCGTGGGCAAGGAATACCACGGCCGTGAGGCGTACTTCCCGACCGCGGGCGGGCGCACCGTCGCGGCGGTGGACGCGCCACAGGCCACCTCCGGCTACCTCTATCTGGGCGCGGGCAACGGCAAACTGACCAGGGTCTCGTACGCGGGGGCCGGCATCGGCGCCCCGACGGTCACCACCCAGGCGAACCTGACCTCGACCAGGGCCGCCTTCGTCCTGTCCAACAAGCTGTACTGGTCGAGGACCGACCCCAACACGCCCAGCGGCGGCACGCTGAGCGTCTCGACGTTCTCGGCGGGCACGGCCGGCGCGTCGTACGTGGGCAGCAGCTACAACTCGTGGTTCAACCCGACGCCCATGTCCGGCGCGTTCTACCTCAGCGGCCGGATGTACTACGTCACCGCGAGCAGCAACGCCCTGTACTACCGCTACCTTGAACCGGACGGCTCGGTGGTCGGCTGCACCCAGTTCACCCTGCCCACCACGGGCATCGACTGGCGTACGGTCCGCGGTATGACCTGGGTCGCGGGCAAGCTCGTGTACGGCTCGACCGACGGCAAGCTGCGCACCGTCGCGTTCGACCCGGCGGCCACCAAGGCTGTCAACGGCGCCAATCCCCGGGTCATCGCCTCCGGCACGACGGCGGCGACCTGGAACACCGCAACTCTGTTCTTCGCCACCTCCTGATCAGACGAGTTCTCTGATCGGGTGACACCGGCCGGCCGTCGTAACCTGGCGGCCGGCCGGAGCTAGGGAGATACGCCGATGGACGCCACTGATTCCGCCGCCGGGAGCCGCCAACGCGTCGTCGGCTTCGCCGACGTGGTCCGGATTCCGCTGCGCCGCTGGGGAATCGTGCAGGCCGTGACGGCGGTCGTCCTGGTCGCGGTCGTCGGCTATCTGCTGTTCTTCCCGGCCACCTATACCGCCACCACCGTCGTGGTGCTGCGGCCGGTGGTGACCGACCCGTTCACCCTGCCCAACAGCGGCGCGGACCGGGCCATCAACATGACCGCCGAGAACGGCATCGCGCTCGGCAACGAGGTCGTCGACGCGACCTCCCGCGCGCTCGGGCGCAGCGCCGAGGACGTCGCGGACGCGCTCACCGTCGAGGTGCCGACGGGTGGCCAGGTGCTGCGTTTCGGGTACTCCGACCACACCGAGAGTGCGGCGATCGCCGGCGCGAACGCGGCCGCGCAGACCTACCTCAAGGTCCGCGAGGGCATCTACCAGCAGCAGCGGGCCGCCCTGTTGCTCTCCTACGACAACGCCGCCAAACAGGTCACCGACCAGCGCAGGCTCGCCCAGAAGGCGCTGCCGTCGACCGACACCGGGCAGTCGCCGCGGGTCCAGGCGACTCTGAACCAGGTCAGCGCGCTGAACGACCAGATCGCCCAGCTGGCCAACGCCCGCGCCAAGGTCGCCTCGGCCAACCTGAGCCCGGGCTCGGTGGCCGCCGCCGCTCGCGCTCCGGTCCCGTCCAGCCACGACAACGCCCCCCTGTATGTGGTCGGCGCGCTGCTCGGCGGGGCGCTGCTCGGCATGATCGCCGCGCACGCCCGGGAGGCCTTGGACCGCCGGGTCCGCTCCATCGAACAGGCCACCGATCTGGTCGGCCAGCCCGCGCTGGGTGTGGTCCGCGCGGACCGCCAGCGGGGCAGCGAAACCGCCGCGGCCGCCGACGCCCGCTACGTGTCGCTCGCCGTGCTGAAGTGGATCAGCCGGCACCCGGACCAGCCGCTGGTCGTGCTCTCCGGCCGCGACGACGAGGGCCGCAGCGCGGTGACCGGCAACCTGGCCGTGGCGCTGGCCGAGTCCGGGCACGACGTCTGGCTGGGCACCGCCCCGGAAGGCACCGAGGAGCACAAGCGGATCCTCTTCGCCGCCCAGCGCCGCACCCCACCCCGGCCGCGGGTCCGGCCCGTGCCGGGGAACACCGCGGACGACAGCCGGGCGAACGGGTCGGGCGCCGCCCGTTCCCGCGCCTCGACGCTGGCCGGCGCGCCCCGGGCCAGCGCCGGCGGCTACGGCTCCGACCCGGACATGACCGTGGTGATGGAGGCGCAACGCCCGGCCGAGGAGCCCGTCTCACCGGCCCCGGTCTCCGACGAGTTCGGCCCGCTGGTGGTGCTGATCGGCACCGGGTCGGTGCGGATCGGCGATCTGGGCGACCAGCCCGCAAACGGTGTCGTCGTGATCGACGCCCCACCGTCGGACCTCGACGAACGCGGCGTCCGGACCGCCCAGCCCGGCGGCGCGGTGCTGGTCGTGGCCCGGGACCGCACCCGCAACGCCGAGCTGAGCCGGCTGGTGGACCGGCTACGGTCGGCCGGAGCGCAGATCGTCGGCTTCGTCCTGACCGGCGGCCGCAGTGTTTGATGATCTTTCACCTGAGGTGGCGGCGGCGGTGGAGGACTGCGACGACATCGGCTACGACATCTCGCAGATGGACACGGTCGACATCACCAGCGTGTATCCGCCGGTCAGCGTGATCGTCGCGACGAAGGACCGGCCGGGGCTGCTGGAACGGGCGGTCACGGCGATCCTGCGGCAGAACTATCCCGGCGAGGTCGAGTGCATCGTCGTCTACGACCACGTCGAGGTGCGCGAGCTCGATCTGCGGCCGGGCCCGAACCGTACGCTGAAAGTGATCGCCAACGCGCGCCGGCCGGGCCTGCCCGGCGGCCGCAACAGCGGGGTCGAGGCCGCCACCGGCGAGCTGCTCGCCTTCTGTGACGACGACGACATCTGGCTGCCGGGCAAGCTCAGCCGCCAGGCGCACAAGCTGGTCGACCCGGCCGTCGGCGCGGTCAGCTGTGGGCTGCGGCTACGTGGTCCCGGCGTCGACAAGGTCCGCGTGCTCGCCCGCGACGAGGTCAGCCTGGACGACCTGATCGCCGACCGGGTGATGGAGGTGCACTCCAGCACGATCCTGGTGCGCCGCTCGATGTGGGCCGCCGCGGGTGCGGTGGACGAGGAGATCCCGGGCGGCTACAGCGAGGACTACGAGTGGCTGCTGCGGGTCGCCGCGCAGGCTCCGATCGCGATCTGCCGGCAGCCGCTGGTCATCATCGACTGGCACGGCGGCTCGTTCTACTTCGGGCGCTGGGCGATGATCGTCGAGGCGCAGCGCTACCTGCTGGCCAAGCATCCCGAGCTGGCCCGCAGCCGGCCGGGGACGGCCCGGATCCGCGGCCAGATCGCCTTCGCGCTGGCCTCGGGCAACCGCCGCACCGAGGCGATCCGGGAGCTGGCCGCGGTGTTCCGGCTCAACCCGTTGGAGCGGCGGCTGCTGGTCTCCCTCCCGGTGATCCTCGGGCTGGTGACGGGCGAGCGGGTGCTGCGGATGGCGCAGAAGCGGGGCCGGGGTGTCTGACACCCGGGCCCGCACGCTGCCCCGCTGGCCGGCCCGCGCCGTCGCGGCCAGCCGGGCGCGGGCGATCGCGCTGGTCGGCCCGGGAGTGCTCGACCTGGACGCGTTCGCCGCCGGGATGAGCGGGCTGCCGGTCTGGCCGTTGCTGATGATCTTCGCCCTGATGCCGATCTGGTGGGCATTGGGCATCCTGTACTTCATCTGGCCGTTCTTCGGCGTCTTCCTCTTCGGCCTGCTCACCACCCGCGGCAAGATCCGGATCCCGGCCGGTACCATGCCGTGGCTGATCTTCCTGGGCTTCGCCCTGGTCAGCGGCATCCGGCTGACCCGGGCCACCCAGGTCTACATTTTCGGGCTGCGGCTGGGCTACCTGTTCACCGCCCTCATGGTTCTGCTGTACGTCTACAACCTGGTCCGCGACGGCGTGCCCTGGTCGCGGGTCGTCACCCCGTTGTGCGTCTACTGGATCTCGCTGATCGCGATGGGCTGGCTGGGGGTGCTCGCGCCGAGGCTGAGCCTGCCCAGCCCGTTCATGCTGACCCTGCCGCATGGCGTGGCGACGACCGAATACGTGCAGGATGTGGCCCGCCTCGACGCGACCGAGTTCAACCGCTCCAGCCTCAGCCCGATCTACCGCCCGGCCGCGCCGTACCCGTACACGAACAACTGGGGCACCGCGTACGCCTTTCTGGTGCCGTTCGTCCTGGCCTGCCTGGCCTCGCTGCCGCGCCGGCCGTTGCGTCTGCTGCTGCTGACCTCGCTGCCGTTTTCCCTGGTGCCGGCGTTCTACACGCTGAACCGGGGGATGTTCATCGGGCTCGGCGCCGCCGTGGTCTACCTGGTCGGCCGGGAGGTGCTGCACGGGCGGTTCCGGCTGCTGCTGCCGGTCGCCGCGATCGTCCTGGCCGGCTGGCTGGTCACGTTCTACATCCCGGTGGTCGACCTGATCAGCCACCGGACGTCCACCACCGACACCAATTACGACCGGTTCGACATCTACCGGCAGACCTGGTCGGCGGTGCTGCGCTCGCCGCTACTCGGCTACGGGCAGCCCAACTCGGTCGACACCACGCACGCCTCCGAGCCGCTCGGCACCCAGGGCATGCTCTGGCAGGTGCTCTACAGCCACGGCATCCCGGCGGCGGTCTGCTTCTACGGTTTCTTCGCCGTGGTCACGCGTCGGCTGGCGGCCGCGGTGACGTCGACCGGCCTGTGGCTGAGCGCGTTGCCGATCATCGCGGTGGTGATCACCCCGGTCTACGGCTTCGGCGACCCGAACACGTCCGTGCTGTTCTTCGCGCTGGCTCTGGGGCTGGCCGCGGTGGACGGCCCGGTCAACCGGCCGGTGAAAGTCGCGTACGGGTGACCGCCACCGAGGTGCGCCAGAGCACCCGCAGCGGCGCGATCGGTCTGACCGGCGCGGCCGTCAACGGGGCGTTCGGTTTCGTGCTCACCACCGTCGTCCTGCGCACGTTCGGGGCGGACGGCTCCGGGGCGCTGTTCAGCGTGATCGCCGTGGTCACCATCGCCGCGGCGGTGTGCTGTCTCGGCGCCGACACGGCACTGCTGTGGGCGCTGCCCCGCCGGCCGGGCGCGCTCGGCCGGCTGCTGCCGGTGGCGCTGCTGCCGGTCCTTCTGTCGTCGCTGGTCATCGCGGTGGCCGGCGTTCTGGCGGCGGAACCGGTCGGCCGCGTGCTGCTCGACGACCCGGCCTCGACCACGCTGGTCCGGCTGGCCTTCGCCGGCGTACCGGTGATCGTGGTTTCGACCGTGCTGCTCGCGGTCGTCCGCGCGACCCGGCCGGCGGGCACGTATGTCGCCGTGCAGCTGGTCTTCGTGCCGATCGCCCGGCCGGTGCTGATGATCGGCACGGTCGCGCTCGGCGGCGGGGTGCTGCTGGGCTTCGCGGGCTGGCTGCTGCCGCCGGCCCTGGCCGCCCTGATCGCCGTGGCCCTGATCGCCGGGCCGGTGCACCGCCCGGAGCCGGCGGACTGGCGGTCATTCTGGTCCTTCGCGCTGCCCCGCGCTGCCTCGATGGCGATCGATTCGAGCAGCATGTGGGTCGGCGTCCTGCTGACCGGCGCGCTGGCCGGCCAGGCCGAGGCCGGAGTCTTCGCCGCCGTCGGCCGGTACGCGCTGGCCGGCCTGCTCGTCATGCAGGGCCTGCGGGTGGCCGTAGCCCCGCACCTGTCCCGGCTGCTCGGCGCGGACCGCCGGCCCGAGGCGGCCGAGGTCTACCGGCGCACGACGCTGGCGATCATCGTGCTCTCCTGGCCGGTCTACCTGCTACTGGCCGTCTTCGCGCGAGCGTTCCTGGCCGTCTTCGGCTCTGACTTCGGCGGCGGGGCCGTCCCGATGGCGGTACTGGCCGTGGCGATGCTGGTCAACGTCGGGGTCGGCCTCGTACAGACGGTGCTGCTGATGAGCGGCAACAGCCGCCGACACCTGGTCGCCACGGTGGCCGGGCTGACGCTGAACCTGCTCGCCGCGGTCCTGCTGATCCCGGCGTACGGGGCGCTGGGCGCGGCGATCGCCTGGTCGCTCGGCATCGTCGCGGAGAACGTCCTGGCGGCCGTCTTCGCCCGGCGGGCTCTCGGCGAGCCGCTGTTCTCGGCGGTGCTGCTCCGGGTGAGCGGTGCGGTTGTCGCTTCGACCGGCCTGGCGGCGGTGATCGGGGTGCTGGTCGCGGGTAGCGGACCGGCCGGGTTGGCGGTCACCCTGGCCGTGGTCGCTCTCGGCTGCCTCGCCGCCCTGGCCAGTCCCACCACCCGGGCACCCCTGGGCCGGATCGTCCGCAGCATCCGCAAGGAGACACCGTGAAGGACCTGATCAGGAGTGCCGCGCCGCGGGCCGCCCGCGAGCAGGTCCGCTCACTGCTGGTGCGCTACGGCGAGCACACCAGCGACCAGCGACCCATGCCCGACTTCCTGATCATCGGTACCAAACGCGGCGGCACCACGTCGTTGTGGCGCTATCTGATCCAGCACCCGCTGGTGCCCCGACTCTTCCCGGCCTGGAACACCAAGACCTCGCACTACTTCGAGGACAACTTCAGCCGCGGCGAAGCCTGGTACCGCTCGCACTTCCCGACGGTGCGGCAGCGGGCGGCCCGGGAAGGCCGGCACGGCGGCCCGTCGAGAGTGGGCGAGGCGGCGCCGCTGTACATGTTCCATCCGCTGGCCGCCGAACGGGTGGCGGACGTGCTGCCCCGGGTCCGGATGATCGTGTTGCTGCGCGATCCGGTCGAGCGGGCCTACTCGCACTGGAAGGAACGGCGTACCGAGGGCACGGAGCCGTTCGCCTTCGCCGACGCGTTGGCCGCCGAACCGGCCCGGACGGCGGGGGAGAAGGCCCGGCTGATCGCCGAGCCGGGCTACGTCAGTTCGGCGTACGACTGGTATTCCTACCGGGCCCGCGGCCGCTACCTGGAGCACCTCGAACCGTGGCTGGAGCGTTTCGACCGTGACCAGTTCCTGTTCCTGCCGAGCGAGACCTTGTACCGCGCGCCGCAGGACTCGTACGCGAAAGTCCTGTCCTTTCTCGGCCTGCCGCCCTTCGAACTGGCGTCCTACGACGTCTACAACGACCGGCCCGGTAAGGGGATGGACGACGCCGTGCGGGCCGAGCTGACCGACTACTACCGCCCGCACAACGCGGCGCTGTCAGCGCGGCTGGGCCTGACCTTCGCCTGGTGAGGCGAGCCGGGCGGCCAGCACGTCCAGCAGGGCGGGGTGCAGTTTCGGATTCCAGCCCGCGCCGTCCGCGGACAACTCGTAGGTGCGCAGCCAGAGCTCGATCAGGTAGGCGTCCGCGACGAAGCGCCGCGCCCGCATGCCGCTGAGCCCCAGGCGGGGCCCGTGCGCGGCCAGCGCCGCGTCGACCTCCCGCGCGCACTCGGCCGCCGGCCGCCGGTGCGTCGACAGCGCGATCTGGAACGCCTGGTGGGCCAGGTCGAAACCGATCGGAACCCCGGCCGCCGTGTTCTCCCAGTCCCAGACCAGCAGCTCGCCGCGGTTGCGGGCCATGTTCCACGGCACCCAGTCGCCGTGCCAGTCGCCGAACTCGAGCCGCAGGTCGCCGTCGCGCCGGTGCAGGGCGGTGATCGCCTCCTCGATCGGCGGGGCCGCGCGCCGGCGCCAGGCCGCGACCAGGCCCGCCACCGGCCGCACGGCGGCGGGCGGGCCGCCCCGGCGGGCCACGGCCAGCATCGCGGCCACGAGCGGTTCGCCGGGGTGGCGGATCCGGCGCACCGTACGCGGCATCGGCTCGATGATCGCGATCTCGCGGTCGTGCCGGCGGGTGTGCAGCAGCAACCGGGGGGCGGCGGGCATGTCCCCGATCGGCGGGGCCAGGGCGCGCAGCGCGGCCGCCTCGGCCCGGACCATCGCCCGGGTGCCGTGATTCCAGCCGATCTTCGCGTAGCCGCGTGGCCGGCCGTCGTCGCCGAAGAGTTGCAGGGTGGGCTTGTGGTGCGGGTCGGGCGGCCGGATGCCGATCGCCGCGTGCAGCCGGGGCTCGCCGAGCAGCCCGGCCAGGTGGTCCCAGAGCAACTCAGCGCCGTCGCCCAGGTGTACCGACAGGATCGGCGCCCGGGTCAGGCCCAGCGCACCGGCCCGGGCCAGCAGCCCGATCGCGGCCCGGGACGCGCGCACCCGCGGCGGCCGCAGCGCGTTGTACGCCAGCACCGACGCCGCGGTGACCTGCCGCGAGGCCAGCGGCAGCAGGAACCTGGCATGGTCCAGATCGGGCACCACCGCATACCGGGCGGTGGCCGCCGGGTCGTCGCCGATCGTCAGCCGTAGCCCGGGATCGTCGAAGACCGCGCGGGTCACCCAGCCCAGACCGTCGGTCCGGGACCGGGGATCGATGGTGCGCAGTGCGTCCGGTGGCATCGGATAGACGATAGTGCTCAGTGCTGGTAGACCCGCACGTAGTCCACCACGAAGTCGGCCGGGAAGGCCGTCGACGCGTCCGGGTTGCCCAGCCAGCCGCCGACCTGGAAGTTCAGCCGCAGGTTGTACGGCTTGTTGAACGCCTTGTCGTAGAACGGCGTGGTGCTCCGGTCCCGGGTCCAGACCAGCCTGTCGTCGAGGTACCAGCGCAGCGAGTTCTGGTCCCATTCGGTGGTGTATGTGTGAAACCCGTCGCCGGGGTAGCCGCCGCCCGGCAGCCGCAGCCGGGTGTCCTGCTTGACCGGCGTGTAGTCCCAGAAGATCGCCGCGGTCGACTTGTCGTACCAGGCGCCGCCGCCGGGCAGCTCGGTCACGTCGATCTCGCCGTTGCCGCCGTCGTCCGGCCGCAGCCAGAAGGCCGGCCACAAGCCCGTCGAGGTGCCCGGTCTGTTCGGTGACTTCGCCCGCATCTCGAACCTGCCGTAGGTCCAGGACGACTTGCCGATCGTGTCCAGGTACGCCTGGGTGTACTGCCGGTTCTGCCCGCTGCAGGTGGCCTGCTCGCGCAGCGCCCGCAGGGTCAGATGGCCACCCGAGACGAACGAGTTCTTTCCGCTGTTGACGTTGCACCCGAGGTCGATGTCGCGCCCCTCGTTGGTGCGCAGGTTCCACTTCCTCGGGTCGACGCCGGTGCCGGCGAACTCGTCCGACCAGACCAGCCGCCAGGGCGAGCCGCCGGTCGGCGCCTTCGTGGTCGCCGCCGGCTGGCTGCTGGGCGTGGTCGAGGGCCGGACCGGGCCGGTGCTGGGTACCGGGGCGACCGTGGCCGCGATCGTGACCGGCGGCACCGGAAAGGACGGCCCGCCGGACGTAACGCCGTTCGACGGCTCGTAGCTGAGCACCAGCTCGGGGCGCAGCTCCGCGTTGGCGTTCTCCATCGAGGCCCAGTAGACGCGGGTGTTCAGCGTCTCCTGGGAGAGGCCGAAGGTGTACGTGCCGTTCTGGGCGACCGTGCTCGACACGTCGAAGTCGTTGTAGCCGGACGTCACGCCGGTCAGGGCCTGCACGCTGGTGGCGGCGGCCAATTGGGCGGTCGTGCCCGCGACACCGGGGACGCCGCGGGCGAGGATGCGGGCGGCGGCGTTGTGCCACGCGTACACCCGAAGGGTTGCTCTGATGCGCCGGGCGCCAGCCGGGAGCTTGTCGATCGCGAACTGCAGGGTCGCGTCGCGGCGGCCGCCCGGGTTGCCGTCGCACAGCGCGGGGCAGCTGGCCAGGGTCGTCTTGACGCTGGTGTCGCCGTCCTGCGGCACCTGGGTCAGGGTGCTGTCGGCGACCGGTCGCAGGGTCAACGCGTCCGACGCGGCGAAGATCGGCAGCATCGTCGCCGTCGTGACGAGCACCGCGGCGGCCCCGAGCACGGCGATCGACCACCGGCGCCGGCTGCGCCCCCTCAGCGGAAGCATCCTGTGTCTGGACATCAACCGGAGAGCGTAGGGGAAACCGTCGATGTCCAGGGCGGATCTTAAGGAAGCCCTAATGCCAAACAGCGACGCGCAGGCGAACATCTAGGCGGGGCGCTACCTCGAAGCGGCATCCACCATCGACATTGCCGGCGTTCACCCGGCCGCCATGTGCCTCGACCAGTCCGCGCACGATCGCCAGGCCGAGCCCGCCGCCGGCCGTCGGTCAGGGTGCGCGCCTTGGACCCCCGGAACGCGCGTCGTGGGCCTTCGGCAGGTCCGCCTCCGGGATGCCGCCGCAACTGTCCGAGACGGTCAGCCACACGTTGATCGCGGTCGCGGCCCGCCTCGATGTGGACCGTCCCGTCGGCCGGGGGTGTAGCGCATCCAGTCCGTCGATGCCACCGAGCATCAGGTCGAGCACCGACACTCGTGCCGTGCTGAACCGGCTGCTGCACTTTCCGACGGCTCGGTAATGGAGAGTGTTCGAGTGTAAACACGGCGGACTGGTTGTCCCGCCTCGACCGGAGCCAGTTCCGGCTTCCGCCCTGCGAGACGTTCTACCGCCTACCGCCCGCTGGCCGAGTCGTACGCCCGGATCCCCGTCCTTCGTCGCCTTGCCGCCGTTCGACCTGCCGTCCTACGACGTGTTCAACGATCGCCCGAGCACGGCATGGACGAGCGGCTCTGCGCGGACCTGAGGCCAACTACCGCGTTCCGAGCGCCGCCCGCGACATTTCGGTTGGCGCCGTACCTGACACGGGGTCGGCTTGTGCTCCGGCAGCGCTGATAGCGGGAGCGTGGTGGCCGAGCCAAGCGTCTACACGGATGCTCATTCATTGTCTTTCGCTCCGCATCGACCTGACCGTGGATCTGGGTTCACGGTCAGGCCGATGCGACCCATTTCTGAGCACTCGTGTGACGGGGCTGATTACGCCGTGGGAGCCGTGGGAGCGGCGCAGGTCACAGACCAGGTGCCGGTGCTGCCCATGTTGGTGATGTCCGAATTGAAAGTGAATATCCATTCGGTTGGGTTGTTCCCGGCCTGCTGGCCACTGATGAGGAAGATGCCCGCATCTGCGGTTGCGAGGGTGTAACCGCCGCCGATAGCAGTCCGGTTAGGCAAGCAGCTGGCGGTAGTGATCGGACCCAATTCGAGATTACCGGCTCTTTGGGTCAGGATGACCGGAATCCCATCGGGTCCGGTGGCGCCGGTAGCGCCGGTAGCGCCGGTAGCGCCGTTTGTGCCGTTTGTGCCGGTGGCGCCGGTAGCGCCGTCTGTGCCGGTGGCGCCGGTGGCGCCGGTAGCACCGTCTGTGCCGGTGGCGCCGGTGGCGCCGGTAGCACCGTCTGTGCCGTTTGTGCCGGTAGCGCCGGTAGCGCCGTCTGTGCCGTTTGTGCCGGTGGCGCCGGTAGCACCGGTTGCACCGTCTGTGCCGTTTGTACCGGTGGCGCCGGTAGCACCGTTTGTACCGTTTGTACCGGTAGCACCGGTAGCACCGTCTGTGCCGTTTGTACCGGTGGCGCCGGTAGCACCGTCTGTGCCGTTTGTGCCATTTGCTCCCGTGGACCCGGTTGCGCCGGTGAGTCCTGTCGCGCCGGTTGCGCCGGTGGCACCGTCTGTGCCGTTTGTGCCTGTGGGTCCGGTTGCGCCGGTAAGGCCTTGGTCGCCGGTTGCGCCGGTTGCGCCGTCTGTGCCGGTGAGGCCTTGGATGCCTTGGTCGCCGGTTGCGCCGGTTGCGCC
>JAVHVY010000426.1:0-17571 GCA_032160305.1 Actinoplanes sp.
ACGAGGGGCTGCCGCTGGTCATGCTTGAGGCGATGGCGTCCGGCGCACCGGTGGTGTGCACCGCCCTGCCGGAACTGGTGGAGACCGGCGGCGACGCCGTGGTGACGGTACGGCGCGGCACGGCCGAGGATCTGGTCGGTCCGATCCGGTCGCTGCTGAACGACCCGGAGCGCCGCGACCGTCTCTCGGCCGCCGCGCGACAGCGAGCCACCCGGTACGCCTGGCCCGCGGTGGTCGACGCCGTCGACGAGCTGTATCGCCAGGTCACGCGGACCACCCGATGACCCGCGCGCTCGCGATCCCACCGCTGCGCAGCGTGCCCGAGACCCGGCGCAGCGGCCGTTTCGCCGGTCTGACCCCAATCGCCGGCCTGCTGCTGCTCACCAACCTGCTGGTGATCGTCGAGGCGTTCTCCCCGTTGCGCGGGCCCGTCGCGCTGGCCGTCGCCGTGATCCTGCCCGGCGCGCTCACGATCCGGGCGCTGCGACTCACGGTGTCCCCCGGCTGGCCGTGGTTGCTGTACGTGGTGGCGCTGTCGCTCGCCGCGTTGCTGGTGGCGGCGTGCGGGATCGGCCTCACGGTCGGCCGGCTCACCACCGCATCGTGCCTGACCGCCCTGGACACGCTCGTGATCGGGCTGGCCCTGGTGGCGGCGTGGCGCAGCGAACCGGGGTCACCCACCCGGGTGTCCCCCCACTGGTTATCCCGTGCCTGGCCGTCCCGCGCCTGGTCGTCCCACGCCTGGCCGTCCCGTGCCTGGCCGTCCCGTGCCTGGCCGTTTCGTGCCTGGCCGTTTCGCGCCTGGCCGGACCGGGTCGGCGCGGCGGGAGTCTGGTCGCGCGCCGACCGTGTTGCCGGCCTCAGCGTCCGGAGTCGGGCGGCGGCGGCCCGGATCTCGCCGAGCGCGGTGATCGCGGTAGCGCTCGGCGGCGTTGCCGTCGCCGCCGCGGTCCTCGGGGCGGCCCGGCTGAACGCCGGCGGCGGCAGCGGCTGGTCGGAGCTGGGCCTGGCGCTGGCCGCGGCCACCCTCGGCACGGCCGCGTACGCCGCCCGGCGGCACCCGACGGCCGCGGCGACAGCCGTGTACCTGCTCGCCCTGGCGGTGCTCTTCGCCACCTCGCTGCGCGGGACCGCGGTCACCGGGCACGACATCAAGCTCGAGTACCGGGTGTTCACCGACGTGCTGAACAGCGGCTACTGGCGGCCGAAAAGCACGTTCGCCGGCTACAACTCGTGTCTGAGTATCACCATGCTGTCGGGGTTCCTCGCCCGGCTGTCGGGTATCGCCGCGCTCGACGTGTTCCGGGTGTGCTTCCAGATGCTGTTCGCGGTGGTGCCGGTGGGCGTCCTGCTGGTCGCCCGGCGCTTCGTGCCGACCCGGTACGCGGTCCTGGCCGCGGGCCTGTTCGTCGCGTTCCCCACATTCGTCAACGACATGCCGATGCTCAACCGGCAGGAGATCGCGCTGATCTTCTTCACCGTGCTCATGCTGATCGTGACCGGCGCGCGGACTCCGGGCCGGGCCGGGCGCCGGCAGCGCACCGCCCTGCTGGGCATCCTGCTCGGCGGCCTGACCGTGTCGCACTACAGCACGGCGTACGTGGCCATTGTCCTGCTGCTCGGTGCCTGGCTGTTCCGGCAGCTGCGCCGCTCGGCCCAGCGCACGGTGCCGGCCACCCACGCGGTGCTCGGCGGCTGCGGGCTGGCGCTGCTGGTGTTCACCCTGTTCTGGGCCACGATGACGGACAGCGCATCCGCCGTAGGTGCCAGCCTCAAGACGGCCGCCGCCGCGGTGACCGGACAGTTCTCGGCCGGAGACAAGGATTCCCGGCTGGAGGCCACGGTCGGCCCGGTCGGCGGCACCGAGCAGGCGGCTCTGGAGTGGTACGTCGCCCAGGTGATCCGCCCGTTCGTCGGGACGGCCCCGGACCCCGGATGCGCCCCGATCGCCGAACCGGCCGAGACCCTGCGGATGACGCCGGTCGGCGCGGTCCTGAACCAGGCCGGCGTGCCACCCGGCGATCTGAACGGGTGGCTACGACAGGCCGCGGTGGTGGTGTTCGAGGGTGGCGCGGCGCTGGGCGTCCTGATCCTGCTGATCCGGGAACTGGGCCGCTCGGCCCGGCCCCGGCGCGCGCCGACGGCACTGGCGGAGCTGAGTATCACCGGCTTCCTGCTGCTGGCCCTTCCCGTGGTGGCCCCCGGGCTGTCGGCCAGCTACGGGCCACAACGGCTGTATCAGCAGATGTTGATCGTGCTCGGGCCGGCGGTGCTGATCGCCTTGCGCTCCGTGCTCGGGATCAGGGCCGCCCGGGCCGGCCGCCGTCCCTCGCGCGCCACCGGCGTGTGCATCGCGATGATCGTCGTCGGCTGCCTGCTCAGCACCTCCGGCCTGATCCCGAACCTCACCGGCGGCTACGAGCCCCAGCTCAACCTGAACAACTCGGGCCCGACCTACCACACGTTCTACGCGGACGGGAACGACAAGGAGATGACCGGCTGGATCCGGGACCACCTCGAAGCCGACACCGCGATTCTGGCCGACGCCCGCGACTCGCTCAACGTCCGGGCGATGACCCACCTCGATCCCTACGGCGGCCTGTTCCCCGGCGCGGTGCCCGACCCGGCTCATCTGCTCCTGCGGACCACCGACGGGCAGTCGGCCACGGCGATGGTGATCCTGCCCGACCGCATGGTGCGATACCGGCTCCCGCTGGCGTGCGTGACCACTGGGCGCCCGCTGGTGCACGCCGTCGGCATCCTGCGTCTCTACGGGCCGCGAGCGGCGTCCCCGGCGTCCTGACAGTCGGCCCCTGACCTGCGGAAAGCGGAACCGGATCCGGTACGACGGGTATCCCGTTCCGCGTGTCGGCGACGCTTCCCGCGCGCCTGGCCGACGGCGGGTGCGGGTGGTGAACCGTGCTGCGACCCGACTGATCCGCAAGCGCTACCGCAGGGGCTTCGGTGCGCCGAATCCGGTGCCGATTGGTCGGGTACACCTCGGGACCAGCACGGCCGGCTGACTCATCAGGAGCGCCGGGCGAGGCCCGATCGCCGTTCAGGAGCCGCCCGTGTCGCGTCCGTTGCCCCGCCCCGCGAAGCTGAGCCTGCTTGCCGTCGGTCTGGTCGGAGTCGCCGGTATTCTGACGGTGGTGTCCGGTCCCTCCTCGTCGCCCGCTCACGCGGCGGCGCACCAGCCCGTCAGCGCCGCGGCGTACGGGCTTGCGCAGACGAGCGGCCGGTCCGGGTCGCGGATGGTCACTCCCCGCTCCCGGACCCGGACGACGCGGCCGACACCGACACCGACCGCGACACGCACCACACCGCCCGCGACGACGCCGACCACGGCTCCCGCGCCGACGGGTTCCGGCACCACGGGCGCCAAGCGTTACGTCGGCGGGGTGTCGGTGGGCGACCTGCAGCCGTGGAATTCCCGCCGGTCCACCGACTTCGCCGCGATGGCCGCCGCGAACTCGTCATGGATCCGCAGCGACCTCGGCTGGAAGTATCTGGAGCCGACCCCCGGCAACTGGCAGTTCCCGCTGTTCGACTCGGTCGTCAACGACGCCAAGGCCAACGGCATGCGCTACCTGGCGATCCTGCACACCGTGCCGGACTGGGCCAACGGCGGCGTCGGCGACTACGCCCCGCCCGCCGATCTGACCCGGCTGACCAACTACTGCTACCAGACCGTGAAGCACTACCTGCCGATGGGCGTACGCGAGTACGAGATCGGCAACGAGATCAACCTGCCGCACAACGGCGCCCTGTACGGCGGCGCGGTGTACACCGACAAGTATCTGAAGCCGTGCGTGGCCGGTATCCGGCAGGCCTCGACTGAGCTGGGCACCCCGGCGACCGTCCTCTTCGGCTCGCTGGCCCCGACGGACTGGACCGGCGGGTCCGACCCGATCACCTTCCTCACCGACTCGTACACCCACGGCGCCGCGGGCCTGTTCGACGCGCTGGCCTGGCATCCCTACACCGGCTCCGACACACCGATGGTCAGTGCCAACATGAACAGCCGGCCGGCCACCCTGGCCGCCATCATGGCCACCCACGGCGACGGCGCGAAGAAGATCTGGGCGACCGAGTTCGGCCAGGCCACCGGCGGCGCGTACCCGATGAGCGAGCAGGACCAGGGCAAGCTGGTGACCGACGGCCTGAACACGTGGTATTCCAAGCCGTTCGCCGGTCCGATGTTCTGGTACTCGGCCCGCGACAGCGGCACCTCCAGCACCGACCGGGAGCAGCACTTCGGCGTGCTGCGCAACGACGGCAGCAAGAAGCCTTCGTACGCGGTGCTGGCCTCGAAGCTCACCCGCTGAGCGGGACTGCCGCAGCCGTCCGGCGGCGTGGCAGGCAACCGCCGGACGGTCGGGCCGATACGCTGCCGGTCATGCCAAGGCGGATCCTGCTCGCGCTCACCGCGACGGCCGCGGTGTACGGCTTCGCGGGGTGGGCGTACATAGCGGTGATCGCCGTCGTCCATCCCCAGACGCTGCACCTGCCGCTGACCCACCTGCTCCCGTACCCCCGCGAGGACACCTTCGGCGCGGCGTGTTTCCTGGTCTCGGGCCTGTCCTTCGCCGTTCACCTGATGCTGCGCGGGCCGGCGCGCCCCGCGGGACGGCCCGGGCCGGGCGGCTCCGGCGGGGACCCGCGCCACTCGGCGGGCTGAGACCGCCCCGCAGGCGTCACCGCTTGTGGGAAGGCTCGTTCCTATGGAGAAGCCCGGGCGTGAGCATACGGCGCGACCGGTACACGCCCCGGAGTCGAGACATGCTTACAGTCATCATCCTGACCTTCAACAGCGCCCATTCCCTCGCTGCCTGCCTCGATTCACTGACCCGGCAGACCGTCCAGCCCGCCGAGGTGATCATCGTCGATGACGCCTCGACCGACCGAACGGTCGAGATCGCGCGCGCCTTCCAGGACCGGGCGGTCATCCCCACCCGCATCCTGGACAACGGCAGCCGCGTCATCGCCCGCGGACGCAACATCGGCCTGCGCGCGACCAACACGCCGATCGTCGCGTTCATGGACTCCGACGCCTGGGCCGAGCCGGAATGGATCGAGGCGCTGCTGCGGACCTTCGAGGAGCGGCCGGACGTGGGGATCGTCGGCGGCGAGGTGCTCGCCGATCACGCGTCCCGGTTCGCGCACGCCATCGCGGTCAACGACGCCGTCGTCCGCAAGCTGACCGCCTCGGGCGAGCTGCTCTGCGCCACCTGCAACATGGGCGTCCACCGGGAACGGGTCGACTACGCCCTGTTCGATGAGCGGTGGATCTACGCCGAGGACGTGGAGTACGTCAGCCGGGTGGGCGCACGCAGCGGCTGGACCACGTCGCGGGAAGCCAGGGTGTGGCACGAGAGCCGCCGGAGTCCCGCGGCCTACTTCCGCCAGATGCGCCGCTACGGCCTGTGGAAGGTCCACTACACCGTCCGGACCGGGCAGGTCCGCCTGGTCGACTACGTGCCGAGCGTCGTGCTGCTGCTGTCGCTCGCCGGCTGCGTACTGACCCCGCTGGCGCTGCTGGCCGTGCCGGCGCTCTCCGTCACGGAGACGCTCTTCGTGGCCGTCTACCGGCGCCCGCCGGTACGGCTGGTGCCGTTGATGGCCGCGGGCTGGCTGGTGAAGAACGTCGGCTGGGGGCTGGGCGTGCTGATCGGCCTCGGTCAGGTCGTACTGGGCCGTGGACCGCACCGTCGTCGCCGCCCAGGCCTGGCCGAGGTGTCCGGTCGGCCCGGCTCGGGCCCGGCGGCCCCGACCCGCATCGGCGTCTCCCGGCCCGAGGGCGCCGTGCGTCCGGAGAACTCCCGCAGACGGGGACCGGCGTAGCCGCGGGCGGCGAGATGTCGATCGTGGACCGTACGCCGGTCCCGGCCGGCCCGCAGGTGCTGCTGGTGTCGACCTACTTCCCGCCGCACCTGGGCGGTGTCGAGGTGGTGGCCCAGAACCAGGCCCGCAGCCTGGCCCGGGCCGGCTACCGGGTGACCGTGGCGACCACCCGCGACCACCCGGAGCGGCCCCGGCGCGAGACCGTCGACGGGTACCAGGTGATCCGGCTGCCGGCCCGGAACCTGCTCGAACGACGGACCGGGATCCCGTACCCGATCGTGGGTCCGGCCTTCTGCCGCACGCTGTACGGCCTGGTCCGGCGCAGCGATGTCGTGCACGTGCACGACGTGCTCTACCAGCCACCGCAACTGGCCGCGCTGTTCTCGCACCTGGCGGCCAAACCGCTCGTCGTCAGCCAGAACACCGGTTCGGTGCACCACGACGCCCGCCTCGTGCGCGCGGTGGAGAGGGTCTCAGTGGCCACCGCCGGCCGCTACATCTGGTACCGGGCCCGCCGGGTGACCGCCCACAACCAGCTGGTGTACGACCACCTGACCTCCCGCGGGGTCTCGGCGGAGCGGATCGTGCGGGTCGGCAACGGCATCGACACCGGGGTCTTCAGCCCGGCGCCCGGCCCGGCCCGCCTGCGGTCCCGGCTGGGCATCCCCGCCGACCGCCCGGTCGTGCTGTTCGTCGGCCGGCTCATGGAACAGAAGGGGTACCCGGCGCTGCTGCGGGCCGCCGGACCGGAGTACCACATCGTGCTGGCCGGTCCGGGCACGCCACCGCCGCACGTCCCGGCGGGCGCGTCCTGCGTCGGTCCGGTCCCCCGCGACGATCTCGTGGACCTGTACCGGATGGCCGACATCCTGGTCAGCCCGTCGGTCGGCGAGGTGTTCCCGCTGGTGGTCCAGGAGGCGATGGCATGCGGTCTGCCGGTGATCGCCACCGACGACCCGCGGTACGCCGCGTTCGGCGTCGACCGCCGGCTACTGCGCCTGGTGCCGCCGGAGCCGCACGCGCTGCGGGCGGCGATCCTCGCGGTGCTCGCCGACCCGGAGACCGGCCGGCGGATGGCGCAGTACGGCCGGCGGTTCGCGGTCGAGCACTTCGAGTGGCAGCGCAACCAGCGGCGGCTGCTGGACCTCTATCGTGAGATCACCGAAGCCGGCGCGACACACTGACGGCGCCGGGACGTGTAGTCCCGGCGCCGTCAGCCCCCGCGTACGACGATCAGTTCGAGCTGGCCCGCTTCCGGGCGACACCGGTCCCCAGGATCTTGCCGGCCGGCCGGGCCACCGGGCTCTTCCCGGCCGGCCGGACTACCGCGCTCTTCGCGTGCACAGTCATCACCGGGTTCTTCCCGGCCGCCGTGCCCACCGGCAGGGGCGCCAGGGTGGGCGCCGCCGTGGGCACCGGCACCTGCGGCACCGAACTCGCCGGCACCGGTCGAGACGACCGGCGCAGGCGATGCAGCAGCAGGTGGGAACCGACCTTCATGCCGTCCCGCAGCGTGCGCAGCTTGGCCTCGCCACCACGTGGCGCATAGGTGATCGGCAGCTCGGCACACCGGAACCCACGCCGGTGGGCTTCCAGCTTGATCTCCTGGGAGAAGGCCATGCCGCCCGAACGCACCCGCAGCGACTGCCACACGCTGCGGTTGAATATCCACATTCCTGACTGGGAGTCGCGAAACGGTACGCGGAACATGGCGCGCGCCATCGCACTGAGGACGAGATTGCCCATCAGGTGACTACTGCTCATCGACTCCGGGGTCACCGATTCGAGTCGATTGGTCGACAGAAAATCGAGTTGCTTCGCGCGCATAAAAGACAGCGCCTCGGGAAGAATGCCGAACGGATAGGTCAGGTCCGCGTCCCCCGTGGCGATGATGTCACCGGTGGAGTTCTCGATCCCGGCCTTGTAGGCATTGCCATATCCGCGAACCGGCTGAACGATGACCCGCGCGCCCATGGCTCGCGCGAGTTCGCCGGTGCCATCGGTGGACCCGTTGTCCACTACCAGGACTTCCACCCCGAAGCCAGCCGCTTCCAGCTCGGCTCGCGGGATACTTCGCACCGTGCTCTCGATGTTCTGCCGCTCGTTGTAAGCAGGCACGACGACAGATAACAGAAACATGATCCACTCCGCATGGTCAAGGCGTCACAGCCACGATCTACAACGCAGAGCCCGGCTCTCGGATGCGCGGATTGTGCAACGTTAAGCTCGATGGGAGGACGGCGCGGAGAACGTGCGCCTGCCCCGCCCGACCGGGCGACCCGTCCCGGGTGAATTTCCGCTCCGAGCTTTACTAACTTCCGGACTATGGTGACATGAAGCGCTTTCCGGCGCCGCCGCGGAGCGGAGGTAATGGGAGCGGCCGACCAGTGCCGGCAGGCCGCGAAGAACATCGTGGACAATCGATCACCGATCGACGGCAGAGTGATCCGCGTCTCCTCGGAGGACCTTTCGCCATGATCGACCGTTGAACGCATGTCGCGGGCGCCACCGGCTCGCCAGATCCGGCCGGCCGGCCGCCCGGTTCAGGTGTTCCGGACAGCCGTACGCGAGGACGGGCGGCCCGCGACTGATGGCGACCGAGGGTGAGGGGAATGCGGTGGACCCGATTGTGCTGGGCCGCCCCGAAGTCGACGGCTCCCGGCTCACCGTTTCGGTCAGAGCCGGCGCGGCGCGGCGGTGGTTCCGGGAGGACACGTTCCGGGTCGAGTACACCGGTGTCGACGGCCTGGCCGACCTGGACCGCGGGGTCCTCGTCGTACCGGCGCTCGGCACGGTTCTGACCGTCGCCTACGCCCTCGGTGTCCCGGTCGAGGTGGAGCGGGTCGACAGCGCGTACGCCGCCGCCGCCGACCGCCTGGCCACGATCTTCGGCGCCATGTATCCGCACTTCCGCGCGTCGGGATTCGAGCTGCGGGGCGAGCGGGTCGGCGCCCCGGCCGCCGTCGCGACGGCGGCGGACCCGGCGCTGTTGCTGTTCTCCGGTGGCGCCGACTCGACCTCCTCGCTGATCCAGCACCGGGACGAGGTGCGTGCGCTGGTCACCGTCTGGGGCGCCGACGTGCGCTCGACCGACCGGGCACTGTGGGCGCAACTCTCCGGCGTCCTGCGGGAATCCGCCCTGGCCGCCGGCCGGCGGCGGGTGGTCGCCCGGGCCAACCTGCAGGATCTCATCGACGGCCCGGCGCTGACCCGCAGCTACGGCAGCGGCTTCGCCAGTGGCAGTTGGTGGGGCGCGGTGCAGCACGGTCTCGCACTGACCTCGCTGACCGTCCCCGTGGCCGTGGCGCTCGACCTGCCCCGGGTGCTGATCGCCGGAAGCGACCTCGGTGGAACCGACCTGCCGTGGGGCTCGACGCCCCACGTCGACAATCAGGTCCGCTGGTCCGGCGGACAGGTCGAGCACGACCAGCCCCACCTGTCGCGCACCGACAAGATCTCCCAGCTGATCGCGCCGTATGTGCACGGCGGCGGGCGCCTGAGCCTGGCGATCTGCTATCAGCCGGGCCGGGGGCCCGGCGGGCTCAACTGCGGGCGTTGCGAGAAATGCCTGCTCACGGTGATCCAGCTGGTGGTGGCCGGGATCGCGCCCGCGGACGTCGGGCTGCCGATGTCGCCGCGGACACTCGCCGTGGCCCGGCGGGCGCTGAGCCGGGGCCGCTGGCACGGCGACGACGGCCACCGCGGTGCGTGGCACCAACTCCAGGCCGCCGTGCCGGCGACGCTCACCGGCACCTGCGCCATCGGGTACGTCCGCGAGTTCCTCCAGTGGTTCCGGGACGCCGAGATCGTCATCGGCGTGGCCGGCGCCGAGCCGAAGCTGTACACGATGATCCAGGGTTTGCTCTATCTGGGCGCGCGGTCCCTGTCCTGGCTGCCGCTGACGTTCCGCAAGTGGTGCACGCGGCGCCTGGCCCGGCTGCTGGGCGAGGGATGACGCCCGGGTGGCTACCCACACGACGGCGGCTCCGCTCCGGACGGTAGCGGGGCGGCACCGCGCGGTCCGGCCGGGCCGCCCCCGACACGCGATCCGGCACTCGCGGCCCCGCCCGTTCGGCGCGACCGACGGGGATCTACTGCTCGACAACTCGTTCTTCATCCTGGCCACCAGCCTGGTGACCGGGGCGGGTGGGTTCGTGTTCTGGACCGTCAACGCCCGGCTCTTCAGCGCCGCGCAGGTCGGGCTGGCGAGCGCGTTGCTGGGTGCCTGCTCGACCATCGCCTCGTGCAGCCTGCTCGGCTTCAACCAGACCCTGGTCCGGCGCCTGCCCGGCAGCCTGGAGCCCAGCCGATTGATCAACACGTCGCTGGTGCTGATCTCGGCTGCGGGCATCGTGGCAGCCAGCGGATACGCCCTGATCGTCCCGTCGTTCGTACCCGCACTCTCCTCGATCCGCGCGGAACCCGCGCACCTCGTCGCCTTCGTGCTGCTGACCGCACTCACCGGCGTCAACCTCGCCACGGACTCCGTCTTCATCGCCCATCAGCGGGCCCGGTTCAACTTCGCCATCGACGGCCTGCTGCAGAGCGCCGTCAAGCTGGCGCTGCCACCGGCGCTGGTCTGGCTCGGTGCGTACGGGGTGTTCTTCTCGGCCGGCATCGCCACGGCGGCGGCCACCGTGGCCAGCCTGCTCGTGCTGGTCCGCCGGTTCGGCTACCGGCCCCGGCCGGAACTGGCCGGCAGCCTGGTCCGCCGCGATCTCGCGTTCTCCTCCGGCACCTACGTGGCCGAACTGCTCGACCTGGCGCCGACGCTCGTGCTGCCGCTGCTGATCGTCCGGCAGCAGGGACCGCAGGCGGCCGCGTACTTCCTCATCGCGTTCCAGATCGCCAACCTGCTCTACTCCGGCATCTACGCGATCACCCAGGCCACGTTCGCGGCCGGCTGTCGAGACCAGGGCAGCCTGCGGGCGCTGGCCGCACGGTCGGCGCGCATGCTGCTGGTGCTGGCCCCGCCCGGCGGACTGGCGCTGGCGGTCGCCGGCCCGTACGTCCTGGGTGTGATCGGCCCCGAGTACCGCGCAGGTGGCGGCGGCACCCTGGTCGTGTTCAGCCTGGGCGCGGTCCTCGTCGCACCGGCGGCCTGGTCCGCCGCGCTGCTCAAACTCACCGGCCGGCTCGGCTCGCTGGTGGCCGCCACCGTCCTGCGCAACAGCGCCGTGTGCCTGCTCGCGGTGGTCCTGCTCCCCCGCGGCCTGATCGGGGTCGCCGTCGCCTGGGTGGCCGGCGAAGCCGTCTCCCTCATGATCCCCGCGTGGGCGCTGACCCGGCGGGCCGTCTGGAAGGTCCGACCCTGAAGATCCTGCTGTCCCACGCCTACTCCCGTCACAACGCCGGCGACGCCGCCCTGCTCAGCGTGCTCATCCAGGATGTCCGGGACGTCTTCCCCGGCGCCGAACTGACCGTGCTGATGATGGACGAGGTACGACCCGGTGAGACGTTCGACGGGGTGCCGGTCAGACCCCTGCCGACCCACCGGGCGATGCACCGGTTCTCCTCCCGGTTCGCCAAGCTCGGCCACTGCCTGGCCACCCTCGCGGCGATCTCGGCGGCCTCGCGGGTGCCGGCGCTCGCGAAGCGCCGGTACGTCGGCGCGGCGGTGGCCGACTACCTGCGGCTGAGCCGCGAAAGCGATCTCGTGGTCTGCGTCGGGGGCGGCTACCTGCGCGCCAAGCCCGCCTGGTCGAGCACCTTCGCCCTCATTCTGCTGCTGCGCCCGCTCGCGCTGTACCGGCGACTGGGGATCCCGACGGTTCTGTACACGCAGTCCGTCGGGCCGTTCGCGACGCGCGCCCAGCGCGCGATGGCGGCTCGGGTGCTGCGCGACGTCAACCTGGTGATCGCCCGGGAGGACATCAGCGTCGGCATCCTGGCCGGGCTCGGCGTGACCGGGAACGTGCGCCGGTCGGTCGACTGCGGCTTCGCCTTCGACACCGACGTCGAGGTCGATCTCCGGGCCCGGATGCGGGTGGCGCCGGGCCGTCCCCTGATCGGGATCACCGTGCGTCAGTGGCTCGATCCGGCCGGCCAGGACCGCTATGAGCGGGCGGTCGCGGCGGTGGGCGACGCCGCGGTCGAGGAGTTCGGCGCCACCGTCGTCTTCCTGCCCCAGGTCACCAGCGAACGGCAGGACGACGACGACCGGGTGGCGAGCCGGCGGGTGGCGAGCCGGATGCGCCGCCCGGCCACGGTGATCGACGACAGCGTCGACCATCACACCGTCAAGGCGATGTACGGCGGACTCGACCTGCTCGTCGGCACGCGGTTCCACTCGGTGATCTTCGCGATGACGGCGTCGGTGCCGGTACTGGCCGTCGAGTACGAGCACAAGACCTCGGGCATCATGCACGACCTGGGTCTCGACGAATGGGTGCACGACATCGCCACGGTGGACGGACCCACTCTGGTGGCGAGCCTGCGCCGGCTCATCGCCCGGCGTACGGAGGTGGTCGGGCAGTTGGCCGAGCGGATACCCGCCTACCAGGCGCGGGCCCGGGAGACCAAGTTGGCGCTGGCGAGCGTCGCGGGACGAATCTGGCCCTGAGGTCACGACCGACAGGAGGCAGACGACGCCGACCTTGCGTCGCTGACCTCGCATGTGGCTACCATCAGTCAGCTGCAACCGACCCTCCGAGGTACCGTGCACGAGCTCTCGATCTGCGGGGCCATCGCCGACATCGTCACCCGGCGCAGCGCCGGGCGTCCGGTGGCCGTGGTCCACCTCCGGATCGGGCGGCTGCGCCAGATCGTTCCGGACACGCTCGTCTACTGCTGGTCGCTCGTCAACGCCGAGACGGAGCTGGCCGACTCCCGCCTGGACGTGGAGACCGTCGAGGCCCGGATCTCCTGCCACGACTGCGGGGCACGCCACGAGATCGGCGACTTCCCGATCCTCCTCTGCGGCACCTGCCAGAGTTCCCATGTCCAGGTGGACTCCGGCGACGAATTCCTGATCACCTCGCTCGACCTCGCGGAGGCGTGAACAGCCATGGGCCGGTTTCATCGACACGACGACGGCAGTGCCCACTCGCACGACCACGACCACGACCACGACCACGACCACGACCACGACCACGACCACGACCCGGCCGTGGAGGCGCCCAGCCGGCAGGGGGACGATCACCACCTCGGCGACCACTCCGGGTATGCGACCGGCCTCGAGCGCATCGAGGTGCTGGAACACATCTTCGGCGAGAACGACCGCACCGCCCGGCTCAACCGGCAGGACCTGCAACGCAACGGCGTCCACGCGATCAACCTGATGTCCTCGCCCGGGGCCGGCAAGACCGCGCTCCTGCAGCACACCCTGAGCCGACTTCGCGACTCCGTCCGGATCGGGGTCGTCGAAGGGGACATCGAGACCAGCATCGACGCCGACCGGCTCGCCGGCCTGGGGGCCGAGGTCGCCCTGCTCAACACGGGTAACGGCTTCGGCGGCGAGTGCCACCTGGACGCGCCGATGGTCCGTTCCGCGCTGGCCCGGCTCCCGCTCGCCGATCTTCGCCTGGTCCTGATCGAGAACGTCGGCAATCTGGTCTGCCCGGCGGAGTTCGAGGTCGGCGAACACGACCGGGTGATGATCTACTCGATCACCGAAGGTGAGGAGAAACCGCTCAAGTATCCGGTGATGTTCCGGTCGGCTAACCTCGTCCTGATCAACAAGATGGATCTGCTCCCCCACCTCGACTTCGACCTGGACCTGTTCCTGGCCAACCTGCGACAGGTCAACCCGGGCGTGGCCACGATTGCGCTGAGCGCCCGCACCGGCGCCGGTGTCGACGCCTGGCTCGACTGGCTCCGGGGCCGGCTCGCCCCCGGCGCCGGCGACCTCGAGCCGGTGCCCGCGGGGACGGTGGACGGCGCCTGACGAAGGCGACCCGGCTCCTGAGGAGCCCGCACCGTCCACCGGATCGCCGGCTCCGGCGACGCGAGCAACCTCGCAACGACGGCTCTGCGCGCATCCGGCGACCGTGTCCGCCTGGACCGGTCGTCGCCTCAGCGGGGAACGGTCGAGGGCGCAACGAGCGTCGTCGCGGCGGCCGGCAACCGTCGCAGGGCCCGCACGACCGGCAGGGTCGCCAGCAGGCCGATCACCGGGATCAGAAAGGCCGTACGCAGGCCGACCGGCTCGGACAACGCGCCCAGCAGGACCGCGCCCACCAGCGCACCCCCGTAGTTGAAAAGGTTGACCCGGGCGATCACCTCGTCGCTGCGCCCCGGCGCCGCCTGCCCGGCGGCGCTGAAGGACAGCGGTACGAGAATGCCGACGCCGATTCCGGTGAGGGCGAAGCCGGCGATGGTGGACGGCACCGACGGCACGGCCACGACCAGGCCACACCCGACAGCGCAGATCAGCAGGCAGCCGGCGGCGGCCGGAGCGCGGCCGACCCGGGACAGCAGATGGTCGCCGGCCAGCCGGGCGATCAGCACGGCGGCCTGGTAGGCGGCATAGCCCAGCGGCACGATCGCCGCCGAAGCGGCCAGCGAGTCGTCCAGGTAGACCGAGCTCCAGGTGCTGACCGCGGAGTCGGCAAGGAACGCGGTGAAGATGAACGCACCGCAGATCAGCACCACCCGGCGGGTGCCGTCGTGGCGGTCGTGGCCGGTCAGCTCCGCGGGCACGGCCCGGCCCGGCTCGAAGGACGACCAGCCGCCCAGGACCACGGCCACCGCGACCAGGGCGGCGGCGCCGACGGCGACCGCCGCACCGGCGCCCGAGGCGGCCACGCCCGACATCAGCAGCGCCGCGGCGATCGCGGCGGCGGTGTAGGCGCCGAAGAGCCGGCTCATCACACTGCGGCCGAGGCGGACCTGGACCAGCACGCCCTGCATACTCAGGCTGGCGTCGACCGCACCGAGCCCGACACCGTACGCGATGAAGATCGCCGTGAAGACGGCCGTCGGTGTGTGAAACGTGGTCAGCATCAGACCGGCGCCGACCACGACGAAGCCGCCACCGAGCGCGTAGCGACTGCCCCACCGGGCGGCAGTCCGGTCGGCGAGCACCGATCCGGCCGCCGCGGCCACACAGACCAGCAGCAGGATCACCGAGACGAAGGCGTCGTCCAGAGCCTGCCGGGACTTGAACGCGGGCAGCGCGGTGACCACGGCCGCATAGCCGAACCCCTGCGCGGCGTATCCGGCGGCGATCCAGCCGGCCCGCCGGCCGCTGCTGACGGAACGCCCACCGCGGGCTCCCTCGGCGTTCTGCTCCTCGTTCGGCACCAACGGATCATCGTTGATCACGCCGCGATAGAACAGCCCTGGCGCCCCCGCGGATCGAAATCCGTCACATCCTGTCGAGGCGGTATCCACCGCATCCGAGGCCGCGCCAGGTTCGCCGGAGGTGCCCCGGTGTGATGGCCGGTCAGTATTGGAACTGCAGGACCAGTTTCTGTAGGTCGCTGGACATCCGGGCGAGTTCGGCGGAAGCGGCGCGAGCTTCGGCGACGCCGGACCTGGCGCTGTCCGCGGCGGTCGCCACCGCGGTGATGTTGGCGGCGATCTCGCCGGAGCCGGTCGCGGCCTGGGAAATGTTGCGACTCATCTCGTTCGTGGTCGCCGTCTGTTCCTCGACCGCGGAGGCGATCGTGGTCTGCAGGCTGTTGATCTGCTCGATGACCTGGGTGATCTGAGTGATCGCCCGAGCGGCCTTGGCGGCGTCGGACTGGATGTTGGTGACCTTGGCGGTGATGTCGCCGGTGGCCCGGGCCGTCTCCTGGGCGAGATCCTTGACCTCGGAGGCGACCACGGCGAAACCCTTGCCGGCGTCGCCGGCCCGGGCCGCCTCGATCGTCGCGTTCAGCGCCAGCAGATTCGTCTGGTCCGCGATCGCGGTGATGACCTTGAGGACGTCGCCGATCTCGGTGGAGGAGGCGCCGAGCTGGCCGACGGTGGCGGTGGCTTCGGCGGCGTTGTGCACGGCCGTGTCGGCGACCCGGGCCGCCTCGGCGGAGCTCTGCGCGATCTCCCGGATCGAAGCGGCCATCTCATCGCTGCCGGCGGCGACGGTCTGCACGTTCGCGGAGACCTGTTCGGCGGCGGCGGCGACGGCGGTGGCCTGCGAACCGGTCTCCTCGGCGGCTGCGGCGACCTGCCGGTTCGTCGTCGACAGCTCTTCCGAGCTGGCGGCGAGGGTGTTCGCGGTGTCCGCGACGGCACCGATGGTCGCCCGGGTGCGTGCGTTGGCCGCATCGAGAGCAGTCGCCATGACGCCGATCTCGTCGCGGGTGTGCAGGCCCGCGGTTGCTTTCAGGTCACCGGCGGCAACGGCGGCGATGGTGTCCGACACCCGGCGCAGTGGCGTCACGATGCGCCGCGCGACGTACATCGTCAACCACAGCGCGAGCAGGATCCCGATGCTCACCAACACGATGACCTGCAGGCGGCCGCTCTCATAGCTGGTCTTGGCCGCTGCCGCGGTACCGAGGCCGGATGCCGCCTCGGCCTTCGTTGCGGCGGTCAGGTCGTCGGCCGCGGTGACGGCCATCGGGTCGAGCACCGCCAACGCCTTCGTGAAGGTCGCCGCATCGTGGCCCTTGGCGGCTGGTATCACGATCGCGTCGCGGGCCTGCTTGTACTTCGTCCAGTCGGCCTGGAACAGTCGCACGCTGACCGGGTCGGCCGCGTTGGGCAGGTACGCGGCGATGTCGGCGTCGATTGCCGTATCGGAGTCCGCCAGCTTCTGGATGGCCTGTTCCTGAGCGGCACCGTCCAGGAGGAAGACGTCGCCGACCGCCACCCGAACGTCGCCGATCCTGATCCTGGCGTCCGCCAGGCTCGCCGCCGGAACCAGGTTGTAGGTGACGACCCGATCGCCGGCCCGGTACACCGTGCCCAGGTTGCTGACCGAGATGAACCCGGAGGCGATCCCGGCGAAGGCGACCGCCCCGACGGCGATGAGGATCTTGCTGCGAACCTGGCGGTCGTCGAACCACCGTCCGAGCGGGTTGCCGCCACGATGGGCCGCCGAGCTTGAACCGGCACCGGAAACCATCGGAATCACCCACTTCCCCGCGATCGCGCGGCATTTTGTGCCGCAGGGCCGCCGATTGTGGTCGCCCGTATCCCACTCTCGTCCGCGCCGGAGCCGACCCGCCGGCCTTCGGCGATAGCCGCGGTCGACGGGCGAATGCGGTGTACGCTGCCAGGCCCCGTACGCCCGCCGCCCGCCGGCGAGCCGGTCGTTGCGGACCGGACCGGCACGGCGTAGGACTGTACGATGACCGGTGAAGAACTGCTCGCCTACTGCCTGGCCAAGCCCGGCGCCTGGCCGGACCAGCCGTGGGAGAACGACGTCGTCGCCAAGGTGGGCGCGAAGATCTTCGCCTTCGTCGGTGCGGAGTCCGCGTCGGTCGGCGTGAAGTGCGGCAAGGACCGCGACACCGCCGACGAATGGCTGAAGCGCTACCCGGACGATGCCCGCGTGATGGCCTACATCGGGCGCTACGGCTGGAACAGCCTACGGCTCGGTGGAGCGATCCCCGACGACGAGCTCCGCGAGGCGGTGGATCTCTCGTACGACACGGTCGTGCGGGCCCTGCCCAAGAAGGACCGGCCGGCGTAGGCACTCGGTGCGCAGCGCATCGACCCGGTCTCCGGGGTGCGGCACAACCCGACTCCGGTGGCTTCGCAGACCTCCCGGTGCGAACGCAAATCGGTGGTCCGATCCGGGTCGGCGCGGGATGACGCGCGGTCGACAGCGTTGGT
>JAVHVY010000497.1:0-25100 GCA_032160305.1 Actinoplanes sp.
ATCGCCACGGTCAGCAGGCCGGCGCCGAGCCAGTCGATGCGGTGTTCGCTGCGTCGCTTGGGCAGGTGCAGGGTCGCGATCAGCACGAGCAGGGCGACGCCGCCGAGCGGCAGATTCACGTAGAACGCCCACCGCCAGCTGAGGTGATCAGTGATGAAGCCGCCGGCAAGCGGGCCGGCGATCATGGCCAGCGACATGACAGCCGCCATGATGCCCTGGTACCGGCCGCGTTCCCGGGGCGGTACCAGGTCGCCGATGATCGCCATCACGTTGACGATGAGGCCGCCGGCGCCGAGACCCTGGATCGCCCGGAAGGCGATCAACTCGATCATGCCGTCGCCGGTGCCGCCGAGCAGGCTGGATCCGGCCGCGCCGCAGAGCGCCGAGCCGACGAGGAAGATGACGATCGCGGTCAGGAAGATCGTCTTGCGGCCGAACAGGTCGCCCATCTTGCCCCAGATCGGGGTGGAGACGGTGGTGCCGAGCACGTACGCGGTGACGACCCAGGACAGGTGGGCGAGGCCGCCGAGTTCGCCGACGATGCGGGGCATGGCCGTACCGACGATGAAGTTGTCCAGCATCGCCAGCATCATGGCCAGCAGCAGCCCCGGCAGGACCACCAGGACCTCACGCTGCATGCCCGGCGGCCGGTCACCCGGCACGGCTCCCGCGGTGGTCTGCGACATGACTTCCCCTTTCTGCTCTAACAAGCTACGCCTTCGATCTCCGCCTCGACGCGACCGCCACCGACGGCGTCCAGCCCGGACCGCTCTCACTCTGAAGGTCTACGACATGCGATTCAGCCGCGGAGAGGACGGCGCGAGTGCCGGCCGCCGCGAGCAGCGGCCAGGATTCAGGAAGGCAGCGATATCGCGCGGTCGATCGCCATCCGGACCTCGTGTAGCAGGGTTGCGGCGTCGAAGGGTTTGGCGATGATCGGGATGTCGTCGGACAGTAGCCGGCCACCGCGTGCCGGGTCCGCGTAGCCGGACATGAGCGCGACCGAGATGCCCGGGCGGTGTACGCGAATGGCGTCGACCATCTCGAGCGCGGTGATGCCGGGCATCACGACGTCGGCGAGCACCATGTCCAGGTCGAGATCGGCGTCGCCGCCGAAGCGTACGGCGTCGTCGCGGGTGGACGCCTCGGTGACCTGGTATCCGGCGCGGACCAGGATGCGTTTGGAGATCGCCCGAAGCGCGTCGTTGTCGTCGACCACGAGGATGTGCTCGCCGGTGCTGGCGGGGTCGGTGGTGACCGCCGCGACCGTCGAGACGGGCGCTTCGGGCCGCGCGGCTGACGGCAGGTAGATGCTGATGCGGGTGCCCTTGCCGAGTTCGGATTCCAGGGTGATCGTGCCGGCGGCTTCCTGGACCGCACCGTACACGGTGGCCAGGCCGAGACCGGTGCCCTTGCCGGCGTCCTTGGTGGTGAAGAACGGTTGGAAGGCTCGCTGTGCCACCTCGGGGCTCATTCCGCATCCCGTGTCGGCGACGGTGAGGCGCACGAATCGACCGGGCGCCAGATCGGGATCGCGCAACGCGATGTCGTGGTCGTCCGCGACGGCGGTGGAAATGGTCAGGCGCCCGCCGTCGGGCATGGCCGCGCGGGCGTTGACGACGAAATTCAGGATGATCTGCTCGAGGCGGCTGCGGTCGATGGTGACCAGGTCGAGGTCCGGCACGGTCTGCACGACGAACTCGATGTCCGCGCCGATGGTGCGGCGGAGCAGTCGCTCGGTGTCGGCCACGACCTCGCCCACGTCGATGATTTCCGGTTGGGACGGCTGGAGGCGGCTGAAGATGAGCAGTTGCCGGGTGAGCGCGGCGGCCATCCGGGCGGCGTCGTTGATGCTGTGCACGTCGGCGCGGCTGGCATCGGCGGGATCGAGGGCGTCCAGCACGAACTCCGCGCTGCCGCTGATCACGCCGAGGAGGTTGTTGAAGTCGTGGGCGATGCCGCCGGCGAGTTGTCCGAGGGAGTCGAGGCGTTCCACCTGGTGTAGCTGGCGTTCCAGGCTTTCGCGTTCGAGGCTGGCCAGGGTCTGGGCGGTGATGTCGCGCAGGATTCCTTCGACGGCGACGCCCCGGCCCTGGTCGTCGAGCACGGCGACGGCCCGCTGTTCAATCCATTTGGTGAAACCGTCGACGTCGTGCCAGCGCATGACGAGGGGATGGATGGGCGGTGTGCGCCAGGAATCCACCATGCGGACCCGGTCCTCGGGTTCCGCCATGGCGAAGATGAGTTCCGGAGCGGCATAGAGATCCTCGGGTTGGTGGCCGGTCATCGACACCACCGCGGAACTGATGTATTCCAGCCGGGGATTCGGCCCGATGCGGTAGCGGAACACGACGTCGTGCAGGTGTTCGGCGACCAATCGGAAGCGTTCCTCGCTGGTTCGCAGGGCGGACTGGGTGCGCCGCTGTTCGCGCCGTTCCTCGGCTTCGCGCAGTTCTCGGGTCACCGCGGGTAACAGCCGGGCGAGACTGTCCTTGAGTACGAAGTCGTGCGCCCCGGCCCGCATGAGGGCCACAGCGGTTTCCTCACCGATCTGTCCCGAGACCACGATGAAGGGCACGTCCAGTTCCCGGTCGCGAAGCAGGCGCAGTGCCGACGAGGCGTCGAAGGTCGGCATCGTGTTGTCGGAGATCACGATGTCCGGTGGTTGGACAGACAATGCCGTCGACATCGCCGTGGCGGTCTCCACCCGTTCGAAGTCGAGGTCGATGCCGCCGCCGCGCAGGGTACGGACGACGAGCATGGCGTCATCCTCGTTGTCCTCAATGATCAGTAGCCGCACGGCGATCATGTCGTCAGCCGCCTTTTGGTGGCAGGATCGGTTGGTTGACCAGGAGCCAGTACAGGCCGAGTATCCGGACAGCGTCGACGAACTCGGTGAATACCACCGGCTTGCGGACGTAGCTGTTCGCGCCCAGGTTGTAGCTCTCGACGATGTCGCGGTCCTCGCTCGAGGTGCTGAGCACGACCACGGACAGATACCGCGTCCGGTCGTCGGTCCTGATCCGGCGCAGCACCTCCAGCCCGCTGACCTTGGGCAGGTTGATGTCCAACAGGATCAGCACTGGCTTCGGGCGCGGCTCGCCGGCCGGGAGCAGATAGTTCAAGGCTTCTTCGCCGTCGGAAACCACGTCGACCTGGTTGGTGATGTTGTTGGTGCGAAACGCCCGCAGCGTCAGGGCGACGTCGTCGGGATTGTCGTCGACCAGCAGAATCGTTCCCTCGATCATGTCGTTGCTTCCGTCGGCCCGGCCACCGTGAAGGAGAAGATCGCGCCATGCCCCAGCTCGGACTCGGCGCAGACCTGACCGCCGTGCCGGCGCACGATCCGCTGGACGATCGCCAGCCCGATGCCGTTGCCTTCGAACTCCGCGGCGGGATGCAGCCGATGAAAGGCGACGAACAACTTGTCCGCGTACTTCGTGTCGAACCCGGCGCCGTCGTCGCGGACGAAGAACGCCCGCTCACCATGGCGGTCGAGCTGCCCGAACTCGATGCGCGCGACCGGCAGTCTGGCGGTGTATTTCCAGGCGTTGGCGAGAAGATTCTGAAGCACCATGCGCAACAGCGCTCGATCGCCGAGGGCCGTCAGATCGTCCGCGATGACACTTTTGACGGTGCGGTCGGGGTCGGCCGTGGCCAGGTCGCTCATGATCTCCCGGGCCTGACCGCTCAGGTCCACCGACTCTCGCGCGAGATCCGCCCGGGTGGCCCGCGACAGATTGAGCAGATCGTCGATCATCTGGCCCATCCGCTTGACGTTGAGCTGCAACCGGGCCAGATAGCCTCGGCCGACGTCGTCGAGCAGGTCGCCGTAGTCGTCGGCGATTGCCTGGCTGAACCCGTGCAGCGAGCGCAGCGGGGCGCGCAGATCGTGCGAGACCGAGTATGAGAACGCGTCCAGCTCACGGGTCGACGCCTCCAACTCCGCGGTGCGCTCGGCGACCCGGGTCTCCAGGCCGGCGTTCAGCTCCCGAACCTGTTCCTCTGCCCGTATCCGGTCGGTGATGTCGGTCGAGATTCCGCACACCGCGTAGGCCTCGCCCGCGCTGTCCAGCACCGGAAACTTCACCGACAGGTACGAGCGGACGCCGTTGTCGAATTCCGCGGTCTCCTCGAACTGCACGGTACGGCCGGCGCGGGCCACCCCGAGGTCGTTTTCTCGAAGTTTGTCGGCAAGCTCGGGTGGGAAGACCTCGTGATCGGTGAGGTTCACCACCCGGTCGCGGCCGGTCTTGATCAGCCGTTCCCATTCCCGGTTCACCAGGACGTAGCGGCCGTCGTCGATCCTCTTCATGTAGATCATCGCCGCGACGTTGTCGATCAGCTCCTGAAGCTGATCGTGACTGGCCTGGGCATGCATCTCGGCGTTTCCGCGACTGCGCTCCGCGGTAGCGTTGTCGCGGTAGGCGACGGCACCGATCCCGGCGAGGATCAGAACATTGCTGGTGGTGACGACGGCCGTGGTGGCTCGCCACCCGCCCGCCAATTCCGGACCGGCCACGGCCGCGGAGAGGTCGATGAGGATCTGCAAGCCCACCGCTGCGGCGAACCACTGGCGGCTCGACAGTCTCACGGCCCGACGCCCACGGTGAAGCTCCCTGCTCGGGATCTGCAATGTCGGCTTATATTAGCCTTTTAGAGGCTCACCGGGGCCATCTCGTACTCGATCTGTAGGGTCCGATCCACTAGATCGACGAGACCGAGGACGCCCTCGTGGTCGTGCGCCGATCCGTGGACGATTCCGAGGTAGGTCAGCGTGCCGTCGCGCCAGTCGAGGCGTTCGCCGACCTGCTTGAAGGTCTCGACGAGTTGGATCCCCCGGTGCGCGCTCAGCTCCGCCACACCGTCGAGCCGCCGCAGCACCGCGGCCGGCATCGGCGGCGTGATGAAGTACTGGAAGGCGTACCTGCGGTAGATGGCCGGCGGTACGTCGGCCGCTCGGCCTAGGGCCACGGCGAGAGTGGCGCGCACCAGATCGATACCCCGCGCCTGGCTGACGATATCGGCGACATATCCACCGAGCCGTCCGTTGAGCTCGATGATCCGCGGCCCGTGCGGGGTGAGCTTCACCTCGATGTGGGTGGTCCCGTGCCGCACCTTCAGCGCGTGGATGCTGGCCTCGGTCAGGGCGAGAACCTGCTCGCGGACGTGGTCGGCGAGGGTGCACGGGACCACATAGCCGGTCTCGCGCAACGGATCGGCCAGCGGGAACTTGCCGGTGATCTCCACGTGGCGCACGACGCCGTGCGAGGTCACCGACTCGACCGAGACGTAGTCACCCCAGCCCGCGCCGGCCACCGTCGGATCGCCCACCAGCATCTCCTCCACCACGAAGTCACCCCGAGTGGCCGCCGGCAGGCGCACCAGGAAGTCGCCGAGCCGTGCCGCCGCCTCCGCGGCGGTGTCGACCCGGCAGGTGTACGCGCTGGCGGCACCGCTGCGGGGCTTGAGGATCGCCGGTAACCCGACCTCAGCCAGGGCGGCGCCAAGGTCGGCAACGTCGTGGACGACCCGGCATCGGGTCGCCTGCACCCCGGCGTCGGCGAGAGCGCGTCGCTGGACGTACTTGTCGGTCAGCGCCCGCGCGGCCGCCACGCTCAGATACGGCAGCCCTCGCCGTTGTGCGAGGTTGGCGGTGACATTGAGTCGGCTTTCGCTGAAGGTCGTGATTCCGTCGAGGTCGAGTCGCTCCACCAGATCGACGAGATCCGCTCCGCCGAGACCGGTGATGTCGCATACGGTGGCGATCTCGCGGAGCTCTCCGATCAGTGCCCGAATGTAGGGCAGGTCCCGGTCGCACAGAAAGATGACGTCGGCCAGTCCCCGCGCGGAGGCGAGGATGCTCATCGGGGTGGCCGCGCCGAAGTCGAGGACCACAGCCAGTCGAGGAAGCACAGCCAGTCCAGGGAGCACAGCCAGCCGAGGAATCCGCGGCGAGCGGCGCTGCGCCGGGATGTCCGGCGCGGATCCATCGGCCATCGCTAGAGCCTGGCCTGCGGGACCGGGAAATACCCCGACCGCTCGAAGAACCGGATGTAGTGATCGAGCAGGTCAGCGTCGACCGCCGGCATCGCGGTCCCGGTACCGGCGAGCGCGGCCTCGGCGTTGGTCCGGGTGAACCGCGGGAAGTGCGACGCGAAGTACATCTCTTTCAGTACCAGTCCGCTTCGCGGGCTACGGTCGATCCACATCGGCACGAACGGGGCAAACGGGTGGTCGGGGTGTTCCCGAACGAACTGGACCACCCGCTGGACCCAGTCGGCAAAGGGCAGATCTTCCAGCTGGTATCCGTGGACCCGCAGTCGTTCGGCCATGTCCCGCAGGCCGGCCGGGTGCGGATTGGCCAGATGATAGGTGTGCGTCACCGCGCTCCGCGTCAGTGCGATGTGGACGATCTGCTCGGCCAGCAGGTCAACCGGAACGAAATCGAGTGGCAGGTCGATATCCGGGGCGATGCCGCTGTCCACCATGACTTTGAACAGGGCGCAGGTGGCGCTTTCCAGGTTCCACGCACCGTTGCGCAGGTCGCCGGACACCTCGTAGGGCCGGTGGATACCCACCGGCAGCCCGGCCCTTCCGGCCTGACCGAGCAGCGCTTCGGCTACCCACTTGGTCTCGGGGTATCCCATGTAGAGATACTCGGGAAAGGCGAGCGGGGTGTCCTCGGTGACCGCGTGGACTCCCGCGGCACCGAACCCGGCCAGAACCGCAATGGTCGAGACGAAATGCACCGGCACACCGCGATACCGGCACGCCAGGCGAACGATTTCCTGGGTGCCGGCCACGGTCACGCCGGCTAACTGGGCGTACGGATAGGTGAAGTTCACGTAGGCCCCGGCATGAACGATGAGATCGAGGTTACCGGCCAACGTGTCGAACTGGTCCGGATCGAGCCCGAGGAGCGGGAGGCCGAGGTCTCCGACCAGTGGGACCACCCGGTCCGCAGGAAGATCGCCGAGCTCATAGCGGGACTGGGTTGCCGCCAGGCGGCGTACGCCGTGTTCGACATCGACCGCGCGGACCAGGCAATGGATCCTCGCGTCGGTGGTGTTCAGCAGCTCCCGCAGCAGGTATCCCCCGATGAAACCGGTCGCGCCGGTGAGCAGGATCTCGTCCACCGTCCCGACGACGCCGGACACCGCCCCACCGCCCCGGGCCACCGGGATCGGCACGGTGAGCATGCCTTCCCGGTAGAAGTCGACGCGCGGCTCCGCGACCTCGTGCGGCGACAGGCCGGCCCTGGCCTCGCGGACGGCGGCGGCGCAGCCGGACAGCGACGGATCCGCCAGGAGCCTGCGGGTCAGAAACCGGCCGGTCTCCGGACCGATCCCGAACATCGTCTGCAGCCGGGCGAAGACCCGTGCGGCCAGCAGAGAATTGCCACCCAGCTCGAAGAACGTGTCGTCGAGCCCGACGTCCGTGACGTCCAGCAATTCCCTCCACAGCCCGGCCAGCGCCACCTGCTCCGGCGTTGTCGGACGGCGTACGGACGCTGCCGACTCATCGATGGCACCGTTGACCCTTTCCGCACCGGCCAACCCGGCCCGGTCCGGCTTGCCACTGGCGGTCAACGAGAAATGATCGAGTGCCACGAACCGGGCGGGGAGCATGTACGCGGGGAGACGCTGGGCGAGAAACGTGCGGAGTTCGGTCTGGGTCGGCGCTTCGACACCCGAACGGGCCGTGTAGTACCCGACGATCGTCCGGGTGCTCGGGTTGTCGCCGACGGTGGCGATGGCGACGTCGCCGACCATCGGGCAGGTGGCGAACACCGCTTCGATCTCGTCTAGTTCGATCCGAAAGTCGCGCAACTTGATCATGCGGTCGCGGCGGCCGACAAACTCGATCGTGCCGTCCGGCAACCAACGGGCCAGGTCGCCGGTGCGAAACAGCGTGGCGCCGGGGCGCGGACTGTCCGGGTCGGGAATGAACCGGTCCACGGTGGATGGGAGATCGTTGACGTATCCGAGGGCTACGCCGTCGCCACCCACCAGGAGCTCGCCCTCCTCGCCGACGGCCGCCGGCGTTCCGTCGGCGGTCACGATGTGACACGTGGAGTTCGCGATCGGCCGTCCGATCGGGATACGGACGGTGCCGGGTGGAACGTCGCTGATCAGATGTGTGGTGGAGACGGTGGTGTTCTCGGTCGGGCCGTAGGCGTTCAACAGGCTCCCCGGCGCACCATGGCGTAACACCTCCCGCACCAGGGTGGGGATGAGCACGTCGGCGCCGGAGATCAGGACTCGCAGGCCGCCGAACATCGCCGGCCGAGACCGTGCGCACTGGTGGAACAGCCCAGCCGACAGCCACAGGACGGTGATCTCCCTGCGATGCAGGAAACTCTCCAACAGAGCGGGGTCCAGCAGCGCGTCGCGGTCGATCACGATGAGGTGCGCACCGTTGAGCAACGCGCCCCAGATCTCGAGCGTCGAGGCGTCGAACGAGAGGGATCCGGTGTTGGCGATCCGGTCGGTCGCGGCGAAGCGGATGTAGTTGGTGTTGATCACCAGGCGGGCCACTCCACGGTGGGGTATCGCTACCGCCTTCGGCCTGCCGGTGGAGCCGGAGGTGAACATGATGTAAATCGGGTCGCCGCCACCGACGTGGACCGGCGGTGGCTGCCGATCGTCGCCGAAGCGGGAATCCGCCACCGCGAATGCCGGGATCCGGTCGAGCAACCCGCCGGAGCCGGGCATCGTCACGATCCGACGGATCGCCACCTCGTCGATGAGGACCCGGAGCCGCCCGATCGGATCCGCCCGATCCAGGGGCACATACACCGCTCCGGTCTTGAGAATGCCGAGCATCCCGACCGGCACCTCGAGACACCGCTCGCCGAGCAGCCCCACCGGCTCGCCGACCGCCACACCGGCCTCGGCCAGTCGGGCGGCCAGCCGATCGGACCACCGGTCGAGCTCACCGTAGGTGATCCACCGGTCCTCGCTTGACAACGCGATCGCGTCCGGGGCGAGGCGAACCCGGGCACGGAACAACTCCACAATCGACTGGTCCGCTGGATAGCCGGCAGTGGTGTCATTGTGGGCAGCCAACCGGCCGGTCACCTTGTCTACATCGCTGGGTCGCATGGCGCCTCCACTTCGGCGACCCACCGACCGCGTGCCCGCGGGTCTCGATCTCGAGTTCTGGTTACCCCTTCTGGTTACCCCGCCATGCCAACAAACCAGACTAATCAACACGATTGTATACGGAGAACCGCGAAAAGAACGATATGTGTCGATGATCTGACAACCGGTATGGTCAGGGGTCAACCCTCGTGCTGGCGCTCACCACGCCGGACCCGCTGCCGGCCGCGCGCATCGAGATACAGTCCCGTCCGCAGTCCGCAGCCTCGGCCTCCCATTCATCACGGCGGACCCTACGCAACGGGCTGACGGCGTCCTGAGCGTCGTCGACGTGGACGACCGGTCCAACGCGTGCTCGGATATTCGGAGGTGCATGGCCGGTGGCCGAAGGTACGGTGCCCCGGTGCTGTCCACGTATCCCCCGCTGAACCTGGCCGTTCGTACCCCGCGGCTGACCCTCGCCGCCGCCACCGATGACCTTCTGGAACGTCTCGTACCGGTAGTCCGGGCCGGCGTCGTCATCGACAGCGAACCAGCGCCGTTCGACGATCCGATGTCCCTTTACGAGGACAGCCCGAGCCGGGAGTGGCATTGGATGCGCGCCATCTGGGCCGGCCGGTCGCGCGTCGATGCCGCATTCTGGCGGTTGTACTTCGTGATCTGCGACGACGACGAGCCAGTCGGCATGCAGGATCTGATCGGCACCGACTTCGCCACGGTCGGCACGGTGACCTCGTTCTCCTGGGTGACCCCCGCAGCCCGCGGCCGCGGGCTGGGCAAGGAGGCCCGAGCGGCGATCCTGCACCTCGCCTTCGAGGGCTTCGAGGCCCGCGAGGCGTCCAGCGAGGCTTTCACCGACAACCATGCGTCCAACCGGGTATCCGAAGCCCTCGGATACACCCGTAACGGTACGACCTGGGCCAGCCGCCGCGGCGCGGTGGCCGAACTGCTGCGCTGGCGGCTGACCCGGCACGAATGGACCCCGCGGCGACGCACCGATATCGAGTTGTCCGGCGTCGAGGAGTGCATGCCGGTGCTCGGCCTATAACAGTCCAGCTCGGCCGACGGACACCGTCCGGGCCGGGCCGCCGCCAACGCGGCATATCCGCTTTTCCTTTACGCCATCCAGACGTGGCGCATGCCAGGCCGGGCGTGAGGAAGTCGTTGACCTGGTCGGACGCGGCCATCGTGCGGCAAACCTGACAATTGTCAGCGATCCGTCTGACTCCACTCACCGTCAGCCGATGACAGCACTCACTGGGTTGAGCCCGCGCCGGCAACGAGGCTTATCGATGACAACAGAAGCCAGACGAATCATTATCAGCAGGAGGAACGATGACACATCGGCAACGGCTATCGATGATCGTCGTAACATTGCTCGCGGCGTTGGGACTCAGCTTCGCGGGTGCGGGTGTGGCCAGTGCCGCCCCGAGTGCCCCGGCGGCCGCGCCGCCCGTAACCGCCCTCGCCACACCGATCACCGGCACGGCCGACAACGGCTCCTTCGCCGGTAGCTTCACCCCGGCGAAGTTCTCGACGCAGAACGGAAAGCTACTGGCCACCGGCGTGCTGACCGGTACAGTCAGCGACTCGTCCGGCGCCACCATCGGTACCGTCACCCGCACCGTCAGCATGCCCGTGACCGTCGCCGCGGCGACGTGTCAGGTGCTGAACCTCGTCCTCGGGCCCCTGCACCTCGACCTGCTCGGCCTGGTGGTCGACCTGAACCAGGTGCACCTGGTGATCACCGCGGTGCAAGCGCCCGGCAACCTGCTCGGCAACCTGCTGTGCGCGATCACCCACCTGCTCGACGGCAACCCCACCGCGGGTGGACTGGCCGCGCTCCTCAACGCCATCCTGGCTGTGCTCGGCCAGCTCTGACCCGTTCAGCTCTGACCGGTACCTCCGACGCAGCCGCACCCCGCCAGGTGCGGCTGCGTCGCCGTCATGGGGTCACCGTCATTGGAGCCAGCCGGCGCCCTCGGCGAGGCGGACTGCCTCCAGGCGGTTGCGGGCGCCGGTCTTGCGGAGGATCGCCGAGATGTAGTTGCGCACGGTGCCGGTGCTCAGGTGCAGCTCGGCGGCGACCTCCATGGACGGCACCCCGGACGCGGCCACGCTCAGCACGTTGAGCTCCCGCGGCGACAGTGGACTGCGCGGCGCCGCCACCATCGCCACGGCCAGACTCGCGTCGATGACCCGCTCACCCCGAACGAGCCGGCGGATGCCGCGGACCAGCTCACACGGGGCGGCCTGGGTGCCGACGACGCCGCCGATGCGCAGGTCAAGCGCCCGGTTGAGCAGTACCGACTCGTCCGGGCCGGCCAGCACCAAGGTGGCGCAATCGGGCTGCTCCGCGGTGAGCCGCGCGATCGTAGCCAGGCCGTCGCCGGCCAACAGCGCGATGTTGACCACGGCCACGTCCGGCGGCACCGCGCGGGCCATGTCCAGCGCCTGGTCGAGGGCGCCCAGGGCGGCGACCACCTCAAGGTCTTCCTCCAGGGACAACGTCGCGGCCAGGGCGCCGCGGAGCAGATTCATGGGCTCGACGAGCAGAATGCGGATCACGATGGCCTCCCAGCCAGGGTCAAAGCTTCTTCGACGGCCGAACTGGTGCCGGCCGGTTTCCGGATCCCTGCGGGAGTTCGTTCAGCTGGGAGGTCCCGCGTAACGGACGGTGCGTCCGCGGGCGATGAGATCGGTGGCCAGGCGACGGCCGGCGGCCGCCACCTCGAGCCGCCACGACGACGAGACGGTGCCCATCGTGGGTGCGTTGCCGCCACCGGAGGCACGTGCTTGCCCGGTGGGAGTCGAGCGGTCGGCCGGCTGCCGCGGCGGAGCCGGGAGCGGCGCTGTCCGCGGTTGAGCCTGTGCTGCCGGCGGCTTGGTCACGCCGTACAGCCCGGGTGCCGGCGCGAAGGCCGGCGGTTGCGGGAGCGGGCACACCTGCGCGGACACCAGCGGCATGAGCGGCTGGTGCGGCACAGGGGCGCTGGGCAACGCCGTAGCTCGGGTCAGTACCGGCGTCCGGGCCTGCGGCAGACCGGGCAGCTGCGACCGGGAGGCGAGCTGCGGCAAAACGGGGAATTGGGTTTGCGGCAGGCCGGGCAGCTGCGGCAAAGCGGGGAGTTCTGCCCGCGGCAGATCGGGCAGCTCGGCGAGCTCGGGCAGAGAAGAGAGCTGGGCGGGGCTCGACAATTTCTGCCGGACGACCGCCGTCCGTGCCGGGGTCACCGTGGCTCGGGCAGCGTCCCGGACCGCATCGGACATGGGCTGACGGACCTTCGATGTCCCGACCTGCACCCGCCGGACCGTCTCGCCGGCCCGGATGCTCGGCGCCTGGATCTTCCTCGGTGCCTGGCTCCTCGGGGCGTGGATCTTCTTCGGTGGCTGGACTTTCGGCTGGTGGACCCCGGGAATCTTGATCGTCGTCGGCCGGTGAATCCTCTGCGGGTGGGCCTTCGGAGCGGTCGACTTCGACATGATCGACTGTGGTTTCGGGATGGTCTTTCTGGCGCCGGTGGCCACGGCCTTGACCGAGGCGACCGGATCCGTTGCGCCAATGTGATCAATCGACTGATCAATCGACCCCGTATCGGCCCGCGCCGCGTGATCGAAAAGGCTGAGCACGAGATACGCGGCAAAGACCACGCCGAGCAGCACAAGCAGGCGAACAACGCGCCGAGTCACCCCGGGCGCACCGTCCTCTCCTCGCGCAATTCCGCTCCGCATTCGGACTGTGTTACCCATTCCCGGCAAGCTGACACTCACATGAACGCCATTCTGCCATCGGATGGTGCGACACCCTTGCTTCCGTCCATCAGGACCCGGGATCGCGCCTTGCTCACCCGCGGAGGCTGTCACACCTTGAGGAAATCGACGTCGTACAGCGCTATCGACTCGTCTCTGGAGACCAGCGTCAGGCCCTCTACGGCCGCTTGCGCCACCAGCATCCGGTCGACCGGATCGCGGTGATGCAGCGGGAGCCGTCCGGCGGCAATCGCATGGGCGTGGGTCACGGGTAGTTCGCGGAAGCCCATGTCACGCACCTGTTCGGCAAGGTCGGCCGGTCCGGGAAGCTTGCCGGTGGACTGCTTGATGGTGATCTCCCAGAGACTCACCGGCGACAGGAAGATGTCCGGGTCGTGGCGTAGCCGATCGAGGAATTCCTCGCCTAGAGTGGCGTCGCCGGTGATGGCCCATAGTGCGATGTGGGTGTCGAGCAGCAGGGTCATTCGCCGAGACCGAAGTCGGCAGCGATCTCGGCGTTGGTGTGCGGTGAGTCCCAATCGCCTGAAAGATCCAGCCGCCCGGCGAGCGAGCCGACGGCGGTCCTGTTGACTCGGCGCGCCAGCGGCACGATCCTCGCCACGGGCACGCCGGCGCGGTCGATGACGACCTCCTCGCCGCGTTCCACCCGCTCGATGATGCGCGACAGGTGAGTCTTGGCATCGTGCATGTTGTAGTGGACGTCCTCCGCCGACATCGCTCCACCTCCCGGTTAGCTAACAGCTTAGTCGACCCCGCCGCGGCGGGGTCGATCAGGTGTTGGCCGACGAGAGAGACGCCACCCCGCAACGGCGACCGCCTCCATCAGCGTGGACTTGCCCGAGCCACCGCGCCTTCAAGCGGGAACGACAGATGCTCAACCGTGTCGCATAGCCTGTTGCCATGGTTTTTAGTGGGGCAGGCCCGGCCGTCGATCACGCTGCCGAAGAGCCATTGCATACCGTGGTGCTGCCGGGCGGTCTGATGCCGGGTGTGTGAAGTCGTCGGCGCGTGGGCCCGACCTGCTGCGGACAGCCTCCGGCTGTTCACCAGGGTTGGCTTGCCCTGGCCGCACTTCGTCACTGCAGATGTCGTTTCGCACGAGGTCGGCTGACCGTGGCGGGGAACGCATCGCGGATCGGTCTTCTCCAGGTTTGCGCCGCTGGAGTGTTGTGGGGAACCGGCGGCCTGGCGGTCACGGTGCTGCACGAACGTGACGGGTTGGGGGCAATGACCGTCAGCGCCTGGCGGATGCTGCTCGCGGCGGTCGCGCTGATTGGGTTCGCCGTCGTGACACGCCGGTGGGCAATGGTGTGGGCGACGATGCGTGACCACCCGGTCCTGGCCATCGTGGTGGGCTGCGGCACCGGCGCCTATCAGGGTCTGTACTTCGTCTCGGTACTGATGGTCGGGGTCAGCGTGTCCACGGTGGTCTCGTTGGGCCTTGCTCCTGTTGTGGCCGCGATCTGGGAACACTTGCGGGCCCGTACGCGGCCCTCAGCCCGGCAGGCAGGGGTGCTGGCCGCCGCGCTGACCGGGTTGGTCCTGATCAGCGCGACGGCAGGCCACGGGTCGGTAGGGCCCGGCGACTCGCCGTACCTGGGTCTGATCCTGGCTGTGGCGGCCGGCGCGACCTATGCGGCGACGACGGTTCTGGGACACACCGCCGCCCGACAAACTGATCCGGTGGCGTTGACTACGTGCGCCACCACCGTCGGCGCCCTCGCCCTTGCTCCGTTCCTGCTGGTCACCGCGGTCAGAAACGACACGCTGATCGGGACCAGCCCGGCGTCGCTGGGCCTGCTGGCCTACCTCGGCATCGCTACCATGGCTTTGGCCTACGGCCTGCTCTACGCCGGCCTGCGCACCACTTCCGGATCAGCGGCAACCGTGGCGACACTTCTCGAACCGGTATCCGCGGCCCTGCTCGCCGCCGCTTTCCTCGGCGAACGCCTGCCCTGGCCCGCCCTACTGGGTGGAGCATTGATCCTTATCGCCGTGGCCGTTCTGCGGCCCAACGAGGAACACCTCGTCCCGGCCTGAGGACAGCCACGAGGCGCGCGGATGGATCGTTGAGCTGGCCTGGCAAGAAACACCAGCTCAGGGCCTTGAACAATGGTGCGCCGCGTAGGACTTGAACCTACAACCCACGGATTAAGAGTCCGCCGCTATTGATGTCAGACATTACTTTGTTGTGCCGGCCAGCATCGGCTTAAGCCAGTCTACCTGCGCATTTCTCGCGTTCATGTGCCAGTCAGTGCTGACGGGTGACCTCCCGTACCAGGATCGTCGATCACGCATGGATCACGCGCGTTGGGGCTATCGGACGTTGGATAGGGGCCGATATCACGATCTACGGCTGGAGTACTAGGGAATATCCGTTTCGGACGGTTACGTGGCTTTGAAAGGCGCCAGAGAATGGGGTATTGCACAGCGCGGAAGAACGGGTCCAAGATCTGTCAGTCCAAGCGGCTTGAAGGACTGTATATTCACTAGGCACACAGGTATCCAATGGAGTTTCACGGGGGGTTCGGCGATATCGTTCCTGGGACGCGGCCATTTCCGCGTGGCGACAGTGGATCACTCGTCGACCTAAAGATAAAAGCTGCGAGTGGTCGCCGCCGATCGACCGATAGGTCCGTATCGTTCGGGGCGATCCGCTCGGGCCACCGCGTGCTCGATCTGATTTCGATCGGCACTGATGAGTCGCAATCGGATGCGATTATCCACATAGCATCGCCGATATCCGGCTCGGGCCGGTAAGGCTCCTGAAACCACGACTTGAACCACGACTTGAACCGCGACTAGTACCGTGACCGAAACTCCGACTGAAACTGCGACACCGACAACCTGGTCCCGCGGAATCCCCCGCCGCGGGAATCGGACGAGCCGGCGTCATCAAAAGGCGACCTGAATCGTGTCGGCGACGGCGCCGATACAGATGGGTCCGCGCGAAAACGAATGGGGTGTATTGAATGTCCGACTTCACGACCGACAGCAACCTGCCCGCCCGTACCAACCGCTCGGCCGCCGCCTACCAGCCGCGAGCCGACGTCGAGAACTCGCTGGCGCCGGGTGCCGTCGACCTGCCGACCCTGGTGCCGCTGATGTACACGCTGCTGTTCCGCAACGTCGCCAGCGACGGTTTCATCTTCAGCGACCCGGAGGCCCCGGGAGACCACTCCAAGGACTCGAAGCCGGGCGCCATCATCGCCGCCCCGTCCTTCCCGGCCGAGACTCCCGGCATCGACGAGGACTACGTCTTCAACTGGGTGCGCGACGGTGCCATCACCGCCATAGAGCTGGCCAAGGCCGACCTGCCGCAGATCCTTGGCGGGAATTTCCAGCCGCTCAACGACTACGTCCAGTTCGCCGACCTCTGCTACCACAACGCGCAGCCGACCAAGGGCCACGCGTGCTTCACGATCGCCGGGAAGTCGCGGCCGTGGACCGAGCAGAACGACGGACCGGCCCTGCAGTCGATCACCATCCTGGCGGCGTACGACCGGCTGGACGACGGCATGCAGAAGACCGCGGTGGGGCTCGTCAACGCCAACGTGGCGTTCCTGCTCGACGTCTACAAGAAACCCACGACGAACCTGTGGGAAGAGCACGTCGGCTACAGCTTCTTCGCCCGCTCAGCCCAGCTGCGCTGCTTCGAGGAGGTGCTGGCCACCTCGGTCGCCGGGATCGACAAGCCGGCCGGGCTCCAGCCCGCCGTCGACTGGATCCGCCAGGCCCTCGCCGGCCACTGGGACGGAAGCAAGTACGTCAGCATGATGGCCGACCCCGGCGACGGCGCCGAACCCTCGCCGCAGCATCCGGTGGTCGACGGCTACGACCCGAACATCGACATCGTGCAGGCGTGCATCTACGGCGGGGTGCCCATCACCGATACCAGGATGCTGGCGACCGCCGCCCAGCTGCGGTCGCAGTGGGAGGAGGGCGGGATCGCCTTCTACCCGATCAACAAGGCCGACAAGGAACTGGGTCTCGGTCCACTGTTCGGCCGCTATCCCGGCGACGTGTACGACGGCGACACCGCGCACCCGATCCTGGGCGGTCACCCGTGGGCCCTGTCCACCTGCAACGTGGCGGAACTGCACTACGCGCTGGCCGCCGAGATCAGGTCGAGCGGCCGGATTCCCCTCGACGAGTTGTCGGGCCCGTTCTTCGCCCAGTCCGGGATCGACGGGTCGGCCGCCGCCGAGGACGCCGCCGCCGCGCTGGTCGCGACCGGTGACGCCATGGTGCGCGCCGTCGTGTACCACAGTGACCACTTCGAGCTCTCGGAGCAGTACGACGGCAGCACGGGATACGAGCGCAGCGTCCACAACCTCACCTGGAGCTATGCCTCCTACCTGTCGGCCATGCGGGTCCGCGCCACCGCCGTCTGACGTCCCTTGCCAACCGCCACGCAGTTCCCAGCCTCGTCTGGGACCTGCGAGAAGGGTGACTGCTCAATGTTCATCAAGTTTCCGAAGGGCGCGGCGGACAACGCCGCTCGCGACGACGCCGCCGAGGTCGTCTACGACGCCGTCATCGTCGGTTCCGGCATCTCCGGTGCCATCATCGCCGCCCGCCTGAGCGATGCCGGCAAGCGGGTGCTGATCCTCGAGGCCGGCCCGGCCGAGGACCTCACCCTGCGCGGGTACGAGGGCTATCTCGACCGCTTCTACTCCGCGACCAGCAAGGACAACCAGTCTCCGTACCCGGCTGGCCCGAACGCGCCGATGCCCCGGGGGACCGACGCGCGCCGCATCGTCCCCGGCTCCCCGGACTCGTCGGCCTACCTCGTGCAGAGCGGTCCGTTCGCCACTGACACGACCTATACGCGCGTGCTCGGCGGCACGACCATGCACTGGGAGGCGAAGACGCCGCGGATGCTGCCCGAGGATTTCCGGATGCGCACCCTCTACGGCGAGGGCGCCGACTGGCCGATCACGTACGACGACCTCGCTCTCTACTACAACGAGGCGGAACGGGAGATCGGCGTGTCGGCCGACGTCGAGGACCAGGCCTACCTCGGCATCACGTTCGACGAGAAATACGTGTATCCCATGAAGGGCCTGCCGCTGTCCTATCTCGACAAGATGGTGGCCAAGGATCTGGACGGCATGCCGGTCGAGCTCGACGGCGAGCGGGCGATGCTGCGGGTCAGGCCGTTCCCGCAGGGTCGCAACGGGATACCCAACCCCGCCTATGACGGCGGCAGCGGCTACCGGCCTCGAGGTGCGGTCAGCACCTACCAGGTCGAGGTCGGCGGCCGATGCCAGGGCAACAACAACTGCGTCCCGATCTGCCCGGTCCAGGCCAAGTACCACGCCGGCAAGACGCTCGCTCAGGCCATGCAGAGCGGGCGGGTGGACCTGGTCGCTCAGGCCGTCGCCCACAAGGTCCACATCGACGACGAGACCGGCCGGGTCCGGGAGATCGAGTACCGCCACTACGACCGGGCCGACGGCGGGGAGTGGACCACGGGCCGGGCCCGCGGTCGGCTGTTCGTGCTGGCCGCCAACGCGGTCGAGAACCCGCGCCTGATGCTGGCCTCCGGCCTGCGCGGCGCGAGCGGCCTGATGGGGCGCAACTTCATGGACCACGCCTACCTGCTGGCATGGGCCCTGCTCCCCCAGGTCGCCGGCACGTTCCGCGGCACGAACTGCACCGGCGGCATCTCGGACCTGCGCGGAGGCAGGTTCCGGCGCCGCCAGGCCGCTTTCGCCGTCGATATCCACAACGACGGCTGGGGCTGGGCCCGCGGCGCGCCGATGACCGAGCTGATGGATCTGGTGGACAACGGCGGCCGCTACGGCGAGGCGCTGCGCCGGGGCCTGGTCGACCGCGTGTCGCGTCAGCTGCAGCTGGCGTTCATGGTCGAGGTTCCCGCCAGCCCGAGCAACCGGGTCACCGTCGACCCCGCGTACACCGACCGCCTCGGCAATATGCGGCCGATCATCACCTACGACATCCCCGACTACACCATGCGCGGTGTCGCCTACGCCCGCCAGCTCTCCAAGCGCATCTTCGCCCGGCTGGGTGCCGAGGACCACACGAACTACGACCCGAACTTCTGGGGCTACGCCACGTACGAGGGTCAGGGCTACGAGATTCGCGGCGGTAACCATCTGGCCGGTACGCACATGATGGGCACCGCCCCGTCGACCTCGGTCGTCGACTCCCACCAGCGGTCGTGGGACCACGCGAACCTGTACCTGGTCGGCGGGGGGAGCCTGCCGACCGTCGGGACGTCCAACGTCACCCTCACCATCGCCGCGCTCTGCCTGCGGAGCGCCCGGGCCATGCTCGCCCAACTGGACAGCGAGCAGGCGCCCGTCGAACTCGTCTCTGCCGGCGTCCCGCAACTCGAGGAGGTGGGCCCGTGACCGGGTCGACCATCAACACCCGTACCGATCTGATCAGGTACCTGGAAGCCGCGCTGGCGCTGGAGCACGCGACCATCCCGGTCTACCTGACCGCGTACTACTCGATCCGGTCCACCACCAACTCCGACGCGGCCCACATCATCCGGGTGACGGCGGTCGAAGAGATGCTCCACCTCTGCCTGGTGGCCAACGTGCTGAACGCCGTCGGCGGAAGTCCCGACCTGACCCGCCCGGGCTTCGTGCCGTCCTATCCGGCGCGCCTTCCCGACGGCGAAGACGACTTCATCGTCGACCTGCGGCCGTTCTCGCCGGAGGCGGTGGACACATTCTGCAAGATCGAGCGTCCGCGCAAGGCCCCGGACTCCGAGTCCCGCCTATTCTCGCAGCCGACGGACAACCCGATGCTGGTGTCGTGCCCGACGGCCGAGGGCATGAGCTTCTTCAGCATCGGCGAGTTCTACGAGGAGATCGGCGCGGGGATCCGGCGGCTGGCCGCGGCCGACCCGGACCTGTTCTGCGGTGCCGAATCCCGCCAGGTCGGGCCCGAGTTCTTCTATTCCGGTGGCGGCGCGATCATCGAAGTGCGGGATCTGGACTCGGCCTGCCGGGCCCTGCGGTTCATCAGCGAGCAGGGCGAAGGCCTCGACAACGGTCTGTACGACAGCGACGGAGAGCTGGCCCACTACTACCGGTTCCGGCAGCTGCAGATCGGCCGCTACTACCAGCAAGGGGATCATCCCGACGCGCCGACGGGTCCGAAACTCGGGGTCGACTGGGACCAAACGTTCAACATCAAGGTGAGCGCGCGGCTGACCGACTATCCGGCGGGCTCCGAGCTGGCGGCCGCCGCCGAGGCGTTCAACGCTGACTACGGCACGTTCCTCGCGCTGCTGACGCAGGCGTTCAACGGCGAACCGAACCGGATGCAAGAGGCGATCTGGTGGATGTTCCGGCTCCGCGACAGCTTCAACCGGCTGATCCGCAACCCGCTTCCCGGCAGTGCTGGCCTGCACGCCGCCCCCACCTTCGAGGTGAACGTGCCGGACCCGGTGGCGTCATGACAGCCTGCACCGAGCGGCACATGACCGTGCCGACGATCGACAACTTCCTCGACTTTTCGACCTACCTCACCGCGTTTCCGCGGACCGATCTGCTCGGGACCGGCGTGGCGGAGCTGTACCTGGAGAAGGTCCGGGCCGCGTGCACCGATGCCGTGGTCGCCGACCTGTTCGCGGCCTACCAGGCGGCGCGGGCCGAGGACGACCTCGACCGGGCCCTGCGCCATCGCGTCTTCAGCGACGACCGTCTCGGCCCCGTGGCCCGCAACGTGATCAAACTTTGGTACGCCGGGACCTGGTACGGCCTGCCGCCCGAGTGGACCGACAGTTTCGGCGCGCAGGCGGCGGCCGAGACCTCCACCGTCACCGCCGCCTCCTACCAGGAGGGGCTGCTGTGGCGGGCCATCGGGGCCAACCCGCCAGGCGCCAAGGCACCCGGCTACGGGTCCTGGGCCGAGCCGCCTCGCATCGACGACCGCTACCTGAAAGGGGCGACGAAATGACCGCGCCAGTCGGCCGCCTCGGCCCGGACAAGGTGAAGCTGGGCGTCTGCTGCACCCTGTGGTGGAACGACGACTTCCCGGCCATCGACGCCGGCATCCCGTTCGGCCAGGCCGTGAGCGAGATGGCGCTCGCCGGCTTCCAGGGCTGCAGCATCGGGCACAAGTACCCGTCGGACCCGAAGGTCCTCAAGGCCGCCCTCGACCTGCGCGGATTGCGGGTCTCCGAGCCGTGGACGAGTACGTACTTCACGATCGCCAACATGCGGCAGAAGACGATCGAGGCGTTCGAGGAGACGCTGGCCCACATCCGGGCGCTGGGCGGTACCGAGCTGGTCGTGGCCGAGTTCGGGGCGTCGTCACACCTACTGCCGGTCGACGTGTTCGCCAACCGCCCGGTGTTCACCGACGCCCAGTGGGACGCGTTGACGTGGGGCCTGGACACGCTCGGCAAGATCGCCGCCTCGGCCGGGATGAGGCTCAGCTACCACCACCACATGGGTACCGGCGTCATGACCCGGGCCGACGTCGACCGGCTGATGGCCTCGACCGACCCGTCCCTGGTCAACCTGCTGCTCGACACCGGTCACATCGCGTTCGCCGGCGACGACCCGCTGGACCTGGCCCGCACGTACGCCGACCGCATCGGGCACGTGCACATGAAGAGCGTCCGGCCCGAGATCGTGCGCCGAGTCCGCGACGAAGGCCTGTCGTTCCAGGAGGGCGTCGAGCTCGGCGTGTTCACCGTGCCCGGCGACGGCGGGATCGACTTCCGGCCCATCCTCGAGGTGCTGGCCGACGCCGACTACGAGGGGTGGCTGGTCGTGGAGGCCGAACAGGACCCGAACAAGGCGAACCCGCTCGAGTACGCCAAGAAGGCCCGCGCGTACCTCACCGGCGTATTGGGGTGGTAGCGGTGGCGCGGCGAGAGATCTACTTCAGCTTCTTCATGTTCACGGCCGATCTGAGGCCGGACGACACCCGTTACACCCAGATCCTCATCGATCATCTCAAGGCTCTGACCGAGATGGGCTACGACGGCTTCGACGTGCACATCGCCGCCCAGCCACCGAACGTCGACCACCAGGTCGAGGTGGAGAGCTATGTCCGCCTGCGGAAGGCGTTCGACGCGGCCGGCCTGGAGCACGCGAAGTTCACCACGAACGTCGGGACCACGCGGACCTTCGACCTGACGTCACCGTACGAGCAGCAGCGCGACCAGGCGTTGTCCTACCTCAAGTCGCGCGTCGACATCACGCGGGTGCTGGGCGGCGATTCGATCATGTCGGGGCCGTTCGTCTATCCGTACGGCGTCTTCCCCGTCACCGACGACGGCGAGCCTACCTGGAGCGACGCCCTGCAGGACTGGATCGCGCCCCGGTTCCGGGCGGCTCGTCCCGGCTTCCGGGAGCTGGCGGAGTACGCGTACGCGAAAGGGGTCAAGCTCGCCGTCGAGCCTGTCAAGAGCTGGGAGACGCCCCCGCCCAACATGGTCTCGGAGGTGCTGGACTTCCTGGACGGCGTCGAGGGCGTGCCGGCCGGCGTGACGGTCGACACCGCTCAGGTCGTGATGGAAAGCCAGGGGCCGGCGGTATTCCGGAGAAACGTGGCCCGGGCCGTGGAGCGGGATCGGCTGCTCTACGTCCACATCTCCGCGCCCGACCGGGGCGCGGTGGCCGACAGCTGGATCCCGTGGGACGTCATGCTGGGCCAGATCGAACCGGTTTATCGCGGGCCGTACCTGGTCGAGGTGTTCAACGCGATTCCGCCGTTCGCCGCCTCGATGCGGATGGCGCGCCGGCGCTTCTGGCGTCCGGGCGAGGACGCCCCGGAGCCGGATCGCGACAGTGCCTACGACGTCGCCGTCGCCGGCTTGGAGACCGTGCGGAAGCAGATCGCTTCTGTGTCCCGTGCACCACAGCCGCCAGGAGAGTCCTGATGCCAGCCCCATTGCCGGACCCCATAGTCATGGTCGCGAAGCGATCGGGTGACGTCCGCATTCACACCTTCGTCTCGGCCTTCACCGGTGACAACATCGCGAATGCCACGCACATCGTCGAGAGCAGGAACAAGCTTGTTCTGGTGGACGGGCAATTCCTCGTTCCGTACGCGAGGAAGTTCCGGGCCTACGCGGACGGTCTGGGCAAGCCGATAGAACGGGTCTATCTCTCGCACCGGCACCCGGACCACTGGTTCGGTCTGGGAACCGCGTTCGGCGATGTCCCCATCTACGCGTTGTCCGAGACGATCACATTCATCGAGGAGTACGGCGAGGACTCGCGGGCCGACCACCGGAAACTCGGTGACCTCGCGCCGGACCGGATCGTCATTCCGTCCGAGGTCGCCGTGCCGGGTGCGGTAACCGTCGACGGGATCACCTACGTCCTCGGCGAGGTGGCGGACACGGAGATCGATTTCTCCCTCACCATCGGGATTCCCGAGGTGGGAGTGTTTTTCGCGCAGGATCTGATCTACAGCGGCACGCATCTCTACCTGACGAAGCAACTGCGAAGCTGGATCGGGATCCTGGAAGAGATGCTGACCTCGGATTACGACCTGTTCATGCCGGGCCACGGCTTTCCAGCCGACAAGAACGAGGTCGCCCGGAACATCGAGTACCTCGCCGCGGCCAGTCAGGCCGTCGCCGACGGACTGACGGGTGACGCCTTCAAGGAATTCATGCTGCGAAGGTATCCCGAACGCAGGTGCCCCGGCATCTTCGATATCTACCTGCCGCGGTTCTTCGGCGGCGCGAGTGACTACTGAGCGGCTCCTCCCACGATCAACCACGGAGGTTTTCAGACCATGAGCGGGGAATACACCGTAGGGCAGTATCTGGTCGACCGGCTCCACCAGCTCGGTCTGGGCCACCTGTTCTCGATCGCCGGCGATTACTCGATCGGATGGGTCAACGGGTACGTCGAACCGAGCCAGATCGAGATCATCGAAGAAGTGAGCGAACTGAATGCCGGTTACGCGGCCGACGGATACGCCCGGATCAAGGGAATCGGCGCACTCTGTGTGACCTATTCCGCGGGCGCCCTCTCCGCGGTGAACGCGATCGCCGGCGCCTATGTGGAAAAGGTGCCGGTCGTGCTGATCAACGGCACTCCGAGCATCAGCCGGACGCTCGCGTTCGAGCAGACCGGCTTCAGCTCGCACCACTTCATCAGCGGACGCGAGACGGACCTTCAGTCCTTCGAGCACTTGACGGTCGCGGCGGTCAGGGTCGACAACCCGGATACCGCGCCGATGACGCTGGATTACGCATTGACACAGTGCATCACGCAGAAGCGACCCGTCTACATCGAACTGCTCGAGGACATGGTCGACCTGCGGTGCGAGCCGCCGCGGGGCGTCCTGCGACCGGCTCGGATCATGTCGGATCCGGCCGCCCTGGAGCGCTCGGCCGCGCACCTCGGCAGAAGGCTGGAGGACGCCGAGAAACCCCTCATCTGGGTCGGAGTGGAAGTCGACCGTCTCGGCCTGCACGAAAAGGCGGAAAGCCTGATCAAACTCCTGAACGTTCCCTTCGTCACCGAACTTCTGAGCAAATCCGTCCTGGCCGAGAACGATGCGCTGTTCGCCGGAGTGTTCGACGGCCAGGCGTCATCGCCCGCCGTCCAGGAGTTGGTCAAGGACTCCGATTTCGTACTGGCGCTGGGTGTCTGGCTGACGGATCTCAACTCCTTGGGCTGGAACACCGACTTCGACAAGACCGCGTTCGTCTCGATGGACGCGGTCAAGTTCGGCACGTATTTCAGCCCGCAGGTCGCCCTGGAGCACCTGATCGACGGTTTGCTGGAGAGGCAGGTCACCCGCCGGGATGTGAGTCGGCCCGGCGTCGGTACCTACAAGGTGCTTTTCCCGGGCTCGGCCGGCGACGCGATCACCTATCAGGGATTCTATGACATCATGCCGGAATATATCGACGACAACACCATCGTCGGCGCCGATGCGAGCATGAACTACTTCGGAGCCCTTTTACTCAGGGTGCCTGGCGCGCGAAGCTTCATCGCGCAGTCGTCCTACTCGGCCATCGGTTACATCGGCCCGGCCGCAACGGGCATCTGCCTGGCGAATAACAATGCGCAGAGGGTGATGGTTTTCACGGGGGACGGTGGATTCCAAATGACCGCCCAATGCCTGTCGACCCAGGTCCGCTTCGGCCTGAACCCCATCATCTTCGTGATCAACAACGGGGTCTACGGCGTGGAGCAGTGGCTCGCCGACGCATCGGTCTTCCACACCGACAAGCCGTTCTACGGTTCGTGCGTCCTGCACCCG
>JAVHVY010000440.1:0-22219 GCA_032160305.1 Actinoplanes sp.
CGGCGCAGGTGGTCGGCCGCGGCCAGGCCCGCTTCGACGGCGCCGCGGGCCAGGCCGGCCGACAACCGCACCAGATAGGACGTGTCGGCGGCCGTCACCTCCCAGGCATCGGACAGTACGCCGCCCGGCAGCTTGCGGATCCCGGTCGCGGCGATGTGCCACTGGGTACGCAGCGTCGATCGCAGGAGGTCGTCTTCCGACACAGCGGGGATTATCCGGTCCGGTCCGCGTGATACGACGGACACCGTGGGCGATTGTCACGCAATGCTCTAAGGGGGTGTACAGATAGCGACGAGCGCGACATGATCGGGTAGGCACAACGTCGATGGGGCGTATCAAATAGCGTCGGGCGCGCTCTACATGCTAAGAGTGATCGTTCACGTCGTGGGGCCGGCGGGGACGAGGGGATCAACGGTGGTCCCGACCGGGGAGGGATTGACCGTGGATCACCGTCAGCCGATGGACGGCGATGCGCTGACCGGCGTGGGGATGTTCGCGGGCCTGGAGCCCGATGTGCGCCAGCGGGTCCTCGCCACAGCGATCCCCCGGTCCTACCGCAAGGGGCAGATCCTCTTCGTCGAGCACGACCCCGGCGAGTCGTTGATCATCCTGCGGCGGGGCGCCATCGCGATCTTCAGCACCTCTCCGAGCGGTGAGCGCGCGGTGCTCACCGTGGTCCGCCCGCCCGAGGTGATCGGCGAGGTGTCCCTTCTGGACGCTTCGACCCGGTCCGCGTCGGCCGAGGCGATCGAGGACTGCCAGGCGCTGGCGCTGCCCCGGGCGGCGTTCATGGACCTGGTGCACTCCAACCCCCGCATTCTGGACGCCGTGATGCGCTCGATCGGCGCCCTGATCCGCCGGCTCACGGAACAGAATTCGGACCACGTCTTCCTCGACCTGCCGGGCCGGGTGGCCAAGACCCTGGTCCGGCTGGCCGGCGAGAGCCAGGCTCCGATGATCACCATCGAGCTGAACCAGAGCCAGCTGGCCGAGATGGCCGGCGGCTCCCGGCAGAGCGTCAACCAGGCCATCGGGTCCTTCGCCAGCCGCGGCTGGCTGCGCACCGAGGGCCGGCGCATCGTCGTCACGGACGTGGGCGCCCTGCGCCGCCGGGCCGGAATGGCGGAACGGTAAGGCGCCTGCCCCGGCGGCGACCCTATTCCGGACCGGCCGTCTCGGTCGGGGCCGCCGCGTTGCGGTGCGGGTCGGCCGGGGCGGGAGCGGCGATCACCTGCGTCTTCAGCTTCGAGGCGTAGACGTCGACGTAGGGGCGGCCGGTCATGGTCATGAGCTCGTACATGATCTCGTCGGTGATCGCCCGTTCGACGAAGCGGTCCCCCCGGGAGGCGGCAAAGCGGGAGAAGTCGAGCGGCGTACCGAATCGGATCCTGACTCTGGTGATCGTCGGGATCATCCTGCCGGTCGGCTGGATCTCGTCGGTGTTCAACAGGGCCACCGGCACCACCAGCGCGCCACTCTCCAGCGCCAGCCGGGCGACCCCGGTCTTGCCCCGGTAGAGGCGACCGTCGGGCGACCTGGTGCCTTCCGGGTAGATACCGGCGACATTGCCGGATTTCAGCACGCGCAGCAGGGTGTCCAGGGCCGCCTGGGCCGCCTTGCCCCCCGAACGGTCCACCGGGATCGTCCCGGTGCCGAGGAAGAATTGGCGCATCAGCCACCCTTTGATCCCCTTACCGGTGAAGTATTCCGCCTTCGCCACGAACGTCACCTTCCGCGCCACGATCAGCGGGGTGAAAATCGAGTCGGAGAAGGAAAGATGGTTGCAGGCCAGGATCACCGGACCGGACCTGGGCACGTTGGCGAGACCGTCGACATCCGGCCGGAAGAGGGCCTTGAGCAACGGTCCGAGGACCACGAATTTGAGCAGCCAGTAAAACATCGTCAACGAAGAGTACGGAGACGCACGGCGTGCCACAACGCACTCCCGCAACCGGTACTCGGCGTGTCACCATTCAAGGCACGGCCGGGGCGAGGGAGGGTGCAGGGTGACAGCGGGTGGCGCCCGTCGGGGACGACGGGACAACGGGCTCGACGCGGCCGACTACGCGGTCGCGGGCGACGTCGATCCGCGCGTCGGCGAACACTTGCTCGATGTGCTCGCGGCCGGCGGCATCGCGGCGTACCTGCAGCCCTCGGCCGACCTGAACCCGATCCTGCGGACCACCACGCTGCCCGCCCGCCCCACCGACCGGCTCTATGTGGACCGGGCCCACCTGGCCGAGGCCCGTGATCATCTCGACCAGCTGACCGGCGGCGTGCCGCCGACCCCGCCGACACCGAAGCCGGAGAACCACCAGGCGGCCGGGAGCAGCCAGCGGGACGTCGACGCCGAGTGGGCCAAGATCGTCGCTGGTTTCCACACCAACGTCGACCCGGCGACCACGCCGTGGCCCGAGGCCGAAGGGCTGAACGCTCCTCCCGGGCCGCCGCCGCCGAGCCTGCCGTCCGCGGCGGACTTCTCCGGCATCCAGCTGAACCGGCGGCGCACCGATCCGCCGCCGACCGAGCCGTCACTGCTCGACGCGCTGGAGGAGGACGACGATGAGGAGGACGAGCGCTACACCCCGCCGCCACCGCCCCCGCTGCCGCACATCTCCAAGTACGCGATCGCCGGCGTCCTGAGTGTGGTGATCGGTTTCGTGCTGTTCATCCGCCCGACCCTGCTGCCACTCGACGGCAACTACGTGACCCTGATCGGCTTCAGCGCGGTCGTCGCCGGCGCGGTGACTCTGGTGTGGCGGCTGCGCGCCGGTGACGACGACGATGACGACTTCGACGACGGCGCTGTCGTCTGATCGACGGATAGATCATCGCCACTGCACCTCTGCGTAGTCATGCAGTAGCCTTTCGTACGTGATGCGTCAGAGCTCGCTCGTGGTCGTCGCCAACCGCCTGCCGCTCGACGACGGCACGGCCCCCGACGGGGCGTCCGAGTGGCGGCGCAGCCCCGGCGGTCTGGCCAGCGCGCTGCACGCGATCCTGGAACAGACCCCGGCGACCTGGGTGGGCTGGGCCGGCGGGGTCGGCCCGGCGCCCGACCTGCCGGACATCGGCAGCCTGCGGATCCGCCCGATCGCCCTGTCCGAGCAGGAACTACGCGGCTACTACGAGGGCTTCGCCAATTCCACCCTGTGGCCGCTCTACCACGACGCGGTCGAGCAGCCCGTCTTCGACCGTGGCTGGTGGGAGACCTACCAGCGGGTCAACCTGCGGTTCGCGCGGGCCGCCGCCGAGGTGGCCGAGCCGCAGGCGACCGTCTGGGTGCAGGACTACCACCTGCAACTGGTGCCGCAGATGCTCCGGGAGCTGCGGCCGGACGTGCTGATCGGCTTCTTCCTGCACGTGCCGTTTCCGCCGCCGGAGCTGTTCACCCAGCTGCCGCGCCGGGCCGAGCTGCTGCGCGGGATGCTCGGCGCCGACCTGGTCGGCTTCCAGCGCCCACAGGCCGCGCACAACCTCGCCCAGCTGGCCCGGACCCTGCTCGACGCGCAGGCCACCGACGACACGATCACTGTGGACGGTCGCGCCGTGCGGACCGGGGCGTTCCCGGTCTCGATCGACGTGGCCGAGATGCAGTCGCTGGCCCGGCGGCCCGACGTCGTACGGCGGGCCGAGCAGTTGCGCTCCCGGCTCGGCCGGCCCCGCCGGGTGCTGCTGAGCGTCGACCGCCTCGACTACACCAAGGGCATCGAGCACCGGCTGACGGCGTGGAGCGAGCTGCTGCGCGACGGCAAGGTCAAGCGGCACGACTCGGTGGTCGTGCAGGTCGCCGTGCCGAGCCGGCAGCGGGTCGCCAGCTACCGGATCCTGCGCGACCGGATCGAGGGCGAGGTCGGCCGGATCAACGGCGAGTACGGCCGGGTCGGCGAGCCGGCGATCCACTACCTGCGCCAGCCCTTCGACCGCGCCGAACTGGCCGCCCTGTACCAGACCGCCGACGTGATGGTGGTGACCCCGCTGCGCGACGGGATGAACCTGGTCGCCAAGGAGTTCGTGGCCGCCCGGACGGACGGCTCGGGCGCGCTGGTGCTCAGCGAGTTCGCCGGGGCCGCGGCCGAGCTCAGCGACGCCTTCCTGGTCAACCCGCACGACGTGGACGGCCTGAAGGCGACCCTGCTGCGGGCGATAGACGCGCCGGCGGACGACCTGCGCCGCCGGATGGCCGCGATGCGCGAGCAGCTGCACGACCACGACATCCTGGCCTGGGCGCGGGCCTACCTGAGCGCACTGGACGACAGCGGCCGGCTGACCGAGCGGCTGCCGCCACCACCGCCCCGACCGAAGCCGGCCTGGGCGGTGCCCCGGCCGCGGACCGTGGCCCGGCGCCGGCCCCTCGCCTAGGACCCGCCAGACCGGGACCGGGCCCACCAGACCAGGCCCAGGCCCGCCAGACTGGGACCGGCCCACCAGACCAGGCCCAGGCCCACCAGACCGGGACCGGGACCGGGCCGCCTAGCGGGTCAGCTCCTTGGTCAGCCAGTCCAGGATCGCGTCGATCGGCTCGGCGCGGCCCGCGTCCAGCATCAGGTCGTGGCCCATGCCCGGGAAGAGCAGCGGTGCTCCGCCGTAGCGGGCCGCCGTGCGGTCCAATGAGGAGCGGGGCACGACCCGGTCGTCGGGGCTGCCGACCACCAGCACCGGCGGGTTGCCGACCGGGGTGGGCAGCGGTTTGTGGGTGACCAGTTCGCGCTGGGACTTCGCGTTCGTCGCGGTGAGCAGCTTGCGGTAGGCGTCGGCGTTCTCGGCGGGCAGTTCCGGGCTGAAGAGCTGGCGGCGCGAGAGCCGCAGCCGGCCGCCGAATATCGCCGGTACGGTGCCGAACGGGTTGGTCCGCAGCGCCGCGCCGAAGGTGGCCCAGCCGTCCAGGACCGGCGCCGCCAGTACCGCCGCCCGCGCCGGATAGCAGCCGAGCGCCCGGGCCACGATCAGCGCCCCGGCGCCGTGGCCGACGAGCACCGCCTGTCGGGGCAGCGCGGCGGCCACCTGGACCACGTCGTGCACGTACGCCCGCAGGTCACCGCCCCGGCGCAGGCCGACCGCGTGCGCGGGGAAGCCCCGCGACGAGGTGTGCGTCAGCCAGTGCTCCTGGAACGCCCACGGCCCGTGCCCCAAGCCGGGGACGAAGAGCACCGGCGGGAAGGTGGGATCCGTGGGGATCGCCGAGACGACCTCGCGGGGCACGTACGGCACCGGGTCGATCCAGTCGTCGAAGCGCAGCAGCCGGGAGCTCATGCTGTGCCCACCTCGGCAAGCTCCGCTGGCCCTTGCTTCGCTGCGGTGCGGTCGATCATGCCGTGCTTACCCTTGGCATGCTCTCCTGGCCCTTGCTTCGCTGCGGTGCGGTCGATCATGCCGGCTCCAGCTCGGTCATCAGGTCGTCGAGCATACGCAGGTAGCGGGTGTTGTCGACCTCGAACCAGTGCCGCGACGACGGCAGCACGTGGCGCCGGGTCCACGACGTGGTCGGCCGGGTCGACTCCCTGCGCTGCACCTTGGCGGCGCGGGCCGGATCATTCTCGTGCAGCCGCAGCCACTTCGCCACGGCGACGCTCTGCCAGTGCGCGAGCGGGAAGAGCCCCGCGTCGGCCTGCACCAGCCCGACCACGGCGAGGGTCGGGTGCCGCCGGGCGAAGGCGTGCAGGTGCAGGTCGGGGCGCCCGTCGGCGTCCTCGTCGAGCAACTCGGGGGCGAGGAACTCGAACCGGGGCAGGTAGCCGGTCGCCATGATCACCAGATCCGGATCGACCCGGCGGCCGTCGGCCAGCTCGACCACGGCGGCGGCGAAGCGGGCGACGTCCGGCACCGGGGTGATCCGACCGTGGCCCGCGTAGTAGACCAGTTGGCTGTTGACGATCGGATGGGTTTCGTACGGGCGGTGGTCCGGGGCGGGCAGGCCGAAGCGGGTCACGTCGCCGACGGTCAGCTTGACGGTGTGATGGTAGAGCCATTGGCGCAGCCGCAACGGCAGCCGCAGTTTGAACATCAGCGCGTTGAGCTGGTCGGCGGGGCGGCCGAAGACGAACTTCGGGGCGTACCAGTAGCCGCGGCGGGTCGAGTGCCAGACGGTGGTGGCCTGCTGGGCGGCCTCCACGGCGATGTCGCAGCCGGTGTTGCCGCCGCCGACGACGAGCACCTTGCGGCCGCGCAGCTGCGCCGGATCCTTGTACGCCGAGGCGTGGATGACCTGCCCGCGGAAGCTGTCGAGACCCTCGTGGACGACCAGCTTCGGCGCCCAGTTGTGCCCGTTGGCGACGACCACCGCGGCGTAGCGCTGCACCCGGGAGGCGCCGCCGCCGGTGCTGTGCGTGGTGACGTCCCAGTGCCCGTCCCCGGCCGGGGTCACCGAGACCACCTCGGTGCCGAACCAGATCTCGTCGCCCAGAGCGAAATGCTCGGAGTATCGCTCGAGGTAGGTCAGCACCTGGCTGTGGTGCGGATAGTCGGGCCAGGTATCCGGCATCGGGAAGTCGGGGAACTCGGTGAGCGGGCGCGACGAGATCAGCTGGGTGCCGGCGTAGATCGGCGACCGGTCATGCCGCCAGTTCCAGGCGCCGCCGACGGAGGTCTCCCGCTCGTAGCAGTCGACGGAGAAACCCTGCTCACGCAGGTTCTTGATCGAGGCGAGGCCGCTGGCGCCCGCCCCGATGACACAGACCGCGTCGTGGCGGTCGGCGATGTCCGGGGTCTCTTGCACCCGCAGATACTCGCAGAAAAAGGGCCCTACGAGGAAGGCAGGAGGAGGTCCGCGACGACCGGAAGATGATCACTGGCCCGGCGGGCCCGGTCAGAGTCGATTACTTCGTACGACTCGACCGAAATGTCCGGGGTGACGAAAACGGAGTCGAGCTGCACCCGGGGCAGTGCCGCCGGAAAGGTCAGCACAGTCGACACGTTCGGGCGAAAGCCGTCGGCGACCGCGCGCCACGAACCGCCGCCCGGGCCCTCGTTCAGGTCACCGGCGGCGATCACCGGGCCCTCGACGCCGGTCAGCTCCACCTTCCACCGGGCCGCCTGGGCCGGGCGTTCGACCGGGTCGGTGGCCAGGTGCGAACCGGAGATCGTGAACCTCGCCCCGTGCACCGAACAGCGCGCGAAAGCCGCCCCGCGCAGATGCCGCCCGGGCGTCAGCGGATATCTCAGCGACCACGACTCGTGCACCCGCAGCCGCAGGCTGACCAGCAGCAGATTACCCAGCGACGGCAGCCCGCCGGCACCGACCACCAGACCGAAGTCGTCGGCCAACGCCGCGCACTTGTGCCGCCAGCGGAACCGGCGCGGCGCCTCCTGGACGATCACGACATCGGGGGCGAGGTCGCGGACCAGGCCGGTCAGGGCCGCCCGGTCGTCCCGCAACCCGTGCACGTTGTAACTGACGACCCGCAGCGGAACCCCGGTCACATCGCGCCCTTCTAGATCCGCCGGGCCAGGTCGGCGGCGCCGACCACCCCGGCCGCGCTGCCCGACTCGGCGGCCTTCAACTCGGCCACCGGGAAGCGGCCGCGCTGCGCCAGCTGGTCCCGGTAGGAGCGTTCGGTGGGGCCCATCAGCAGGTCACCGGCGTCGATCACGCCACCGCCGACGACGAGCACCTGCGGGTCGAAGATCTGTGCCAGGTCGGCCATCGCGACCCCGAGCCAGTAGCCGATCCGCCCGAACGCGTCCCGGGCCACCCCGTCGCCGGCCCGGGCCGCCTGGGTGACCTGCCGGCCGGTGATCGCCAGCGGGTCGCCGCCGGCCAGTTCGAGCAGCTGGGCGGCACGGTCCGGCTCCTGGCGGGCTCCAGCGCGGGCGAAGCGGACCAGGGCGTTGCCGCTCGCGTACTGCTCCAGGCAGCCGAGCCGGCCGCAGCCGCACGGGTGGCCGTCCGGCACCGACTGGATGTGGCCGAGCTCGCCGGCGATCCCGTTCGCTCCGCGCCACAGGCCGCCGTTGAGCACCACGCCGCCGCCGATCCCGGTCCCGACGGTGATCATCACCATCGAGTCGTCGGCGTGCTTGGCCGCGCCAAAGCGGAACTCGGCCCAGGCGGCGACGTTGGCGTCGTTCTCCAGCACGGTCGGCAGGCCGACCGCCTTGGTCACGTAGTCGCGCAGCGGCTCGTCCCGCCAGGCCAGGTTGGGAGCGAAGAGCACGGTCGCGCCGGCCGCATCGATCCAGGCGGCCGCGCCGATCCCGACGGCGATCGCATCCGGATACCGCGCCGCGAGCTCGGTGGCCACCTCGACGATCGTGTCGCGGGTGCCGGCCTGGTCCTCCGCCGGGGTGTCCCGCCTGTTCTGGGCCAGCACGGCGCCCTTCTCGTCGACCACCCCGCCGGCCACCTTGGTGCCGCCGACGTCCACTCCGATGGTCAGCGTCACGCTGCCCGTCCCCTCTGTCGTCATCCCGCCGCGGGGCCTGGAACATCATGATCGTCGCCCGCGCCGGCACGGCCCACATCAAGATCCTCAACACCGTCATCGGTACGCGAGCCCATGGTCCCCGAAGCAGTGTCCTGCTCCACACCACCCGGCCGCGATCCGGTCCCCGATTCCGGGACGCTCCCGCCCCCCGGACTCCGCGAGGCACGCTTCCGGAAAGTCCGCGGAGGTGACGCCACCGCGGCGGCCCAGGGGTCACCCCCCGGCGGCGGCGCGACCACAACCGTCTCCCCGGCCTCACGCCCGTTCCCGCCGCCCAGCCGCCCGTTCCCGCCGCGCCGCCCGGGCTCGTCCAGCCGCCCGTTCCCGCCCAGTAGCTCAGCCTCGTCCAGCCGCCCGGGCTCGTCCAGTAGCTCAGCCTCGTCCAGCCGGCCGGGCTCGTCCAGCCGGCCGGGCTCGTCGATCAGCTCCGGGCCAGCCGCGGGACGCACCGGCGGGGCCGTTCGGGTCGCGGCCGTCCACGGGTCGCTGGTGGCCGGATCCGGATCCGCGGCCGCCGCGGCCGGCGGCTCCGTTGTCCGGGTCGCCGCCGACCAGGACACGTCCGGATCGAAGACCGGCTTGGCGGGCTTCGCGGGCCGGACCGGAGCCGGGCGGGAGCCGCTCAGCGCGGACAACCCCCGCAGCACGCTGGCCACCCCGGTCGCCACGTCCCCGGCGCCGGTCGCCAGCCGCACGGCGGTGACCGGCGACGGGTCCCGCACCGCGGCGATGGCCTTGCAGATCGGACACACACAACACTCGGCACTACCGGTCGACCACCCGGCGAACAGGTGCCCGGCAGCCGCACGGGCGTTGCTCGCACCGCCCCAGCCCACGCCGCCCGAGCCCACGCCGCCCGAGCCCACGCCACCCGAACCCACGCCACCCGAACCCACGCCGCCAGTGGCCCCGCCACCCGAGCTTGCGGTGCGGTCAGCCGCGCTGGGGACGTCCGGCTCGGTGCCGGCCGTGGCGGTGCCGTCCGACGGCGAGCCGGCCGGGCCGGTACCGGAGCCGGTGAACTGACCGATCAGGCCCGCGACCGCGTCGCCGAGCGTGTCTCCGAGCGCGCCGAGTCCGTCCGCGACCTTCTTGCGCGTATCGGAAAGGTCGTCGGGCTTTCCGTTCTGGGCCATGGCCAAAATGGTCGCGACCAGGCGCTCGGCCTCCTGCCGTGCCGATCCCGTGCTGCCACTCATGCCGCGCTCCCCTGCCTGTTCCGCCCTGCTGCCTCGCGTTGTCCGCCCTGCCGGCTGCTGCGCCGCGCGGACCTGTTCTGCCCTGCTGCCTCGCGTTATCCGCCCTGCCGCCTGCGCCGCCGCGCGGACCGGCCTCAGGCCGGGAGGCTCTCGACGCGGCGCTTGAGCTGCTTCAGCGCCGTGTCCATGATCATTTTCTCGGCCTTGCGGCGGAACATGCCCAGCATCCCGATCGAGAGCTCCACCTCAAGCGTGTAGGTCACCGTCGTGCCGCCGGCACCGTCGTCGGCCAGGTCGTAGGAGCCGTGCTGGGACCGCTGGGTCTTGGACGGCGCGACCAGGTGCCACTCGATCCGGGACAGATCGTCGGCGTACGCATACTCCAGCGTGTACTCGTCCGCCATCACGCCAGCGTCGATCACGAACCGGACCTGCGCCGCATAGCCGTCCTCATATTCCTCGACGACCTCGACCTTCTTCGCCGCATCCACCCACTGCGGGTAGCTCGGGAAGTCGCTGATCACACCGGCCACCCGGTCGACGGGCGCGTGGACCTGGATCGACTGCGTCGAGGTGTCCGCCATGGTGGCGAGGCTACCCGGTTGGCGTCGCCTTCCAGACGACCGGGCCGGGTCGCGGATGGGCCGGTCGCCGCGGGTGCGGCTACCATCCGTCACGTGCCCGCCTCAGCCAGCGTCCCCGCGCGCGTCCAGCTCCTCGCGGTGGTCGCCCGCCTCGTCATGCTCGCCCTCGTCGGCGCGCTGACCCTGGTCGCGACCCAGGACGTGGCCCAGCTCCGCTGGACGGCGTTGCTGCTGGTCGCGGCGTTGCCGGCCGTCTTCGCCCCGAACCACCGCTTCGCCGCGCCGCTGGGCCGCTGGGCGGAGGTGGTGATCACCGGCCTCGCCGCTGGCGCGATCGCGGTGGCCGCTGAGGGCCGGCTGGCCGGGGGCTTCGGCGCCGAGGCGGTGCTGCCCTACCTGATGGCGCCGCTGCTGACCGCCGCGCTGCGCCGCCGGGCGACCGAGGGCGCCGCGCTGCTGGGGCTGACGGCGGCGTCGCTGGTGCTGGGCGGGATCGTCTCCGGGCAGGGCAGCCCGATCACCCAACCGGGTTACCTGGCCGCCGCCGGGCAGTGGCTGGTCCTCGGCTCGATCGTCACTTTCGCGGCGGACACGGCCCGCCAGCTGATGCTGCCGGCGGAGAACAAGCCCCAGCCGTACCAGGAGGCCACCCGGCTGCTCACCCAGCTGCGCAGCGTCGCCCGCTCGCTGCCCGGCGCCACTCTGGACCCGGGCGGCATCTCCGAGCACCTGCTCGAGGAGTTGCGCGCGGTCGCCCCCGGGCACCGGGCCGCGGTGCTGTCGGCCAGCGGCGGCGGGCGGCTGGTCGTCCTGGCCCAGACCGGCGCCGAGCGCATCGACTGGGAGGTGACCCTGGACGCCGACTCCGCGATCGCCGACGCCTGGGCCTCGCAGATCCCGATGACCGCCAACCGGTCGCAGGCCCGCTCGCACCAGGGCGGCGACGCCTCCTCACTGGTCGTGCCGCTGGTCGCCGGGGTGCGCACGATCGGGCTGGTGATCCTCGAGGCGGACGTCGCGTCGGCGTACCCGTCGGCGGTGGTCGGTCGGGTGACCGAGGTGACCGGCCCGGCGGCGCTGCGGCTGGAGGCGGCGCTGCTTTTCGACGACGTGCGTTCACTGGCCACCAACGAGGAACGCCAGCGGCTGGCCCGGGAGATCCACGACGGCGTCGCCCAGGAGCTGGTGATGGTCGGCTACGGCATCGACAACGCCACGGCGACGCTGCCGGAGGGCGCCGGCGAGACCGCGGAGGAGTTGCGCACGCTGCGCGGTGAGGTCACCCGGGTGATCACCGAGCTGCGGCTGAGCCTGTTCGAGCTGCGTTCCGAGGTGGACCGCAACGGCGGCCTCGCGGCGGCCATCGCCGAGTACGCCCGTACCCTGGGCACCTCCGCCGGGCTGCGAGTCCACTTCACCTTCGACGAGTCCACCGCCCGGCTGCCCGCGGCCACCGAGGCTGAACTCCTGCGCATCGCCCAGGAGGCGATCACGAACGCCCGCAAACACGCGGGTGCGTCCAACCTGTGGGTCACCTGCACCGTCGACCCGCCGTACGCTCAAATCGAGGTCTCCGACGACGGCAAGGGCTTCGCGGACAATCGCCCGGACGGACGCTACGGCCTTGCGATCATGGCCGAGAGAGCGGAACGTATCCGAGGTCGTCTGGAAATCAGGCCGCGACACCCGAGCGGGACAACCGTCGCGGTAGTGCTCGGAACCTCGGTTCGGCGCGATAGCGTGCGGGATAGCGTTTCCGCACCAGAAGGGGAGTAACCCGAGCATGTCGACCAGTCCGATGCCGGCGGCCCGCACCAAGGTGCTGCTCGTCGACGATCACGACTTGATCCGTAAGGGGCTGCGGCACGCGTTCGAGCGGGACCGGCAGTTCGAGGTGGTCGGCGAGGCCGCTACCGCCGCCGAGGCCGTCCGCCAGGCCGGAGCCCTGCAACCCGACGTCGTCATCATGGACCTGCGCCTGCCCGACGGCAGCGGCCTAGAGGCGACCCGTGCCCTGCGCAAGAACAACGCCAACATGGGCATCGTCGTGCTGACCATGTATGCGGGCGACGACCAGCTCTTCGGCGCGCTCGAGGCCGGGGCCAGCGCGTTCGTGCCCAAGACAGCCCCCGCCGACGAGGTCGTGGCCGCCGCCCGGCACGCCGCCTCCGCCCCCAGCGCCTTCACCGCGGCCGACCTGGCCGAGGCGATGAAACGCCGGCTCGCCCCGTCCGGGCCCCAGCTGTCCCCACGCGAGGGACAGGTGCTGCGCCTGCTGGCCGACGGCATGAGCGTCGCCGGCATCGCCAAGCAGCTGTTCGTCAGCGAGTCGACGGCGAAAACGCACATCAGCAAGCTGTACGAGAAGCTCGGCGCGGCCAACCGGGCTCAGGCCTTGATGACCGCTCTGCGGCTGGGACTGCTCGAGGCGCCGGACGCCCCGAAGTTCTGAACCGGATCCGGGTCGGCCCGCACCTCAGGCCGGGCGGATCCGGCATGTCCGCGGGTCCCCGGCGTTTCCGGGCTGGGGATCTTCGGTCCGGCCCTGCGCCCTGACGGCCCGAACCCAGCCGACCTGGGCGCCCACCGATCAGCCGGCCGTCCGGGACGACTCACCGATCAGCGGCCGTCCGGGACGCCCGCCGATCAGCCGTCAGATCGGGTGGCGGGCCGTCAGATCGGGTGGCGGGCCGGTCAGGCTGGGTGGCGGGCCGGTCACCCGGTGGCGGGCGTCAGGCTGGGTGGCGGGCCGTCAGGCGGCGGGCTGCCAGGTAGGCCTCGCAGCCCAGGCAGAGGCCGAAGGCGGCGTTAAGGAAGGCGGCGAGCAGACCCAGCGCCGTAAAGACCGTGCCCAGGGCGGTCACCCCGGAGAGGTAGCCGGTCGCCGCGACGATCAGGAAGACGAAGCCGACCAGCTGCGCGAAACGCACCGGGGCCGCGTCCTCGCGCTCCGATGTCGGACCGAGCCGGGGCGCGACGAGCGTCCGGTAGAGCAGCGCGTAAGGCCCGCGGCGCGGGTCGGCGGCGGTGACGGCGAAGACGACGGCCTGGGCCAGGGCGAGCCAGCCCCAGCCGGTGGCGAGCACGACGACAAGAACGATGCTGGTCAGGGCCGCGGCGAACCGTGGTCCACGCGGATCGAGTTGCATGAGCTGACTTTCGCACGCGGCGGCCCGTACGCCACTGTGAGAGCCATCACCAGCACCGAGGTGCAGTTTCAGCTCTCGCTGGGTTCCGGCTGTGGGCGTTCAAGGGTCGTCTCCCGCAGGAAAGGGACCCGGCCGGGTAGGGGTTGACGCCAGGCCGGAGTCGGTCTATATGGGCGTCAGGAGTTCGCCCAGCACCGCGATCAGCTGGGCCTTTCCGGGCACTCCGGTGGCGCGCTTGGCGACCCTGCCGTCCGCGTCCAGGACGAGCAGCGTCGGGGTGCGCCAGATGCCCAGGGCACGGACCGCCTCCAGGTGGCTCTCCGCGTCGACCTCGACGTGCCGCACCCCGGGCAGGAGTTGCGCCACCTCGGAGCTGATCCGCCGCAACGCCCGGCACGGCGAGCAGAACGCCGACGAGAACTGCAGCAGTGTCGCCTGCGCGGGCCCGACCCCCAGCGCGGCGAGCAACTCCGGGTCGAGGCGCACCCCGGCTGCGCTCGGGTCACCCCTGCCTGACCCGTCCCGGTCGGCCGGGGTGACACCGGCGATCACCACGCCCCCGTCGGCGAAGGACCGGTCGGCCGCTGACCGCGACGTGCGGGTGGGTCGCGACGGACCGACCGAGTGGAACCGGCCGTCGGTGCGGCGGCGCCACAGGCCCACCACGGTGCCGATCACCAGCACGGCCGCGGCCACGATCAACCCCGTCGACGTCATGAGCTCCACTTTTGCACGACAACGGACGAATTCCCATGTGAGCTGTATGGCTAATCCGGCACCGAGAGCAGCGTGCCCAGGCGCGCGGCCTGGGTCTCCCAGCGCCATTCCTGCTCGACCCAGGCTCGGCCGGCGGCCCCCATCGCCTTCGCCTTGACCGGGTCGTTCAGCAGCTCCACCAGCCGCTCGGTGAGCCCCGCCGGGTCCCGGCCGCCGACGACGTAGCCGGTCTCGCCCTCGCGGACAGCGTCCGGAGCCCCGCCGGAGTCACCACCGACGACCGGCAGGCCGGTGGCCGACGCTTCCAGATAGACGATGCCCAGGCCCTCGACGTCGAGACCGGCGGCGCGGGTGCGGCAGGGCATCGCGTAGACGTCGCCGGCCGCGAACAGGGACGGCAACTCGACCCACGGCACCGAGCCGGTGAAGATCACGTGGGTCGCGACGCCGTGCTCGCGGGCCAGCCGTTCGAGCCGGGCACGGTCGGGGCCGCCGCTGCCGAGCAGCAGGGCGGCACCGGGGACCCGGCGGCGCACCTCGGGCAACGCCCGGATCAGCATGTCCTGGCCCTTGCGGGGCACCAGCCGGGAGACGCAGACGATCACCGGCCGGTCGGACAGCCCGTGCCGGGCCCGCACCACCGTGCCGTCCACCCCGGGATGGAACGCGTCCACGTCCACCCCCGGGGCGAGCCGCCGCAGATCGGTCAGGCCGTGCAGCGCCTTGTCGAGCCGGACCCGCTGGTAGTCACCCAGATAGGTCAGCACGTCGTTGCCCCGGGCGATCCGGCGCAGCAGCTGCCGGGCGCCCGGCAGCGCCGCCCAGCCGATCTCGTGGCCGTGGGTGATGCCGATCGCCCGGGCGATGCCGGCCCGGCGGCGCAGCCCCTCGGCCAGCAGCCCCAGCGGCGCGGCGGCGCCGAACCAGACCGTGTCGCAGTCGTTGGCGCGGGCCAGCTCGGCGGCGCGGCGGGCCACGGCCGGTGTGGGCAACAGCATGCCGGTGCTCTCCCGCACCACCTCGAAGGGCTGTTCCGCGTCGAACGTCGCCGCCCCTTTCCAGGTCGACGCATAGACGACCAGCGACCCGGCGGGCCGGCGGACGGCCAGGTTGTGCACGAACTGCTGGATGCCGCCGGGGCGAGGCGGGAAGTCATTGGTGATCAGCAGGGTGCGGCCCATCAGCGCTGCCCGCGGGCCCAGGCCCGGGCGGCGGCCATCCGTTCCACGGTGGACGGATGTGAGGCGGACATTAGGTATTCCCATCTCGGCGGGTCGGGGTCGGACAGGTTGACCGTGCCGAGCCGGCGCTGCATCCCCTCGAAGGTGGTCGCGTCGCCGGTCAGCGTGAGGGCGTGCGCGTCGGCCCGAGCCTCGATCCGTCTCGTCACGAAGGCCTGCGCCGGCCCGGCCGCCAGCCCGGCCAGCGTGGCGACGGCGAGCAGCAACGCGATGGCCCGGGGCTCGCCGATCGCCTCGACCCCGGCCAGCCGCAACAGCCGGCCCCATGAGCCGAACAGATACAGCGCGATCACGGCGGCGGCCGTGCCCAACGCTCCGAGCAGGGTGCCGAGAAGCACGTCGTTGTCCTTGGCGTGGCCCAGCTCGTGCGCGGTCACCGAGACCACCTCGTCGGGCGTGGCCTCTGTCAGCATCGTGTCGTAGACGACGATCCGCCGGGTCGGCCCGAAACCGGAGACGTAGGCGTTCACCGCAGTCGTCCGGCGCGAGGCGTCCGCGACCAGCACGTCGCGCACCGGCACGCCGTCGCGGTCGGCCAGCGCCAGCAGCTCGGCACGCAGCGGCCCCTCGGCCATCGGGGTGAACGTGTTGAAGATCGGCTCGACCACCACCGGCAGCACGAACGACAGCAGCACGACCAGCAGGAACGCCCCGACGGCCGCCCACACCCACCACCAGCGCGGCGCCAGCCGGACCACCGTGTAGAAGCCCAGCAGAGCCAGACCGCCGAGCACGGCGCCGACCGCGTACGACTTCAGCAGGTCGAGTGCCCAGCCGCCCCAGGACTGGGTGGAGATGCCGTACCGCACGACGATGGTGTGCTGCCAGGCGGCGAGCGGCAGGGTCAGCACGGTGCCCAGCAGGACCACGATCAGACCGCCGAGCACCGCCTGGGCGATCCAGCTGTCCCCGAACGGGCGACCCACCGTCGTCACAAGGCGGGCGCCGAGCGGGGTCAGCCCGAGCACCAGCGCCACGATCAGCGAGACCGCCAGTGCCGCATACGTGCCCGGGCGTAGCGCCGAGTGGAAGGCCCGGGCCCGGGCGACCTGGTCGTGCGGCAGCTGGCCGAGCGCCGCGAGCTGGTCGGCCCGGGGTGCCGGCGGCCGGTGCCACGGGATGGTGACCGCCGCGGCGACGGCCACGCCGACGACGAGCACGGCGAGTACGCACACGGCCCAGCTGCGAGGCGACATGACGGTGATCGTAGAGCCCACCGGGAACGATCACGCCACGTGGCGGCCGAGCCGGTACACCGGCACCGCCACCGGCGGCGGCGGGGTCTCGAGCAACTCCACATCGAAGCCGGCCAGCTCGAAGACCTCGATCGCGCGCAGCTCGCCGGGGGTCAGATCGGTGATCCCGTCCGGGGTGTCGTCAAGCGTGTTGACCAGGCAGCCCGCGCAGGTGCCGGGGCGCCGCTCGCACCGGCCGCAGTCGATGATCATCGCTTCCTCCCTCTGCCGGTGGAGCCGGGGCCGCGATCCGGGGGAAGCACTTGTCGCGGACCGACCACCATCGGTGACAGTCACGCTAAGCAAGGGGTACGACAAAATTGCGAAGCCGCAGCTCAGGAGCGCGCCAACCGACGCAGCAACGAGTCGGCGCCCATCGGATACGCCCCGTGCCGGCGTACCCCGTCGGCCACCTCACGGTCGGACGAGACCACCACGATCGGCCGGCCCGCCGGCTCGGCCCGGACCAGTTGCCGGATCAGCTCGTCGGCGGTGTCGCCCTTGTGCGAGAAGAGCACCCGAACCCCGCGCGGCGACGGCGGCAGCCCGTGCACCCGTTCGGCACCGTCGAAGACGACGGTGATCTCGTTGCCGGTCTGCGCGGCGATCCCGCCCAGGCCGGTGACCAGGCGTTTGCGCTGGTGCTCCAGAGACATCTCGGCGAAGCCGCGTTTGGTGACGTTGTAGCCGTCGACGATCAGGTGCACCCGGGGCAGGGCCAGCAACTGGTCGAGGCGGGCCGGGTCGTCGGTGTCCTGGGCGCGGGGTCGCGACCGCTCCGGGGCGCCCGGCCGGTCGGCGTGCGCGTCCGCGACGAAGTCGGCCGGCAGTTTGTCGGTCGGGCCGAGCGCCAGTTCCCGGCGCAACCCCGAGGCCGCCAGGCCGATCGTCTCGAGCAGCAGCCAGAGCCGGGCGTCGTCGACCGCCCGGGCGTCCTTGGCGCTCTGCCGGCCGTTCGCGGCCATGGACTCGGCCTCGGCCAGGCGCGTCTTCAGCCGGCGTACGTCGGCGTCGTGGTCCTGGGCGGTGCGGCCCATCCGGCCCTTCTCGGTGGCCAGCAGGTCGGTGGCCCGTTTCTGGGCCGCCTGGCTCTCGCGCAGCGCCCGGGCCGTGCTGCGTGCCTCCTCGCGGACCTGGCCGAGCTCTTCGCGGACCCGGGCCAGCTCGTCGCGCAGCTTGTCGGCCTCCACCCGGGCGACCGCGCGGTCGTGCTCGGCGCGGGCGGCCCGGTGCTCGGCGTCGCGGACCAGGCCGGCGACGGCGGCACTACCGGCCTCCTCCCGGACCGCCTCACCGGCGGCCTCGATCAGCTCGCGCCACCCGTCGGGCCGGGTCAGATAGGCCAGCGCCGCGACCTCGACCGGATCGGCGGCGGCCGGCGCCGTCCCGCTCGCGACGACCTCGCCCAGATCACCGGCCTCGGTGCCGGCGCGCTTGCCGATCCGCTGCCGGAACAGCGGATCGGTGGCGAGCTGGGTGGCGATCGCCGCGGCGCCGAGCCGGGCCCGGCGGTTGGGGGCGAAGCGGGCGACCCGGCGCAACGGGACCGGCATCTCCTCCGGTGGCATGCCCGGCAGAGCGGCTGCCACCAGCGTCGTCACCCGCAGCCGGACCGGCTCGGGCAGGACCGGCTCAGGCACCAGCTCCAGGCCGATCGGGCCCTCGTCGAGCTGCTCGTCGGAAGGTACCGGAGCGGACATCTATCCATCTTCCCACCGCGCCTACCGGAAAGCTTGCGGACGCAAGCGATCTTTTCCCGCCCGGGGCGACCGGGCGGGACGGGAATATTGTCGTACCCCTGCCCTAATCTCCGCGGCGTGGTAACCCAACCAGCTCATGTCCAGGGCACGGTTCATGTCCAGGGCGCGGTGAGATTCGTACAGAGCACGTTGGACACCCTGCTGAGCGCGGACGGGACTGTCGACCCGGCGACACTCTCGCTGCGGGACACGACGTTCGTCGTGCTCGATCTCGAAACCACCGGCGGCGCTCCGGACGGCGCCGGCATCACCGAGGTCGGCGCCGTCAAGGTCCGCGGCGGCGAGCAGCTGGGCGTGTTCGGCACCCTGGTCAATCCGGGCGAGCGGGTCCCGCCGTTCATCACGGTGCTGACCGGCATCACCGAGGCGATGCTGGCCCCGGCGCCGCCGATCGAGTCGGTGCTGCCGAGCTTGCTCGAGTTCCTGCGCGGGGCGGTGCTGGTCGCTCACAACGCGCCCTACGACGTCGGCTTCCTCAAGGCCGCCTGCGCCCGGCACGGCTACCCCTGGCCTCAGGTCCGGGTGCTCGACACCGCGGCGCTGGCCCGGCGGGCCCTGACCCGCGACGAGGTGCCCAACCGCAAGCTCGGCACGCTGGCCCAGTTCTTCCACGCCGCCGTCCAGCCGACCCACCGCGCCCTCGACGACGCGAAGGCGACCGTCGACGTCCTGCACGGGCTGATCGAGCGGCTCGGCAGCCACCACGTGCACACCCTCGGCGACGCGATCGAGTTCGCCAAGGCCGTCACCCCCACCCAGCGCCGCAAGCGCCATCTCGCCGAGGGCCTGCCGCACGCCCCGGGCGTCTACGTCTTCCGCGGCGCCGACGAGCGCGCGCTCTACGTGGGCACTTCCAAGGACATCGCGACCCGCGTACGCAGCTATTTCACCGCCAGTGAGAAGCGCGCCCGGATCGGCGAGATGCTGGCCGCGGCGACCCGGGTGGAGGCGGTCGCCTGCGCGCACTCGCTGGAGGCGGAGGTCCGCGAGCTGCGGCTGATCGCGGCGCACGCCCCGCCGTACAATCGGCGGTCGAAATATCCGGAACGGGTGGTCTGGCTGAAGCTGACCGCGGAGCTCTATCCACGGTTGTCCGTGGTCCGCGCGCTGGCCGACGACGACGCGACGTATCTCGGGCCGTTCTCGTCGCGGCGCACGGCCGAGCTCGCCGCCGCCGGCGTCTACGACGCGGTCCCGCTGCGCCAGTGCACCCACAAGCTCTCGGCCCGCACCGCCACCCCGGCGTGCGTGCTGGCCGAACTGGGCCGTTGCCCGGCCCCCTGCGAACACAGGATCACCCCAGATGAGTACGCGCTGACCGCCGCCGCCCCGTTCCGGACGGCCACGGCCGGGGATCCGGAGCCGATCGTGCGCGCGCTGATGGCCCGGATCGGCCTGCTCAGCGACCGCCGCCGCTACGAGGAGGCGGCGGTGCTCCGGTCCCGGCTGATCGCCCTGCTCCGCGCGACGGTGCGGATGCAGCGTCTCGGTGCGATGACCCGGATCGCCGAGTTGGTCGCGGCCCGCCGGGACGGGATCGGCGGCTGGGAGATCATCGTGGTCCGGCACGGTCGGCTGGCCGCGGCGGCCACCTCCCCGCCGCGCCTGCACCCGCGGCTGACGCTCGATCTCGCCCAGGCGACGGCGGAGACTGTGCGGCCCGGGCCGGGACCGGTTCCGGCCGCCTCAGCCGAGGAGACCGAGCGGATCCTGGCGTGGCTCGACAAGCCGGACACCCGCCTGGTGGAAACTTCGGGCGACTGGGTGTCACCGGCCCGTGGCGCGGCGCGGTTCAGTAGTCTGCTCAGCAGGGCGGAAGCCGCCGCCCACACCAGAGACTCGTCCGTTCGCGCATCGGTAACTGACCGTTCGGATGACGGAACCTCGCTTAGGCTGTAAGGCACACGGGTTACCGGCCGGTTAAGGCGGACCGGTTGGCTCGATGGTCCCGTGGCGCTGCCGCTGCATCATGCGGTCGATCGGTAAGGGGGTGTCCGAGTGGATGTCGACGCCGGCCACGGCGCCGCCCTTGGACGTGCCCTGCCCAGTCCCAGCGTGCCGCCCGAGATCACGCTCTCTCAGCGGCTGTGGTCGTTCCTGAGTTTCCAGGGCAACGATGACGACCCGGTCACCACGCTCACCCGCACCCACAAGGCCATCCACCCGTCGGCCGACGCCGCGGTGCTGCGCCGCGGCTATGCGATCGCCGAGCAGATGCACGACGGGCAGACGCGCAAGAGCGGCGATCCGTACATCACGCATCCGCTCGCCGTCGCGCAGATCTGCGCCGAACTGGGGATGGACACCACGACCCTGGTGGCGGCGCTGCTGCACGACACGGTCGAGGACACGAGTTACACCCTCGAGGCGCTGCACGGCGACTTCGGCCCCGAGGTGACCCACCTGGTCGACGGGGTGACCAAGTTCGACAAGGCGTTCTACGGCAAGGTCGCCGAAGCCGAGACGATCCGCAAGATGATCGTCGCGGCCGGCAAGGACGTCCGGGTGCTGGTGATCAAGATCGCCGACCGGCTGCACAACATGCGCACGCTCGGCGCCCGCTCCCCCGCCTCCCGTGCCCGAATCGCGACGGCCACCCTGGAGGTGCTGGTCCCGTTGTGCGACCGACTCGGCATCCAGGCGCTGAAACGCGACCTCGACGACGTGGTGCTCTACCACCTCGAACCGGAGGCGTACGCGCGGATCGAGAAGCACGTCCGCAACCGCCCCGGCTGGCCGGCGTATCTGGCCGACGTGAGCGGCAAGGCACGCGCGGCGCTGCGCCGCTCCCGGGTCGACGCCGAGGTCCAGGCCCGCCCCCGGCACTTCTACTCGATCTGGAAGGACATGGTCGCCAGCGGCCACCAGATCCCCGTCGACCCGCCCCGCATCGCGGTCGTGGTCGACGGCCCGGAGACCGACTGTTACGCGGCGCTCGGCGCCATCCACGGCCAGTGGCGTCCGGTGCCCGGCCGGTTCAAGGACTTCATCGCCTCCCCGAAGAACAACCTCTACCGCTCGCTGCACACGACGGTGACCGGCCCCGAGGGCCGCCTGGTCGAGGTTCTGATCCGCACCGAGGCGATGCACCAGACCGCCGAGTACGGCGTGGCCACCAGCTATCGCTATCCGAAATCCGAGTTCGCCGAGGGTCCCGGCTCCGACCAGCTCACCTGGCTGCGCAAGGTGCTCGACTGGGAGCCGGAGACCACCGACGCCGGGCAGTTCCTGGCCTCCCTGCGCTGCGACCTGGCCGAGGCCCAGATCCAGATCTTCGCCCACGGCAACACATTCGACTTGCCCACCGGCTCGACCCCGGTCGACCTGGCGTACGAGTTGAGTACCGAGACCGGCGGCGAGTGCCTGGCCGCCACGATCAACGGCCGGCTGGCCCCGCTGAGTTCGCAACTGCACGACGGCGACGTGGTGGAGATTTTCACCGAGACCGGCGGCCACGTGGAGAGCGAGCCGGGCGCGCCGCGCGGCCCCCGCCGCGAATGGCTCGGCTTCGTCAAGTCCAACGCGGCCCAGATGCAGATCAAGAGCTACTTCGCCGAGGAGAGCACCCCGGGCATCAGCATCGCCGACAAGGTGCGCCTGGGCCGGGCCACGATCGGGCTGACCCTGCGCAAGCACGACCGGGGCCTGGCCAGCGAGGTCCCGCTGCGCCGGCTCGCCGAGGAACTCGGCTATCCCGACCTGGAAACGATGCTGGTGGCGGTGACCGAACGCACCCTCGAACCGGACCAGGTCGTCGAGCAACTGATCGCCCTGGTCGACAACACCGACTGACCGATCGAGAGCGGTCGACCTCCGCTGATCGCCCTGGTCGACAACACCGACTGACCGATCGAGGGCGGTCGACCCTCCGCGGCGGGGCTGGGAGGGTGGTCCGGATAGCCTTGCGGTGT
>JAVHVY010000444.1:0-3093 GCA_032160305.1 Actinoplanes sp.
CCCAACGCGCCCGCGTACGACTTCACAGCCGTGCACAACCGCTACTTCACCATCAACGGCCGCTCCTTCCCGGACACGATCCAAGACAACGACTCGGTCCTGCTTCCGTCGCAGCCGTACGGCTCGCTGGTGCGGATCCAGCCGAACACGCCGGGCAACACGCAGCCGGCCCTGATCCGGATGATCAACGCCGGCGTCGACAACCACCCGTTCCACCCCCACGGCAACCATACGCGGGAGATCGCGCAGGACGGCCGGCTGCTGGTCGCACCCGGCGGCGCCACGGCGTCAACCGAGCACTTCGCCGAGACGATCGGCGCCGGCCAGACGATGGACTACCTGCTGCGCTGGGACACACAGTCCACCGATACCTCCGGCCAGCCGTACAACGACTACTGGGACCCCAACAGCAACCCGCTTCCGGTCGCCCAGCCCAACTACCGCAATCTCACCTTCAAGGATGCCCACACGTGGTACTCGGGCAACCCGTACCTGGGATACAAGGGCACCATGCCCAGCGGCACCTCCTCGCTGAACATTTGCGGCGAGTGGTACTTCCCGCTCCATAGCCATGCGCTCAACGAGTTCTCGAACTTCGACCAGGGCTTCGGCGGTATGGGGACGCTGCTCCGGGTCGATCCGGCCGGCGGCTGCTTCGCCGCTGCCACCGCGACCAAGATCCTCTCCGGCACGCTGAACGCCGGCAGCTACGCGAACCTGGCGATCGACGACGGCAAGCTCTACAAGGTCAACTCGACCACCACCGGCGCCACCCGCGTCGCCGATTGGTACGGCCAGTTCGGCGGCCTCCCGGCCGGAGCGACCAACCTTGCCATCACCTACAAGGGCAGCAACTCGAGCTCGGCCAGCCAGACCGTCTATCTCTGGGACTGGACGACCAGCTCGTGGACGCAGCTCTCCGGCCCCACCTCGGTGGGCACATCCGACGTGACCGTGACGCCGTCGGTGATCTCGCTTCCTGCCAACTACATCGGGACGGGAACCAAGCACGGCATGGTTCGAATCCGTGTCCGCAACTCGAAGGCCTCCACGAGCTTCGTCACGCGCGGCAACCTGATGAAGATCGTCTACGACGCACCGTGAACCTGCTGAGTCAAGGGAGAGACTGATGCGAGCTGTCGCGAAAATGAAGATCCTGGCTCTGCTCACGGCCGTTGCAGCTGTGGCCGCGATCGCCGTGGTCGGCGCGTCGGGGGCATCAGCGGCCGCGGTCACGGTCGATCTGTGCGCCAAGGCGGGCAGCGTCACGATGTCCGACTCGACCGTCGTCGACACCTGGAGCTTCGTGCCGGGTGACTGCACGTCCGGCTCGGCCGGCGCCGGCGGTCCGGTGCTCGAGGCGAATGTGGGGGACGTGGTCACCATCAACCTCACGAGCGACCTGCCCGCCGGGCACACTGCGTCGTTCGAGCTGGCCGGCCTGCCGGTCAAGGACAACGGCGACGGCACGTTCCAGTTCACCGCCGCCCGGCCGGGGACGTTCGCGTATCAGAGCCCGGGCGACTCCGGCCGCCAGCAGGCGATGGGCCTCTACGGCGCGCTGGTCATCCGTCCGGCGGGTGAGGGGGCCGGATTCGCCGGCTCGTCATGCTCGTCGGCGCCCGGTGCTGTGTACGGCGCCGGCTTCGACCGCGAGTGCGTGATGGTGCTGAGCGCGATCGACCCCGCGTTCAACGCCGACCCCGACAACTTCGACATGAACGGCTACCTGGCCAAGTACTGGATGATCAACGGCAAGTCCTATCCGGACACCGACTCGCTGGCCGGCGGCGCGGCCGGGTCGCGGCTCCTGATCCGCTACGTGAACGCCGGCTTCGACAACACCTCGATGTCGCTGCTGGGCGGTGACGAGCTGGTGATCGCGCGTGATGCCCACCCGTTGACCGACACGTTCATGGCGGTGACCGAGACGATCCCGGCCGGCGCCACCGAGGACGCGCTGTTCGTCGTCCCTGCAGCGGCGCCCCCGAGCGCGAACGGCTTCCCGCTGTTCAACCGAAACCTGCACGTCACCAACGGCGCAGACTCGCCCGGCGGCATGATGACGTTCATCACGAAACCCTGATGATTGATTCCGTCCCACCGACAGCATCCGGTGAAGACGTCCCTCGTTCGGTCAGGCGACCGCGCCTGCTCGGCATGGTGGCCGGCGTCGTGCTCGCGCTGGCGCTTGCCGGCACCTACGCGGGGCTGCGGTCCGGCGGCGGTGACACGGCCGCGAAGGGGGCCGAACAGGGCGCAAGCATCCCCTCGCTGGTCACGGCCGCCGGCCTCGAACAGCGAGCGGGAGTCCGGATTACCCACGTCGCGTTGAGCGGCGCCGGTGGTCTGCTGGACGTTCGCTACCAGGTGATCGACCCAGAGAAGGCCGTCGCGTTGCACGAGTCACGCCCACAGCTCGTCGACGAGACGACCGGCGTGGTGGTCGACCAGCTCTTCATGGGCCACTCGCACTCGGGGCCGTTGCACGCCGGCGAGACGTATTTCCTGCTGTTTGAGAACCCGGGCAGCCTCGTCCGACACGGTACGCAGGTGACCGTCGCGCTCGGCGGCCTGCGCGTCGCCCACGTCGCGGTCGAATGACTCGCGTGCCACGAATCGTGGCGGTGCTGCTCGTGACCTGTCTGGCCACGCTGCTGGGAGCGGCGCCGGCCTCGGCCCATGCCGTGCTGGTTCGATCGAGTCCGGCCGGCGGGGCCTCCGTCGCCGGCAGCCCAGCCCGGGTCACGCTTCAGTTCGACGAGGACGTGTCCGGCGCGCTGAGCCGTGTGTCGGTGGTCGGGGCTCGCACCGGGGCGGTCGAGACGCGGATCGACCAGATCGGGGATGCCGAGCTGGGCGTCGCGCTGCCCCGCCTGCCTGCCGACCTCTATCGGGTCGAGTGGCACACCGTCGCCACGGACGACCTGCACGCGACGGGCGGCACGTTCGTGTTTGGAGTGGACACCGCAGCTCCGGTGCCGGCATCGGTCATCACGGGCACGACCGCTGCCGGTCCTGCGGCCGATGAGGTGGCACTGCGGTGGGCCGAGTTCTCGGCCGTCGCGCTGGTCGCGGGCGCGCTCGCGATGC
>JAVHVY010000453.1:0-7963 GCA_032160305.1 Actinoplanes sp.
CCGCAAGCTCAACCTCGTCGGCATCGTCGCCGTCTCGCGGGAAGTGCTCCGCAACCCGCCGCCTGCGTCGGAGGTCGAACTCGACTCAAGCCCGAGCGGTCGCACCCAGCAGTTCGCGGCCGGCGCCGTGGTGGGCGGCCTGCTCATTCTCGAAGTCGTGCTACTGGCGGGTCCGGCCTTCGCGGTCGGTGCCCGGCGCCGACGCCGCGAACTGGCACTCGTGGCGGCGACTGGTGGCACGCCCGCTCACCTGCGCCGCATCGTGCTCGCCGACGGGGTGATCCTCGGCGCGGCCGCCGCGGTGATCGGCACTGTGGTCGGACTACTCGCCGCGTACGCCGGTCGTCCACTCGTAGAGGAGTACCTCACCGAGCAACGTGCCGGTGCGTTCCATCCGTACCCGGAGGCTCTGATTCTGGTGGCGACGCTGGCGGTCATGTCCGGGGTGCTGGCCGCGCTCGTTCCGGCCTGGCTCGCGTCCCGCCAGCCGGTGGTGGCCGCGCTCAGTGGCCGATACGGCTCGACCGGGCTGCGCCGTCGATGGGCGGTGGCAGGGGCCGCCATGCTGCTGTGCGGCGTCACCGCCACTGTCTTCGGTGCGAGCCAGTCCAGTGTCGGGGTTACCCTCGTCGGGCTGGTGTTCGGCCAGTTGGGTCTGGTGTTGTGTACCCCGGCACTGATCGGCCTGGTGTCGCGGCTCGGTGGGCGGCTTCCGTTCGCCCCCCGGCTCGCGCTGCGCGACATCGGCCGAAACCGGGCAGCCGCCGCGCCAGCCATCTCCGCGGTCCTGGCGGCGGTGGCGATCAGCGGGATGATCGCGACAATGCTGGCCTCTGGCAATGCTGAGTACGAGGCGTCCAGCGCGCCCGGAGTCGTCCCGGACGGCTACGCCGTGGCGACGGTCACCGGCACCGGTCCGGCCGCGCCTGAAGAAATCGCCGCCATGCAAGCGGCATTACGCTCCACACTTCCGGTAACCACCGTCACCGCGTACGGCACACCGGCATGCGCGTCGGGCACGACTGCGGACTGCCATGTCAATCCCGTCCTACCGGCTGAACGGCGCTGCCCGTTCCAGGACTCGAGTGATCTTACCGAGGCCCAGCAACGTGCCGCTTTGCAGGATCCGCGGTGCACAATGAACAACGCTGTCCGTACGTCGTATGGCGACGTCAGATTGTCCGATGTGGTGATCGAGCCCGAGCTCCTCCCGAATTTCGCGAAGCTCGACCCGGACGCCGTCGCGAAGGCGTCCGCGGTCCTGCGCGCTGGCGGGGTGTTGGTGTGCGGCGCCAACAATGTGGCGAACGGGAACGTCACCATGAAGATCATCAACTACCCCCGTGAGGTCCACGGCAACACCACGAAAATCGACGAGCGAACGGTCACCGTGCCCGGCTTCGCCATGCCCGACGGCATCGACTCCCCGTCGTTGATCATGTCACCAGCCACGATCCACAAGCTGGCGCTCACCAGCACGCTGACCGGGATCGTCGGGGCCACCAGCCGGATGCCCACCCAGGCGGAAATTGACAAGCTGAACGCCGCTCTCCCGGGCGTGGGCGACCGGTGGCAAGCGGGTATCCAACGAAGGGACCAGCAGAAAGCACCCACGGAGATGATCATTCTGGCGATCGTGGCCGCGCTGATCACGCTTGGAGCGGCCAGCATCGCCACCGGGCTCGCCGCAGCCGACAGTAAAGCCGACCTGGCAACGTTGGCAGCGATAGGTGCCTCTCCCGGCGTCCGGCGACTGCTCTCCCTCAGCCAGTCCGGTCTGATCGCCGGGCTGGGTTCGGCACTGGGCATCGCGGCAGGTGTCGGCGCCGCCGCGGCGATGATCACCGGGATAAATGCGTCCGGTGCCGGTAAGTGGCCGGCCATCGACGCCACGCCCCTCGTCGTGCCCTGGCTCAACGTGGGGATTGCCCTGGCTGTGGTGCCCGCCATGGCGATGCTCGGCGCCGGTCTGCTGACCCGTAGCCGGCTGCCGATCGCGCGGCGCGCGTAGCCCACCAGTGGTACGGGTGTGCCGGGCCGGCAGCGGCCCGGCACACTAGTCGGGTGATCACGTACACCAGGTTGCTGCGGCGGCTGGGCCGAGCACAACGCACCACGATCTAAAGGATTTCATGGCAGCGATCTCAACCCCGGACGGGCTATTGCGTGGCCGAGCGCTGTCGCACGATCGCCGGTACCGCGACGATCATCGGCGGAACGGGCACCGTGCCGGCCGGTGCGGCGACCTCGGGCAACCTGACCCAGACCAGCCCGACGGCTTCCGGGCCGTCCTCGGCGATCCCGAGCACCGGCTCACCGTCAGCCACCGTCACCGAGAAAACCGAGGTCATCCCGGACGGATAAGGCGTGTCCAAAAGGTAGAGCGCTTCCTCGACGACCAGCCCGACCTCCTCCAGAACTTCCCGCCGGACCGCCTGCTCGGGGGTCTCACCCGGCTCGATCCCGCCGCCGGGTAGAGTCCACCACTCGCGCCCGTGTCGCAGGCTGCGCTCGTGCACCATCAGTACCCGGCCGTCGCGCACGATCACCGCAGCCGCCCTCTTCCGATCACTCACCCGGGGCAGGGTAGTCGCGCGCACCGCGGGCCCCGGCCACGGCCCTGGCGAAACGCCGCCGAGCAGGTTTTCACCGGAATCCTCAACGACCGAGGCGGGTTCTTCCGCCGAGGCGACTCGATGGCGGGCGGCAGCGGCAGCGGCAGCGGTCAGGGTAGCCAGGGGGCGCGGGTCGGGGGCATGTCGCTGCGGCCGTCGCGGCGGTCTTTGACGCACAGCACCTGGTTGACGCCGATCCGGGCCTGTTCGAAGGCCAGCGCCGAGGCTGCCATGTACAACCGCCACACCCGGGCGCGGCCGGGGCTGGTCAAGCGCACTGCTTGCGGCCACTGCGCCTCCAGGTTCGAAACCCAGGCGCGCAGCGTACGCCCGTAATGCTCGCGGAGCGCCTGCACGTCGCGCACTTCGAAGCCGGCGCCCTCCAGCAAGGTGACCGTCGTGCCTAGCGGCACCAACTCCCCGTCGGGGAAAACGTAGGCGTCGATGAAGGTCCGGTTCCTCGACTTCGGCTCGGGGTGAATCGCCGAGATCTGATGGTTGAGCAGCCTGCCGCCCGGCTTGAGCTGCCGGAACAACATCGCGGCATAGTCGCCGTACGGGCCGGTGCCGACGTGTTCGGCCATGCCGATGCTGGAGATCGCGTCGAACGAGCCGTCGTCGAGGTCGCGGTAGTCCTCGATCCGGATGTCGACCTGCTCGGTGAGACCGGCCTCCGCGACCTGCTTGCGGGCATGGTCCGCCTGTTCGGCGGACAAGGTGATGCCGACGACGTGCGCGCCGTACTCGCGGGCCGCGTGCAGGGCGAGGCCACCCCACCCGCAGCCGACGTCGAGCAGGCGCAGGCCGGGCCGGAGGTCGAGTTTGCGACAGATCAGATCCAGTTTGTCGTGCTGCGCGTCGGCCAGGTCGTCACCGGTGCCGGTGCCGGTCCAGTAGGCGCACGAATAGACCATGCTCGGGCCCAGCACGATCCGGTAGAAGTCGTTGCCCACGTCGTAGTGCTGGCTGACTGCCTGCCGGTCGCGACCCTTGCTGTGCCGGGCGCCGGAGACGACCAGTTCCTCGGCCGGCGGTTTCGGTTGCGTCCCGACGACACCGAGGCGCAGCAGGTCGGCGGCAACCGCCCGGATCGGCAGGCCCCGGATCTCCGGGCTGCGCCAGATCAGCGAGGCAAGCCGGTTGAGCGCGTCGTACAGGTCACCGTCCACGTCGATCTCCCCGGACACGTACGCCCGGGCCAGCCCCAGCTCGTTAGGTTGGTACATCAGCCGGCGCAGAGCCCGCCGGTACCGGATCACCAGGACCGGCGTGTCCAGCGGCCCTGCCTCGGAACCGTCCCAGGCCCGCAGTCGAATGGGGACAGGAGTCTGGAGTAGACGCTCCAACAGCCGCTTCAACCGCGCGGCGGTAGCTTCGGACGCCCGCGGGGCGTCAGTGGCTGAGGGCGAATTATGGGTCGGCATCGGCACCTCCCGGGGCGCGACACGGCGCGTCATTCCGGGACCGCCCGGGGGGTGCGGCAACCTCTTGCTGGTGCCGGCCCGTCGCTTGTCCCGTTGGCGTGCCGAAATGGCGAACGATTCACTATCCCTCCGAGGACGGCGAATGTATAAGATCCTTCTATAAGTTTGTGATCCAGGACTCAGACACTGATCCAGGACTCAGACACTGTGCATCGCCCGCCCGAGCTTCTCCGGGTCCATCGTCCGGGCTCGATTGCGACGACTCTCCGCAAAGGACTCAAGCAGCCGCTGACGGTCCTTTTCCGACAAAATCCCCGTGAAGGGAGAATTGCGCCGAAGGGCAACCGCGTACTCGGCGGACGAGGTCAGCGCATCCAGCACCGACTCGGCGCCGTCCGCGATCACCACCTCCCAGCGGTCCAGCCACTCCCATGCGTCGCCTTCAGGGTGCAGCCGCCGCAACCGGCGCAGGTTGATCGACGCGGCGGCCAGCAGAGCTGCCGGGCGCTGCACGACCTTGCCGGCGACCGCCCGATGCAGCCACAGGGTCTGCATCTCCTCCGGCGTCAGGGTTCCCTGGATGAACGCCTCGACATCCCCGCGCCGGATCCGCCGCTGGCCACCGACCCGCACCGAGGGCAGCAGGCCCCGCAGGCACAGGTCCAGCACGTGCACGCGGGATGACCGAAGGAGGATCGCTGCCTCCCCCGTGGTCAGCAGACTGCCGCCCGTGCGCATCGCCATTCGTGGATGTTCGCGCTATCGCCACCGGGTACGCAACAACCGAACGGCTATTGACTCTTTCAGTTGGCTAATCTCCCGATATCGCTACCGCTCGAAGAGTGCCGCCGACCACGGCACAGGAGCCCACGAGCATCGCCCGAACCGCGCCCGGCCCGTACGCTCGCAGGAAGCATTTGACCAGGGCGTTCAGGGCTTGCTCGGCCGAGAAAGGATCAATTCGGCAATAGATCACAACAGGAAAACTGACCCTGTTGAAAAGTTGTGGGCGTGGCGCCGGCGGTGACGATGACGGGGATGATCCCGTCGTTGAGCAGGTCGTCGACCAGGGCCCGTTCGATGCGTGGCAGGTCGTCGTCGATGAGCAGGGCAACCATCCGGCGTGGTGCCAGGGCTTGCCGCAGGACCGTCAATCGGCCGTTGGTCATGAGGTCGTGCGTGCTGATCAGCACGAGTTCATACCGTGCCGCTGTTTTGGTCAGGGCCGCGAGGTGGGCTTGGGGATTGAACATTCCCAGGTAGAGGTGCATGACTTTCGGCATCGCCGTCGCTCCCGGTTTGGGCACACCGTGGTGGTGGCGCCACGTCGGGGCATGGATGCCGGCGCAACGACGGCTCACAAGGTAGCGATCGTTGTCAGCCGACCATGACGGTATCGGTTTCTCGGCGCCGCGTGGGTCACCCACGCGGGTGACTTCACATCGCGTGCGGCTGCGTCAGGGCAACAGGGTCGTGCGTGAACGTCCGATCTGGCCGATCGCCGTCGAGAGCCTCCCCGAGCACCGTGGCTACGACGATACGCACGGTGAATAATCGTCGGCATGGACAGAGACGTCGAACGAGCGCCTGACGATCCGCGACCTGAAATGAACGCGCCCCCGACCACTCAACCCACCCGCCACTCAGCGCAGCCGCCGGAGACCCCAGCGGCGCACGACGAGCTCGACGCGGAGCAGCGGGAAATCGACGCCGAGCAACGCGAGACTGTCGCAGCCCTCTCCGCGCAACTCGATGAACGCGAGCGACTGCAGGACGACCGCGAGGATCTCCGCAATGCCCGCCATGACAGACGAGACCGCGCCGCTGATGACCGCGATCTGGCCGCTGTCGAACGAGATCACGCTGCTGATGACCGAGATCAGGCTGGTGACGAGCGAGATCAGGCTGCTGACGAGCGCGACAAGTTAGCGACGCTACGCGAGGCACGCGCGGACGAACGTGAGTTGTCCGTCCTCGAACGCCACATGGAGGCCGACGTCCGTGAGGCCGCCGCCGAACAGCGAGACCTTGATGCCCAGATCGATCCCAGGTCCTACACCACCGATGGTCAATTGCGCTCAGATCCCGGCGAGCCCTGACCGGACACCCATCGAACATGGGCGTTCCAGCAGGTTCGCGGCCTGAACACGCCCTTCCAGCCTGCCTGGGAGCCCAACCTCCACCGGCGAGTGAATCCCCTTGGCCGAAGCCGGAACCGGCGCAATCCTTGTTTTCGGAACTCCAGACCCCGGTTCCGGAAAGAAGTTGGACCATGCCCAGAAACCGCGACATGCAAGACGGTGCGGTCATCCCCCTGATCATCCACGGCCACATCCTCTGGTCACCCAACGCGCCGGAAGACCCCGACCGTCCCGCCCAGTTCCCGCTGATCGGCCAGGTGCGCTACCAGAATCTGTTGCTGGCCCTCTTGCCGGGTCCACGCAGTCCGCTGACCTGCCCGATGATCGACGCCGAGACCTGCTGGCGGATGAGCCGATGACACGACGTCAAGGGCCCACGGTGCGGTCGGTGAAGCTGCGGGGACTCGAACCCCTGGCCCGCACACTGCCAGGGGTTCGAGCCGATCTTGATTGAGCCGCTAGCCGCTGACCTGCCCAGACCCAGTCCGGCCTACCGTGGTCAGCCTTTCAACCTCGTTATCGCAGGCACGCCTGGTAACGGTCGACAGCCGCACCGAACTGGGCGAGCTTCTCGGTGTACTGGACCGGGACCGTGCCGGAAGGCGTCGCCGGCCGGCTCGGGTCCTCGTACTGGGAGCCCAGGTTGGAGAAGACCGAGATGATGTAGTGCCGCTCCGTCGCCCCGGGCAGCGACCTGACGATGCCGGCATCAGAGCCGGCGTTGTTCACCCAGCCCGGCTTGTGTGCGAAGGTCACCTGTGCCTGCTCGTTGCACGGCCGCACGTCCTGCCCGAATTTGTTGCCGGCTACCGTGACTTTGCCGTCAGCACCGATCCACCGGCTCGCCGTGACCTGCGGGATGCCGGCGGCCGGATAGTCGCGGCCGCAATAGTTCGTCGTGGACAGCATCCAGTTCCAACCCTGTTCGCCCAGCTTGGCGAGGAACAACTCCCGCGAGGCGTCGCTGAGGACGTCTTTCGTCACCGGTTGACCGTTCGGAGCCGTCCAGAGCGTACCCGCGCCCCCGTTGATGATCGCCAGCAGTTTGGCGGTGTCCAGCGAGCTCATGGTGATCGAGTTGCTCCACCGCCCGCCGTTGACGGGGTTGGTGCCGACCAGGCGCAGTGTCGCCAGGCCCAGGTCCGCGAACTGCTGGTTGAGCGGGTCGATCGCGTTGTGGTCCCACAACAGCTTGATCAAAGCGCAGGCCGCAGCGTTGGACGATTCGGTGAGCGCGGCGTCGAGGTACTTACGGACCGTGTTACTGCTGGCGCCGCCGCACAGCGAGCTGACGGGGGCCGGCTGATACTGGTACGTGTCATCCAGTCCGACCTGACCCTGGTCGATCAGGCGCAGCACGCCGAAAGCCACCATCAACTTCAACACGGATGCCGGGTACGGCAGCATGAAGTCGAGCTCGGCGTCTTCACGCCCGGGCACCACGTCGACCGTGCCCTGCGCGCGATTGGCGTACCATCCGGCGTCGTCCCACTGCCGCCAGCGCACGTTTGTGGTGTACAGATTGTCGTCCACCGGCACGACGACGCCATGGGGGTATTGCGGACTCATCAGCACGGTGGCCGATCCGGTGATCCGGCCATCGGCGTCAAGCTCCAGAACGCTGGCGTTGATCTGTGGCTGCTGGAAGATCGGCTTCGGGGCGGCAAGCGTCTTGACCTGTCCCGCCGTAGTCGCCGCCTCCTTGTCGACGGTCGCGCTCAGCACGGCCGCTCCGGCCGTCGTGCGCGGTGCGAGGTCAAGGACCTCCTGGAACTCGAGCCCG
>JAVHVY010000499.1:0-7700 GCA_032160305.1 Actinoplanes sp.
CCCAGACCACGGTGGCGTCGCCCGACGCGGCCACGGCAACGTCGGGGCGGTGGTGCGTCCCGGTGGTCTGGCTCGCCACGATTTCGTACGCCCGCGTGGTGGCCCCGGTGAATCCGGCGGCCCGGCACGGTGTGCGCCGAACCCTGCACGTCCTCCCAGACGACGGTGAAGGCAACCGCGGTGGCGTTGCCGGGCGTGCCGTCCGGGTCGACGGCGACCTTCGGGACGATCTGGTCGCCGGCCGCGTTCGCGTTGGCCGTCGCGGAGGCCAGGATACCGCCGGTCGGTGACACGACCCGGTAGGCGATGTTGAAGACGCCGTTGCCGTCCGGATCCTCAGCCCAGACGACGACGGCGTCGCCCCGGTCGTCCAGGCCCACGTCCGGGGTGATGTGTTTCCAGTTCGTGCCGCTGGTCCCGCCGGCCGACAGCTTCTTCTCGAAGACCGGGGCGCCGTCCTGGAAGACCCGCAGGATGACGTCGGAGTGGTTGTCGTCGGCGGGATCGGTGGCGTCCCGGTCGTCCTCCCAGACGACCGCGACCCGGCCGGACCGGTTGCCGGCGACGGCGGGGCCGTCCTGATCGCCGGTCGCGACGCTGTTCGCGGTCGACCAGCTGACCGAGGACGCGGCGAGCGCCGCCGCGACGAGCGAGGACACGAGGGCTCCATGCTGACCTCCTAAACGCATGCTGGCCTCCTAAACGGCCTGGACGCCGGGGTGACCGTCGAGGACGACGAACGACCTGATCGTGGCGACGGCGGCGCCGTGCTCGGTGACCTTCGGGATCGAGCGGAAGTCGGCGCGCAGCTGGCCGGGTGTGACCGTGGCCAGGGTGTAGCCGCGGCGCTCCGAGTAGAACTTCAGGTGCGGGTTCGTCGCCGCGTACGGAATCGTGGTCGTCGCCGTGCCGTCGCCCCCGGACGCGATCGAGGTGCAGACGAGCTCCGAGCCGATGGTCGCGGAGCCGGGATCGGCGTAGTCGGCCTTGAGATCGCAGGCCCACGCGGTGTGCACATCGCCGGTCAGCACCACCGGGTTGCGCACGGCACGGTCGCGCCAGCCCCGCTGGATGCGGTCGCGGCAGGGCCGGTAGCCGTCCCAGGCGTCCATGTTGCCGGCGCCCGCGGCGTCGCGCTGAGCGGCGAAGAACACCTGTTGGCCGATGATGTCCCAGGTGCTGAGATGTTGGCCCAGACCGTCGAGCAGCCAGGCCTCCTCGGTCGTGCCGGGCAGCGAGCGGGCCGGATCGTCGGCGGCGGCGCACACCTTCCAGCCGTCACCGCACGCCTGGTCGTTGCGGTACTGCCGGGTGTCGAGCAGGTGGAAGGTCGCCAGTTCGCCCCAGCGCACCCGCCGGTAGAGCAGGATACTGTTCCCGCTCGGGGCCGCCGAGGGTCGCAACGGCATGTTCTCGTAGTATGCGCGGTAGGCGGCAGAGCGCCGGTCCGTCCACTGTGCTGTCGTCAGGGCCGGGCTGCTGTCGGCGCGCACCATGTTCGCGTAATTGTTCTCGACCTCGTGGTCGTCGGGCACGACCAGCCACGGCGCCACCGCGTGCGCGGCCTGCAGGTCCGGATCGGACTTGTACTGGGCATACCGGCGGCGGTAGTCGGCCAGCGTGACGGTCTCGGCGCCGAGGTGCTGGCGCACGTCGGCCGGGTTGCCAGCGTACTCGTAGATGTAGTCGCCGAGGTGCACGACCAGGTCGGGCTGATCCTCGGCGATGCGTCGGTACGCCGTGAAGTAGCCGTTCTCGAAGTGCGCGCACGACGCGAAGGCCACCGTCAACCCGCTGCCGAACGAACCGGTGGCCGGGGCGGTGCGGGTCCGCCCGATCGGCGAGAGGAAACCCTGCGCCCGGAACCGGTAGAAGTACCGGGCGTCGGCGTGCAGGCCGCCGGCGACAACGTGCACGGCATGCGCGTCGGCGTACCGGGCGGTCACCGAGCCGGAGGCGACCAGCGACCCGAACTGGTCGCTCGCCGACACCTGCCATTCCACGGTGACGTCGGCGTTCGGCATGCCGCCCTGCCCGTCGGCGTTCAGTGGAGCGGGCGCCAGGCGGGTCCACAGCACGACACTGTCGGCGGCCGGCTCACCGGAGGCCACACCGAGTTTGAACGGATAGGGGACCGCGGCGAAGGCACCGCGGCCGGGCAGTGCCAGCGATCCGGCCACGGCCAGACCACCGAGGACGAACGTACGTCGGTTGAGCGTCGCCATGGCGTTGACGGTCGGCCCCGCCCGTGAACAGCGCTGACCACACTGGAGACGACCCGGCGACAGCGGCCACACGATATCGAGAAACGTCCATTGACAGCGCCCCGCCAGAAGGCAGACACCACGTTGCGAGTCAGGGGTCGCTCCGGGTCGGTCCCCGATGCTTCTGGGGGTGTCCGGCGGCCACCATGGGACTACCCCACCTGATGAAGGAGAGTTCGATGGAAAGCTTGCGGCAACGCGGACTGGTCCGGCCCCAGCACGGGCGGATCCTCGGCGGCGTCTGCGCCGGGCTGGCGCGCCGTTTCGGCCTCGACCCGTGGATCGCCCGGCTGCTCTTCGTCGCGATTCTGCTGATCATCCCGGGCAGCCAGCTGCTGGTCTATCCGCTGCTGTGGATCCTGATGCCGGCCGAGGAGCGTTCCTTCAGCGCTGTCTGAGTAGCCACTGGACGGCGGGTTTCGCCGCACCGATGAGAATCGCCGTAGCCGGGGCGGTCGTAGCCGATCCACCGGATGCCGTCGGCGAACAGTGGTTCCGGCGGTGCACCCAGGTTCGGGGTGCCGTGATGGTAGAAGATCGGGAAGCCGGTTCCCACGTCGTAGCCGGTCACTGGCGGTAGGTCGCCAGGAAGCGGCGCAGCCGGTTCACCGCGTCGTCGAGCACGTCGACGGGGGCCAGGAACACCATGCGCAGGTGGTCGGGGGTCGGCAGGTTGAAGCCGGTGCCGTTCGAGAGCAGCAGTAGTTGCTGTTCGAGCAGATCGATGATCATACGTTGGTCGTCGCGGATCTTGTGGACCTCGGGGTCGAGCCGGGCGAAGAGATACAGCGCCCCCGCTGGGCGTACGCAGTCGACGCCGGGGATCGCGTTGAGTTTCGTCCAGGCGTGGGTGCGCTGCTCGTAGAGCCGCCCGCCGGGGCGGATGAACAGATTGATGCTCTGGAAGCCGCCCAGCGCGGTCTGCACGGCGTGCTGGGCCGGAACGTTCGGGCAGAGCCGCATGTTGGCGAGCAGTTGCACGCCTTCGAGGTAGTCGCTCGCGGTGGCGAGCGGGCCGCTGATCGCCATCCAGCCCGAACGGAAACCGGCCGCCCGGTACGTCTTCGACAAGCCGCTCATCGTGATCACCAGCAGGTCCGGCGCCAGTGCCGCCGCGCACTGGTGGACGGCCCCGTCGTACAGAATCTTGTCGTAGATCTCGTCCGCGAAGACGAGCAGTCCGTGCCGGCGCGCGATCTCCAGCATCCCCAGCAGGGTCTCGCGGGAGGAGACGGCGCCCGTCGGGTTGTTCGGGTTGATGATCACCAGGGCCCGGGCGTTCGGGGTGATCTGCGCGGCGAGATGCTCCAGGTCGGGGGCCCAGTCCTGGGTTTCGTCGCAACGGTAGTGCACCGCCCGGCCGCCACATAACGTCACCGCGCCGGTCCACAGCGGGTAGTCGGGGCTCGGCACCAGCACCTCGTCGCCGGTGTTGAGCAGGGCCTGCAGCGACATCACGATCAGCTCGGAGACGCCGTTGCCGAGGAAGACGTCGTCGGGCTGCACGTTTTCCACGCCCAGCGTCTGGTAGTACTGGGCCACCGCGACGCGGGCGGAGTAGATGCCGCGGGCGTCGCTGTAGCCCTCGGCGTCGCCGAGGTTGTGCACCACGTCGGCGACCATCGGCTCGGGCGCGTTCAGGCCCCAGGGCGCCGGGTTGCCCAGGTTGAGCTTGAGGATGCGGTGCCCGGCCGACTCCAGCTCCTGGGCGCGGCGCAGCACTGGGCCGCGGATGTCGTAGCGGACGTTTTTGAGCCGGTTCGCCTGGGTCACCATGCGGCCAGCCTATTCCGGCCGTCCGTGGTGCCGGCCTCGGGCGTTGCACCCTCCGATGCCCTTATAACGGATATATTAGGCCTCGTCAGCGAGGCGTTGGGGGGACGATGAGCACTATTCTGCTCGTCGTCGGCGCCACCGACTGCATCGTCAAGCCGTTCAGCCCTTGTGACCTGCTCGAACGCGTCGAGAGCGAGTTGGCGAGGGTGGCGCAGTGATGCTCGCGGTCTTCACCGTCGCCATCGCCGTGCTGCTCGCGATCGTCGCCGTCACCGCGATCGCGATCGTCGTGGTCCGGATCCGGCGTCGGCGCCGGCAGCGCCGCGCGGCCAGGCTCGCCGCCGGGCCGCGCCGCGCTCTGCTCACCTTCGTAGCCGACAACGGCAAGGAAGGTGCGGCCGACCTGGTCGCCATCCCCGACGACGCCTGGCGGGCCGCCGAACCCGCCGCGCTAGCCCTACTCGGCAAGCTGCGTGGCGAAGCCCACGAGGCGCTGGTCTCGGTCTTCCTGCAACGCGGCGCCGCCCGCCGGGCACTGGGCGCACTGCGCTCGCGCAGCCGGGTCCGCCGCGCCCGAGCCGCCCAGATCCTCGGCGACCTGGAGTTGCGCCAGGCCGTGCCGGAGCTGTGCCGGCTGCTCACCGACCGACACCTCGAAGTCCGGGTGGTGGCGGTGCGCGCGCTGGGCCGCATCGGCGACCCGGCCGCGGCGTGGCGGCTGATCGCCAGCCTGGACCAGCACGACCCGATCCCGTCGCTGCTGGCGACCCACACCCTGGTGCAACTCGGCCCGGAGGCCGAGGTCACCCTCTCCGCCGCACTCGACCACCCCCAGGCCCGCGTACGCGCCGTCTGCCTCGACGCGCTGGGCCTGCTCGGGGCGACCGGCTCGGTGCACCGCATGGCCCGGATCCTGCAGGCGGACACCGTGCTGGACGTCCGGATCGCCGCCGCCCGCAACCTCGGCAAACTGGGCTCCCGCGCGGCCGCCGACCCGCTCACCGGCGCCCTCACCCCGGCCCGCCCGACCGCGTTGCGGGCCGCCGCCGCCAAGGCCCTGGGCGAGCTGGGAGCGCCGTCGGCGGTACCCGCCCTGGCCACCCTGCTCGACGATGAGGCCTACTGGGTCGCCCACGAGGCCGCCCATGCGCTGCGCCGGCTCGGTCGGACCGGGCTGGCCGCGTTGCAGGAGGTGGTGGACCGCCAGGACGCGCGGGCCCGCCGGGAGGCCGTCGGCGCGCACGCCGAGTCGCCCACAGTGGCCAGCCACGCCCGTGAGGCGCTGGCGCTCGCCGCGGTCATGACACCTGCTCCTTCCCCGCCCCTTTCCACTGCTCCGGCTCCGGCCACTGCTCCGGCTCCGGCCTCGGCTCCGGCTCCGGCCTCGGCTCCGGCTTCGGCTCCGGCCTCGGTCTCGGCTCCGGTCTCGGATTCGGTCTCGGTGGAGGGTGCGTGACCGACTTCATCCGGGAACTGCTGCGTGTCACCGACTGGGTGATTTTCGGCTATTTCGTGGCCCTGAACAGCAGTTACCTCGTGCTGATCGTCATGGCCGGGCTGGAGTTCGGCCGGCACCTGCGGCGGGCGCCCTTCGCCGGGGCCGACGACATGTTCCGCAGCCCGCTGACCCTGCCGGTGTCGGTGATCGTGCCCGCCTACAACGAGGGCACCGGAATCGTCGTGGCCGTACAGGCGATGACCGCGCTGCGCTACCCGCGCTACGAGATCGTGGTCGTCGACGACGGGTCCACCGATCAGACGTTCGAGCTGCTGCGTGAACAGTTCGACCTGGTCGAGGTGCCACGGGTGGTACCGGCGGAGGTGCCGTACCGCTCGCAGGTGCTGTCGGTGCACGTGGCCCGGGCCAACCCGGAGACGCTGACCGTGGTGCGCAAGACCAACGGCGGCAAGTCGGATGCGCTCAACGTCGGCATCAACCTGTCCCGGCACCCGCTGGTCTGCATGGTCGACGCCGACTCGGTGCTCGACCCGGACGCCCTGCTGTCGGTGGCCAAACCGTTCGGCGACGACCCGCTGCGGGTCGCGGCGTGCGGCGGCGTGATCCGGATCGCGAACGGCTGCAAGGTGATCGGCGGCCGCGTCGTCGACGTCCGGATGCCCCGGCAGTGGCTGGTCCGGGTGCAGGTAGTGGAGTATCTGCGGGCGTTCCTGATGGGCCGGACCGGCTGGTCGCGCCTCGGTGGCCTGGTGGTCATCTCGGGCGCGTTCGGGATCTTCCGGCGCGATCTGGTCGTCACGATCGGCGGGATGGCCCACGACACCATCGGCGAGGACGCGGAACTGGTCGTCCGCCTGCATCACTACCTACGCGAACAGCGCCGGGACTACCGGGTGATCTTCGTGGCCGAACCGGTCAGCTGGAGCGAGGCGCCGTCGCGGCTGCGGGTGCTCGGCCGGCAGCGGCGGCGCTGGCACCACGGCATCGCCGAGATCCTCGGCAAGCACCGCCGGATGATCGGCAACCCGCGCTACGGGCGGATCGGGCTGCTGGCCCTGCCCTACTACGTGGTGTTCGAGCTGCTGGCCCCGTTCGTCGAGCTGTCCGCGCTGGTGCTGCTGCCGCTCGGATTGTGGATCGACGCGGTCGACCTCGCGTTCGCCTGGCGGTTCGCGCTCGTCGCGTACGGATATGGGCTGTTGATCTCGTTGGTCTCGCTCTTCATCGAAGAGGTGTCCTTCCATCGCTATCCGCGCTGGTCGGACCTGCTGCGCGGAGTGCTGGCGGCGATCGTCGAGAACTTCGGCTACCGGCAGATCCTGGCCGCGTGGCAGATCTCCGGGGCGACGCGGGCCTGGCGGGGCAAGCACACCGTGTGGGGTGCGATGCACCGCGAAGGCTTCGACGACGCGCCGGCCCGCGAAACCGTCGGTGCGTCCCGCTGATCCGGGAGCCCGCACCATGACCACCCTGCCAGCAGATCACCCTCAAGGATCTGAGCGTGTACGCGGGCGACATCCGCCCAGGCGCCGGGACCCCTCCTGTTCGTGGCGATCGTGGTCCCAGCACTGGCAGTGGCGGTGACCCTGCTGGCCCGGCCACGGTCCGCCGTCCGTGCCTCGAAGGGCGGGCGCAGGCGGCAGGCCGCCGCACCGTGACACCGTCGCGACGATCTCCTCGCCCTTGACCCGGTGACGGATTCGGCCTCCCGGCGACCGTCCGGGCGACCCCGACCTTGCGCGGCGCGACCCGACGACCGCGAAACGGGCAATTCGGGCTGTACCCGCAGCCGACCTAAACGCGAAGAATGCCGCTGACATCGCTGTCAGATACACCGCCTGGCGGTACCGCAAGAATCGTCTCGCCGGCGGCCGGCACGCCAGTCGTGAAGTCGGCGTGCGGCCCCGTGTGAAGTGAATGTAAAATCAGGAATCTATTTGCGCGCCTCAGCAGGAATGCGCCGGAGCCGTATCCCCGAGCGGACTAATCCGTTATCGCCGCGGACGCGATTGCGACAACAGTTTGCGACAACAGAGTGGTGCCGAAAAGGATACGGCTGAGGGCCACACCTGCTAACAGGTGTGGCCCTCAGCCGTGGAACTCGGATTACGTGGGATCAGGCGACATTCAACACCGCTACGACCCTGCTTCTAGTTGATGCTAACGCGGACGAGGTCACGGCCCCGGTCGTTGTCACGGCC
>JAVHVY010000003.1:0-4406 GCA_032160305.1 Actinoplanes sp.
CCAGGGGACACCAAGGGCGCACCCGGCCACCGCCGGGCTGTCACCATGCCCGAACCCGAAACCCCACCCAATACAACGACATCTATCGATACACGACCCGGACGCACAAGATCATGAAAGATCTGGGCTGGTCATGAACACGTCGAACAGTTCCAGCGCCTGGTCCGTTGCGGTGATCTCCAGCCAGCGCACCGTGGCCAGCAGGGTCGCGATCTTGCGGTGGTAGGTCAGCTTGCCCAGCCTCGGCGCCTTGTCCGCGTCACCCGCCCGGGCCAGGTCGATCAGCCTGCGGGTCGGCACCCCGGTCGCGGCCACGTCCACCTTGCCCATGTGCAGCCCGGCGATCTCCGACACCCGATCCAGCGACATCACCATGCTGCGCCCGGTCGACGTCTTGTACCCGCGCCGCCACAACTCCAGCTGCGACACCCGCTGCCCCTCGGGCACCTTGAGGATCTTCTCCAGGTCAGCGGCCTGCTGCGCGGTCACCGCCCCCGACAACGTCTCGTACAGCCGGTCCTCGGCCGTGTTGCGCGCGCTGGCCACGTCGTCGCGCAACGTCGTCACACCCGGCAGCAGCACCCGCTCGGCCCGCAACCGCGCCACCGCCGCGTAGAACAGCGACTTCGGGCCGTCATTGGTCGTCCACGCCTGGTCGCCCACCCACTCAAGGAGCCGGTCCTTCGCCGAGGAGTACGAGGTGTATCCGTACACCTCGCAGATCTCCCACTGATGATCTAGTTTGGTCTTGGGCCGCTCCAGGTACGCCTTCACGCACGACGAATCAGCCACACCGATCTGCGACGCCACATAGTCGATCACCACGTTCGGCACATCCAGGGGGTCTTCCAGAAACCGGCCCAAGTGGCGCACCGTCACGAGCTGGACACCGAACCCCAACCGGCTGTGATCACCGCGCAGTTTCAACACGAAATCCCGGTCCGCGTCATCGAGGAAGAAGAACCGCTCCAACACCGACTGCTCCGGCGGACCGGTGAACCGGCCGTACACCGCCTCTTCAGCGGCGGTAAGAAATTTACTCATGAACAGGTCAACGAATCGAGCAATCTACCGTTATCACTTGATCATCGCTAACGCCGTTTTGGCGAGCATTAGTCCCCGAGCCCCGGTACGGCGACGTCGCCCTCCGGGGTGCGGTAGGGCTGGCTACTGCCGTTGATGGCGAGGAGGACTGCTCGCTGTATTTCGGTCTGACCGGTACGGCGGTAGCCCTGCGCGCGGTGCACGCCCTGCTTGGCGATCCATTAGCTGACCGGGCGGCGGCACGGGCACTGAGCCGCGTGCGTTCGCGTTTCGACGGACAGCGCTGGGGAGAAATGTTCGAGCTGCTCTTCGGTAACGCCGGCGTCGCGCTTGGCGCGCTGCACGCCGGCGACCTCGACCTCGCCGTCCTGGCCGTGGAGCCCTACTTGCACACCGCGGACCCGACTCCCGGCGGAGTCAACTGGGCGGTCCGCCCCAGCCCCGCGCGGTCGCATCACATCGCGCACGGCACGCTGGGCATCGTGCACGCCCTCGCGGCCGTGGGCACCGCCGCCGGCCGCGACGACATGATCGAACTTGCCCTCGCCGGAGCCGCCGATGTGGTGTCCCGTGACGAGGCGGGACCGGAGGGCTTTCTCGTCCCGCATTCCGACCCGCCACACCGGCCCGATCTGATCGAGCGCTACAGCTACGGCTGGTGCAATGGCCCAGCGGGCGACGCGCAGGTCTTCCGGCTGCTCGGTGCGCTCACCACGGACCCGGCTTGGACCGTTCTGGCCGACCGGTGCTGGCACACCGTCACCCACAGCGGCCTTCCACGCCGCGTACGCCCCGGCTTCTGGGACAACAACGGCCGCTGCTGCGGAACAGCAGGAGTCCTGGCACTGGCCTGCGACCGGCACGTCGAGCAGACGGAGTCGCTTGACTTCGCCGGCGTGCTGGTCGACGACCTGATCACCCACGCGACCGTCGACGCCGACGGGGTGCGCTGGTCAAATCACGAACACCGGGCGACGCCCAGCACGCTCGAGCCGCACGTCGGCTGAGCGATGGGCAATGCCGGCATCGTGCGCGAGCTGTTGCGGTTCGCCCGGGTCGCTGTCGGGGCGGATCCCGCGTATGCCGTACCGTGGCCCGACCACCCGCAGGCCGCGCCGAGAGCGTGACGTTGGAGCGCGGTCAGGCTTGTGCGGCTCTCACGTAAACGTTCGTTCGCGAGACACTCCCAGCGGCCCGGACGCCGATCCGGATCATCGCAGGTCAACAGGCCAGTGGTTGATCATGAAAATGTAATGCTACCCGTGTCCTCGCCTATGTAACGCTCACCCAGGTTCGCGTACGCTTTCGGGGTATGAGGACCGGCTACGGACGGGTATCCACCCGCGATCAGAACCCCGACTCCCAACACGACGCCCTCGCCGCGGCCGGCTGCGAAAAAATCTTCATCGACAAGATCTCCGGCAAGCTCGCCCGCCGCCCAGAACTCGACAAGGCGCTGCTGGTCGCCTGCCGCCGCGGCGACCAGCTCGTGGTCACCAAGCTCGACCGGCTCGGCCGCTCCCTCGAGCATCTCATCGACCTGTCCGCCCAGCTTCAGCAGCGCGGCGTCGACCTGGTCGTGCTCGACCAGAACATCGACACGTCCGCCGCGATGGGCCGGATGTTCTTTCACATTCTGGGTGCGGTAGCGGAATTCGAGCACGGCCTGATGTCCGAACGGACTCTCGACGGCCTGGCCGCCGCCCGTGCCCGCGGCCGCACCGGCGGGCAGAAGCCGAAGCTCACCGCGCGGCAGGCGAAGATCGCGCAGGAGATGTACGAGGAGACCGGCCCCGACGGCCGCCGGGCGTACACCGTCGACCAGATCGCCGCCGAGTTCGGCGTCACCCGACCCACCATCTACCGCCACCTGGCCAAACTGCCTTCCCAGACGCCTGCCTCGTAAGCCAGGAACGTCCCCGAGCACCTTCACCCGTGGCGCGTTTGCCCTGGTCAGCCATATCCGTTGATTTTTCCGCCAGGACTACGGGCACCCCCAGTCGACCGAGCTCAAGCGCAACATCCTCGCGGTCCTGATCGCGAACGCCACCAACCTGGGTTTGGTGAAGATGGCGGAGGCGTGCGGGGTGCCCTACGACGTCCTCGCCTGGACCCAGGAGTGGTACGTGCGGGAGGAGACGCTGCGCGAGGCGAACACGGTGATCGTCAACCACCACCACCGTCTCGACCTGGCTTGGGTGTTCGGCGGCGGCACCATGTCGTCCTCGGACGGGCAACGCTTCCCGGTGCGGGGCAAGTCGTTGACGGCCCGGGCGATGACCATCCACTTCGCCGATCAGGGCCTGTCGACCTACACCCACGTCTCCGACCAGCATTCCACGTTCGGCACGAAGGTGATCGTCCCGACTACCCGCGAGGCGCACTACGTGCTGGATGACTTCCTCGGCAACGCCACCGACCTACCGATCCGGGAACACGCGACAGATACGCACGGGGTGACGCTCATCAACTTCGCCCTGTTCGACCTGGTGGGTAAGGCGTTGACCCCGCGGATCCGCGACCTCGGGAAGATCACCCTGTGCCGCGACGACACTCCCACAGTCGTCAACGCCCGGTACCCGCACGCCGGGCCGCTGCTGAGCACCCGGCTGAACGCCGACCTGATCGTCGACACGTGGCCCGATCTGCTGCGGATGGCGGGGTCGTTGAAGTTCGGCCAGGCGACCGCGTCGCTGATCGTCGGGAAGTGGTCGGCGGCGTCGCGGCAGAACACCCTCGCCGCCGCGCTCAAGGAGTGGGGAGCGCTGCGCCGCACGATCCATTCCGCGAGGTACCTGTCCGATCCGGTCTACCGGCGCAAGATCTCCCGGCAGCTCAACAAGGGCGAATCCCTGCACGCGCTGCGCCGTGACCTGCACTACGCCAACCAGGGCACCATCGGCAAAGTCCACCTCGAGCAGCAGACCGAGCAGGCGTGGTGCCTGACCGTGCTGACCAATGCCGTGGTGACGTGGTCGACGAAGTATTACTCCCTCGCGATCGCCGAGTTGCGCGGCCAGGGCCGGAACATCCCCGACAGCGTCCTCACCCACATCTCCCCGGCCCACAGCGAGAACATCAACTTCTTCGGCGTCATCACCGTCGACATCGAAGCCGAACTCGCCAAACTCAACCCAGCAGGATGGCGGCCACTGAGGCCGGCTACTCCGGACTTGAGCCTGCTGCTGTGATTGCGCCGATACGCGAAGGCGGTCGACGAAGAGCGCCACCGTCCACGACACGGTGGTGGGAGCGGTGCGCCGCTGGCGCCGCGCCCAGCCTGATCAGTCGCCCGACGCTGGGACGGACAGGTGCTGGTGGATCATCTGCCAGTCGCCGTCGCGCCGCTCAAAAACGCGGGT
>JAVHVY010000006.1:0-4954 GCA_032160305.1 Actinoplanes sp.
CCCAACGACAGGACCACCGTGAGCTGGCCGCCCCGGACGATCTTCTGGCCACCCGCCGGGTCCTGGCTGAGCACCACGTCCTTGGGCACCGTCTCGCTGTAGGCGCCCGCGCCGTAGTAGACGTCGAAGCCGCCCTGCCTGGCGGCCGCCTCCGCCGCCGACTTAGTCATCGCGACCAGCGCCGGGGCGTCCGTATACCGGCCCACGGTGACCCACCAGGTGGTGCCCAGCACAACCAGCACCATCACTAGAACGGTGGCCATGATCGTCTTGCGGCGCCGGTCACCGCCCGAGACGAACTCCCGGACCCGCTGGAGCAGCCCGGCCGCGCCCGGGGCGGGCCGGGGGCGGCCGTAGGCGCGCGACGTCTGCTCGGGCAGCTTGGCCCAGGTCGGCCGGTCGTGCGGGATCGGGTGGTTGGTCGGGAGCGTGGGGATCATCGCGGTCGCGTCGGCGAGCCGGGGCCGCGACTGGACCTGCCGCAGCAGCGCGGTCTCGACATTGGCCGCGCCCAGGTCGTCGCGGACCACCTGCACCTCGGCGAGCAGCGCGCCGGCGTCGGTGGGCCGGGCGCCCGCGTCGCGCCGGGTGGACCGGGTGACCAGGTCGTCCATCGCCGTGGGCAGGCCCTTGACCAGGCTGGACGGGGCCGGTACGTCATTGTCGACGTGCTGCCACGCCACCGCGACCGGTTCGTCACCGTCGTACGGGACCCGGCCGGTGAGCATCTCGAAGAGCACGATGCCGGCCGAGTAGACGTCCGTGCGGGCGTCCGCGTGGCCGTCGGTGACCAGCTCGGGTGCCACGTACGCCACGGTCGCCATCAGCTGGCCGGAGTCGTCGCCGCTGCTCGCCTCGACGGCGCGGGCCAGGCCGAAGTCGGCCACCTTGACCACGCTGTCGACCAGGTTGGCGATGCCGCCGCTGGGCGCCTCGGCGACCAGCACGTTCTCCGGTTTCACGTCGCGATGCACCAGGCCGGCCCGGTGCGCGGCGGCGATCGCGGAGAGCATCTGCTCGAGGATCGCCAGCGACTCGACCGGGTTCAGCCGACGCCGCTGGTTGAGCAGCTCGCGCAGGGTGCGGCCCTGCACGTACTCCATCACCAGATACGGCAGGCCCAGGTGGCGGCCCTGGTCGTAGACGGCGACCACATTCGGGTGGGTGAGCCGGGCGATCGTCTTCGCCTCGTCGGTGAACCGGTCGACGAAGTGCACGTTCGTCGCCTGCGACGGGTGGATGATTTTGAGCGCGACGGTCCGCTCCAGGCGTTCGTCCACCGCGGTGTACACGGTCGCCATGCCACCCCGGGCGACGCGACCAGTGATGCGGTAACGCCCGTCAATCGTCGTGCCGATCAACGTGTCGGCGGCCATCGTGTCCATCGGCGTGAAGTCTATGTGTCCTTCGGAGGCGGTGGTCCAGGATGTCACAGCTGATACCGAACGGGTACGCCGATCGGGATGACCAGGCCCTTCTGCTCATTGTCCGATGCCCGGACAAATGCCGATCCGTCTACCTCGCGCCGGCCCGGTGGTGCCGGTGCCGGCCGGGGCTGGGCTTCGACCGGCTGGGGCTCGGCACCGGCCGGCCCGTCGCCGGGACCCGGGCCGACGGGCTCCGCTGCGACGGGCTCCGCTGCGACGGGCTCGGCTCCGACGGGCTCCGCTGCGACGGGCTCAGCGACGAATTCATGCCGACGATACCGCGCGAGGAATCCGGTGATCCCGATGGCGGCTGCGGGATGCTCCGCGACGGATCGCTGGGGAATGGATCGCTGGGCGACAGGTCACTGGGCGACGGATCACTGGGGGACGGTGCGGTGGGGGACGGATCGGTGGGGGATGGATCGGTCGGTGTCGGCACGGGAGGTGTCAGGCAGTCCGGGCAGCCCGCGCTGGCGGAGCGGCCCGGCCTGAGCTTGACCGGCGGCCGGGAGGCCACCATCGGGGGCGGCGGTGCGATCGTGGTCGCCGGGACGACCAGGAGCCGCCCCGGCGGCCGGGTCCGGTGCGTGCGGCCGCGGCCCATCCCGGCCGTCGACGAGCTCTCCGTCTTGTTCGGCGTACCCGCCGTCAGCGGGTACGGCCCGGCACTGGGCGAGCGCTCGGCCAGCAGCGACCCGAGCCCGTTCAGAACCGCGACATAGCTGCCCAGGGCCCCGGAGACGGCCAGCACCCCGAAGGCGAGCATCGCCGTCAGCCGCCGGGGCGGGCGCCGTTCGTCCACCTCGAAGCCGGCCGACAGGCGTTCGGCGAGCGGGCGGGCGAAAGTGTCCATTCCGGTCGAGGTGACGTCCGTGGCCCGTCCCGCCGGGTCGCCGCGGTTGCTGCGCCAACCGTTCATCGGACCGCGCCTCCGATCTGCTGGTGCCGGGGCGTTCCCGGCGCCGTCACGGCTTTCTGGCAGGCTGGCGGGGTGACCGATTCCGAAACCGTGGACGAAGGCCTGGCCGAGTGGATCAACCTGCCCGATGTCGGGGAGAGATTGGGCATCTCGATCAGCAAAGTGCACCAGTTGATTCGCGACGGCGAGTTGCTCGCCGTGAAACGAGACGGCATCCGGGTGGTGCCGGCCGATCTGGTGGCCAACGACATCGTGCTCAAGCACCTTCCTGGCGTACTCACGCTGCTCCGTGACGCTGGGTACAACGACGAAGAGGCGCTCCGGTGGCTCTACACGAGTGACCCGACGGTCGACGGCTGCCCGGCCAAGGGGCTGGGCGGCGACCGCGCGCGGGAGGTCAAACGGCGCGCCCAGGCACTCGGGTTCTGAGCCGGCGATGCGACACCTGGCGTACCTCGGGGTGCTGGCCGGGTGCCTCGCCGGGGCGCTCTGGCTGGAGCCGATCTTCAACCTCAACGTGCTGCGCCGGTGGCGGCGCCTGGTGTTGACGCTGCTCCCGGTGGTGGTCGTCTTCAGCCTCTGGGACCTGGCGGCCATCGCGGCCGGGCACTGGAGCTTCGACCCGGCCCAGATCACCGGCGTCGTGCTGCCCGGCGGCCTGCCGCTCGACGAGGTGCTGTTCTTCGTGGCGGTGCCGGTCTGCGCGATCCTCGGCTTCGAGGCGACCCGGGCCGTGCTGCGCCGCTCGGCGGGCGACGAATGCCGCCCGGCGGGCGACGGATGACCTACACGGTCGCGGCGCTGCTGGGCGTGGCGGGCGCGCTGACCGTGGACCTGCTCGCGCTGCGCACGCGCCTGGTGACCAGGCTGGTCTTCTGGGCGACCTATCCGATCGTGCTCGCCTTCCAACTGCTGTCCAACGCGATCCTGACCGGCCGCCGGATCGTGATCTACGACCCGGCGGCGATCCTCGGCGTGCGTCTCGCGTACGCCCCGGTCGAGGACCTGTTTTTCGGTTTCGCCCTGGTGCTGTTCACCCTGTCGATCTGGATCTGGCTGGGCCGCCGCGGTGTGCAACGCGGGCCGGCCGCCGGCCCGGGCCGCGGCCTGCGGGAACGTCGACAAAAGATCAGGAACTGACGGTCGTAGGTCCGTGCGTGGTCGCGGGACACCACCGGTTTGCGCGGGGTCCCCGCGCCATCGGTCTTCAGCCGACTCTCCTGGTGGCGGCGTCGGCCAGGTCGTACAGGACCGCGCGGGCCTCCGGCTCGATCTCGGCCGCATCGAGCGCGGCCAGCGCCGAGGTCGTCAGCGTGGCGATGCGCTCCTCGGTGCGGGTCAGCGCGCCGCTGTCCTGGATCGACGCCCGCAGCCGGGCCACTCCGGCGTCGTCGAGGGCCCGATCGCCCAGGCTCGCGTCCAGTTCGGCACGCACCGGCTCGGGCATCGCCTCGAAGGCGGCCGCCACCAGATAGGTCCGCTTTCCTTCGCGCAGGTCGTCACCGGCGGGCTTGCCGGTCTGCGCCGGGTCGCCGAAGACGCCGAGCACGTCGTCGCGCAGCTGGAACGCCTCACCCAGCGGCAGCCCGAACGCCGAGTAGGCGGCCGACAGCGACTCCGGCGCGCCGGCCAGCGCGGCACCGAGCAGCAGCGGGCGTTCGATGGTGTATTTGGCGGATTTGTAGCAGGCGACCTTGCTCGCACGCTCGACCGACGTGTCGCCCGTCGCCTGGGTCAGGACGTCGAGATACTGCCCGACCGTGACCTCGGTACGCATGTCGTCGAAGACCGGTCGGGCCCGGGCGAGATCGGCCAGGTCGACACCGGAGGCGTGCAGCAGCTCGTCCGACCAGACCAGCGCCAGGTCACCGATCAGCACCGCCGCGCTGTCGCCGAACGCCGCCGCCCCGCCCCGCCAGCCCGCCGCGGTGTGCATCGTCTCGAAGCGGCGGTGCACGGCCGGTTCGCCCCGGCGGGTGTCCGAGCGGTCCATCAGATCGTCGTGCACCAGCGCGCTGGCCTGCACCAGCTCCAGCGCCGCCACGGCCGCCACGACCGCGTCGGTGTCGACCCCGCCCGCCCCGCGGAAGCCCCAGTACGCGAACGCCGGCCGCAGCCGCTTGCCGCCTTGCAGCACGAACGCTTCGACCACGTCGCACAGCCCGGCCAGCGCCGGGTCGATCGCGAGCAGCTGGGCCCGCTTGGCGGCGAGGAACGCGGCCAGGGCCTTGTCGACGCGTGGGCGCAGGCCGGCCTGTTCGAGTGGGGAGATGAAGGGCACGCGGTCAAACTAGTCCGTCGGCCGCCCCCAGGGCAGGTCGGCATCAGCCGGTAGAGTCTTACGACGTGGCTTCCGGATTTCCTTCGCGGCTCCCCGCCTCACCGGCGATCGGTGAGCTGATCAGGGGCCCCGCGCCGACGTTCTCGTTCGAGTTCTTCCCGCCCAAGACGCGCGAGGGCGAGCGGCTGCTCTGGCAGGCGATCCGCGAGCTGGAGTCGTTGCAGCCGTCGTTCGTCTCGGTCACCTACGGCGCCGGCGGCACGACGCGGGACACCACCGTCGCCGTGACCGAGCGGGTCGCGACCGAGACGACGCTGCTGCCGATGG
>JAVHVY010000019.1:0-25354 GCA_032160305.1 Actinoplanes sp.
CACCTTCGGCAGCAAGCACTGGATGACGGCGAGCTTGTCACTGACCTTGGAGCCACCGAGCACGACGGCGTACGGGCGCGCCGGGTCTCCGGTCAGCTGCTGGAGAACGGTCAGCTCGTCGTGCACCAGGTCGCCGGTGTAGTGCGGCAGCAACCGGGCCACGTCGTACACCGAGGCGTGCTTGCGGTGCACAGCGCCGAAGGCGTCGTCCACGTACACCTCGGCCAGGGCGGCCAACTGGTCCGCGAACTCGCCGCGTACCGCGTCGTCCTTGCTGGTCTCACCCACATTGAAGCGCAGGTTCTCCAGCAGGAGCACCTGGCCGTCAGCCAGCGCCGCGGCGGCGGCGGTCGCCGACTCGCCGACGGTGTCGCCGGCGAAGACGACCGGCGAGCCGAGCAGCTCACCAAGCCGCGCCGCGACGGGTGCGAGAGTGAATGTGGGATCCGGCGCGCCCTTGGGGCGGCCGAGGTGCGAGCACACGATCACCCGTGCGCCGGCATCCCGCAGGGCGGTCAGGGTCGGCAGCACCGCGCGGATGCGGCCGTCGTCACTGATCACGCTCGGGTCGGTCTTGTCGAACGGGACGTTCAGGTCGGCGCGCACGAGCACGCGCCGACCCGAGACACCCTCGCCGAGCAGGTCGTCGAGAGTTTTCACGTCGGTCAGCCGACCAGCTGGACCAGGTCGACGAGGCGGTTGGAATAGCCCCACTCGTTGTCGTACCAGCCGACGACCTTCACCTGGTTGCCGATCACCTTGGTGAGGCCGGCGTCGAAGATGCAGGAGGCCGGGTCGGTGACGATGTCCGAGGAGACGATCGGGTCGTCGGTGTAGACCAGGTAGCCCTTGAGCGCGCCCTCGGAGGCGGCCTTGACCGCGGCGTTGACCTCTTCGACCGAGGTGTCGCGCGACGCGGTGAAGGTCAGGTCGGTCGCCGAGCCGGTCGGGATCGGCACCCGCATCGCGAAGCCGTCCAGCTTGCCGACCAGCTCCGGCATGACCAGGCCGATCGCCTTGGCGGCGCCGGTCGAGGTCGGCACCACGTTCAGCGCGGCGGCGCGGGCGCGGCGCAGATCCTTGTGCGGACCGTCCTGCAGGTTCTGGTCCTGGGTGTAGGCGTGGATCGTGGTCATCAGACCCCGCTCGATGCCGACCGAGTCGTAGAGCGCCTTCGCCATCGGGGCGAGGCAGTTCGTCGTACACGACGCGTTCGAGATGATGTTGTGCTTCGCGGCGTCGTACTTGTCGTGGTTGACGCCCATCACGATCGTGACGTCCTCGTTCTTGGCCGGAGCCGAGATGATGACCTTCTTGGCGCCGTTGTCCAGGTGTGCCTTGGCCTTCGTCGCGTCGGTGAAGAAGCCGGTCGACTCGATGACGACGTCGGCGCCGAGGTCCCCCCACGCGAGATTGGCCGGGTCACGCTCGGCGAACGCCTTGAAGGTGCTGCCACCGACGGTGATGTCGTCGCTGGTCGCCTTCACCTCAAGCGGCAGGCGGCCGAGGATGCTGTCGTACTTGAGCAGGTGAGCCAGCGTGGCGTTGTCGGTGAGGTCGTTCACACCGACGATTTGGATGTCCGCGCCGGAAGCCTGAACTGCCCGGAAGAAGTTGCGGCCGATACGGCCGAAGCCGTTGATGCCAACCCGGATGGTCACAGGTGGATCTCCTCGTTTCGGTCCGCCGGATTCTGCGACCGGCGGAGGACTTTGGCCGACCGGATGTCGGCAGGGTGGTCCCGGCCGCCGCGCTCGTCCGGAGAAGTCCGCCCCGACTGGTCGGCGGCGTCGCTGGCGCGTCGGCCCTGCTGCCGGCACCGTCGCCGTCAGACCCGACCCTATCCGAGCCGGGTTCGTCGTCCGCGCTCGGGTCGCGACCTTACCGTTACTTCAGGTGCCGGCACTGTCCTGTGCGGGCCCCGAGGGGTGGGCGCGGCCAGGGGCAGGGGCGGGTGGTGGTTAGCAGGCCATCATTTCCGGGGTTACCGCTGCTTCTGTATCGGGGATTCCCAGGTCCCGGGCTCGCTTGTCGGCCAGGGCCAGCAGGCGCCTGATCCGGCCGGCGATGGCGTCCTTGGTCAGCGGTGGGTCGGCCAGGGCTCCTAGTTCCTCCAAGGATGCCTGACGGTGTTCGAGGCGGAGCTGGCCGGCTGAGGTCAGGTGGTTGGGGGCCTCGTCGGAGAGGATTTCCAGGGCTCGGGTTACCCGGGCGGCGGCGGCGACGGCGGCGCGGGCCGAGCGGCGCAGGTTGGCGTCGTCGAAGTTGGCCAGCCGGTTCGCGGTTGCCCGGACCTCGCGGCGGACCCGGCGTTCCTCCCAGGCCAGCACGCTGGAATGGGCGCCGATCCGGGTCAACACCGCGGCGATCGCGTCGCCGTCCTTGATCACGACTCGGTCCACGCCGCGGACCTCGCGTTCCTTGGCGGTGATACCGATCCGGCGGGCGGCTCCGCGCAGGGCCAGGGCAGCCTCGGGGCCGGGGCAGGTGATCTCCAGGGCGCTGGAGCGGCCCGGTTCGGTCAGGGACCCGTGGGCCATGAACGCCCCGCGCCAGGCCGCCACGGCACAGCAGACGTTCGCCGAGACGACATGCGGGGGCAGGCCGCGGACCGGGCGGCCGCGAACGTCGAGCAGGCCGGTCTGGCGGGCCAGCGCCTCGCCGTCCTTGACGATCCGGACGATGTAGTGACTGCCCTTGCGCAGCCCCCCGGACGCCAGCACGTGCACTTCACTCGGGTAGCCGTACACCTCGGCGATCTCGCGGCGCAGGCGCCGGGCGACGGCGCCGGTGTCCAACTCGGCCTCGACCACCACCCGGCCGGAGACGATGTGCAGGCCGCCGGCGAAACGCAGCAGCGCCGCCATCTCCGCCCGGCGGCAGCAGGGCTTGGGCACGTCGACCCGGCTCAGCTCGTCTTTGACCGCTGCCGTCATCGCCATCGTGATGTCACCTCATGCGCCGGATCTTGACCAATGTGTGCGTTACGCCAGAACCTTTAACGACTGGCGCCCAGGACAGGCACCAGTGCAACGCCCAACGACTCAGGATCATGCCTGGGACTGCCGTCCGCAACGGCCAAAGATGCCAGGACGAGTTCGGCGCCGAGCGCACGGGCCGCCTTGTCCACCGGCTCGGGGTCGCCGACCCAGCGCGCGTCGGCGAGCACGGTGTCGACGTGCAGCCGGGGCAGGTAGTGGTGCAGCATCGCCAGGTGGTCGGCGACGGAGAGCCCGGCCGTCTCGTTGTCGGCCGCGAGGTTCAGAGTGACGAGCCGGCGGGCCGGGCTGGCCACGATCGCGGCGGCCAGGTCCGGCACGAGCAGGTGCGGCAGGACACTCGTGTACCAGCTGCCCGGCCCGAAGATCAGCCAGTCGGCGTCGGCGATGGCGGTCAGCGCGGGCGGCGAGGCGGGCGGCGACGCCGGGGTGATCCGCACCGCTTCGACGTGCCCGGTCGTGACAGCGACGGCGTGCTGCCCGACCACCGTGACGATCTCGCCGGGCCGGTCCGGGTCGCCGCCGAGCACGTCGGCCTCGATACCGACGGCATGGCCGGCCATCGGCAGCACCCGGCCGCGGGCGCCGACCATCCGCCCGGCGTGCTCGAGCGCGGCGACCGGATCGCCGAGCAGTTCCATCAGCCCGAGCAGCAGCAGATTGCCGACCGCGTGCCCGGCCAGCGGGTCGGCCAGGCCACCGCCGGTCGCCGCCAGCACCCGTGCCGGCTTGAGCCCGACGGTGGGCACGTCCGCCGACCGGCGGCGCAGGCTGCCGGGCTGCGCGTCGCCCAGCTTGCCGACCAGCTCGAAACGGTGCTGCATCAGAGCCACCGTGCGCTGGTGGGTGGGGTCGTCGTCAGCGAGAGCGGCGAGAGCCATCCGCAGGTCGCCCGGGGGAAGCTGGGCGTCGCGTTCCACCCGCAGCCGCCCGCTGGACCCGCCGTTGTCGCCGACCGTGACGACGGCGGTGATGTCCAGGTCGAGCGACGACGTCAGCAACGCCCGCAGCGACCCGGCCAGCCCGTGCCCACCCCCGAACGCCACCACCTTGATCACCCCGGAACCGCAGCCATCGGAGCCAGCACCCCCCGAACCGGCCGACGCCGAGCCGGTCAGCGTCGAAACGGGCGACGCCGAGCCGGTCAGCGTCGAGCCGGTCGCGGCACGCGATCCTGCCGCGTCTGTGGACGTCATTCGCGCCCCAGGTCGCGGTGTGAGGAGTGGGCGGACAGCCGCACGTCACGCAGCCGGGCGGACAGCTCCTCCGCGATGGCCACGCTGCGGTGTTTGCCGCCGGTGCAGCCGACGGCGACGGTCAGGTAACGCTTGCCTTCGCGTTCGAAGCCCGGGGCGGTCGCGGCGATCAGCCCGGCGTACGTGCCGACGAAGTCGCTCGCGCCTTCCTGGCCGAGGACGTAATCGCGGACCGCCTCGTCGAGGCCGGTGTGTTCGCGCAACTCGGGCACCCAGAACGGGTTGGGCAGGAAGCGCGCGTCGAGCACGTAGTCGGCGTCCGGCGGGAGACCGTACTTGAAGCCGAACGACAGCACGGTGATCCGCAGTCGGCGGGCGTCCTCGCCGCTGAACAGCTCCTCGACGCGGCGCCGCAGCTGGTTGACGTTCAGGTGGCTGGTGTCGATGATCACATCGGCCTGTTCGCGGGCTTCCGCGAGCAGTTTGCGCTCGGCGGCGATCCCGTCCGCGAGTCGCCCGTCGCCCTGCAGCGGATGGGAGCGCCGCACCGACTCGAACCGCCGGATCAGCACCTCGTCGTCGGCGTCCACGAAGACCACGCGCGGCGAGAAGCCCCGTTCGCGCAGGGCCCGCACCGCGCCGGCCAGGTCCGTGGAGAAAGCCCGGCTGCGCACGTCGAGCACCATGGCCGTACGCCGGGCCGCGCCGCCCGCCTGGAAGGCCAGCTGGGCCATGTCGAGCATCAGCGCCTGCGGCAGGTTGTCGACGACGTAGAAGCCGACGTTCTCCAACGCCCGGGCCACCGTGCTGCGGCCGCCGCCGGACAGGCCGGTCACGACCACCAGATCGGTGCCTGCCTCGTCGGGGGACGCATCGTCCGGACCGACCTCCGGTATGGACTCGCTCACGTACTTCCTCCTGCACCGCACTGCCCTGGCACCTCGTCGGGCGCGGACACTGCATCCTAGGCCGACGCCCTACCGACCTACGCCCGGACCTCACTCCGCCGCCTCATCCGGGTACCGACCCGAGCGCGGCGGACCCGGGGTCATGCCCCTGCCGCCACCGAGCCCGCTGTCTACCCGAGCGCCGGTGGGCCCGGGTCCTGTTCGTCGGCCCGGGCTGCTCGAACCGACGAGGTCTTGACCTGGGCCGGTGCCGGCAGGCCTGGCCGGGTCTGGCTGGATCGCGACCTGCTCCGGCCCGCTCCCCCGGCCGGCACCGCGCCGGGCTGAAGCACCGGCGGCGCGGGATCACCCTCCGCCTCCGGCGCCAGGGCGGCCAGCACCGCCTCGGCCGTACGCCGGCCGATGCCCGGCACCTCGATGATCTCCTCCGGCGTCGCCTGGCCCAGCCTTTTCAGCGAGCCGAAGTGTTTGAGCAACGCTGCGCGGCGGGTCTCACCCAGACCGGCGATGTTGTCCAGCGCCGAGGCGGTCATCCGCTTGGACCGCCGCTCCCGGTGGAACGTGATCGCGAACCGGTGGGCCTCGTCGCGGACCCGTTGCAGCAGGTAGAGGGCCTCGGAGGTACGCGGCAGGATGACCGGGAAGTCGTCGCCGGGCAACCACACCTCCTCCAGTCTCTTCGCCAGGCCGCACAGCGCCACGTCGGTGATACCGAGGTCGGACAGCACCGCGGCGACCGCGTTGACCTGCGGCTGACCGCCGTCGACCACGACCAGCTGCGGCGGGTAGGCGAAGCGGCGCGGACGGCCGGTGAGCGGATCGACGCCGGGCAGCTCGTTCGCCGCGGGATCCTGCTCGGACGAGCCGATCGTCTCGAACGGCGAGTCCGCCTCGGCGGCGGGAGTGTCGCGCGGGGCGCTCGCGCCCGGCTCGGCGCGGTAGCGGGCGAAGCGACGCCGCATCACCTCGCTCATCGCCGCCAGGTCGTCGACGCCGCTGCCGTCGGGATTGCCCCGCACCGCGAAGCGCCGATACTCGCTCTTGCGGGGCAGGCCGTCCTCGAACACGACCATGCTGGCGACGACGTCGGTGCCCTGGATGTGCGACACGTCGAAGCACTCGATGCGCAGCGGCGCCGTGCCCATCCCCAACGCGTCGCTGATCTCGTCGAGCGCTTTGCTGCGGGTCGTCAGGTCCCCGGCGCGGCGCAGCTTGTGCCGGGTCAGCGACTCCCCCGCGTTGCGGGCGACCGTCTCCAGCAGGGACCGTTTGTCGCCGCGCTGCGGCACCCGCAGATGCACCCGGCTGCCGCGGTGCTGCGACAGCCACGCCTCCAGCGCCTCCGCGTCCGGTGGGAGCGCCGGGACCAGCAGCTCGCGGGGCACGTCGCCCTCGCCGATCTGGTCCCCGTACACCTGGGTGCAGAAGTGGTGGACCAGGTCGCCGGTGGTCAGATCCTCCACCTTCTCCACCACCCAGCCGCGCTGGCCGCGGACGCGGCCGTCGCGGACGTGGAAGACCTGCACCGCGGCCTCGAGCGGGTCCTCGGCGAAGGCGACGACGTCGGCGTCGGTGCCGTCGCCGAGCACGACGGTCTGCTTCTCCATCGCCTTGCGCAGGGCGGCGATGTCGTCGCGCAGCCGGGCCGCCTTCTCGAATTCCAGCTCGTCGGAGGCCTGCATCATGTCGCGTTCGAGCCGGCGGACGAAGGCGTCGGTGCGCCCGGCCATGAAGTCGCAGAAGTCGTCGACGATCGCCCGGTGCTGCTCGGCGCTGACCGTCCCGACGCAGGGCGCGGAGCATTTGCCGATGTATCCGAGCAGGCAGGGGCGCCCGATCTGGCCGGCGCGTTTGAACACCCCGGCCGAGCAGGTCCGGGCCGGGAAGACGCGCAGCAGCAGGTCGAGGGTCTCGCGAATGGCCCAGGCGTGCGAATACGGTCCGAAGTAGCGCACGCCTTTGCGCTTGGCGCCGCGCATGACCTGCAGCCGCGGATAATCCTCGTTCAGGGTCACGGCGAGGAACGGGTACGACTTGTCGTCGCGGTATTTGACGTTGAACCGGGGGTCGAACTCCTTGATCCAGGAGAACTCCAGTTGCAGCGCCTCGACCTCGCTGGCGACGGTGACCCAGTCGACCGCGGTGGCGGTGGTGACCATCTGCTGGGTACGCGCGTGCAGGGTCCAGGCGTCGGCGAAGTACGAATTCAGCCGGCTGCGGAGGCTTTTCGCCTTGCCGACGTAGATGACCCGGCCGCTGGGATCGCGGAACCGGTAGACGCCGGGGGCGTCGGGAATGGTCCCGGGAGCGGGCCGGTACGAGGACGGGTCAGGCACGTCTCAACATTAGTGCGCACCCCTGACATGATTGTCCGACCGGAGGTCCGTTGCCGCCGCCACGGCGTCGGGCCTCCGGCCGGAAGTCGATCGATGCCTCAGGCCTTGACGATGTTCGTGCCGTCCACCTTGACCTTGGTCTCGGGCAGCGGCTTCTGCGCTGGTCCGCCGGTCGGTGAGCCGTCTTCGATGGAGTAGGTGCTGCCGTGGCAGGGGCAGCTGATCTCGCCGCCGCCGACCTTGTTGACGGCGCAGTTCCGGTGCGTGCAGACCTTGCTGAAGGCCTTGAACGTGCCCGCCTGCGGCTGGGTGATCACCAGGTCGCCGGTGATGATGCCGCCGCCGCTGGGCACGTCGGCCACCGCGGCGAGCACGGTCCCGGTGCCGATGGCGCCGGAGTCGCTCTTGCCGCCCGTGCCGGCGGAGCTGCCGGCCGGGGCGGGACTGTTGGTGTAGTCGCTGCCGGTGGAGTTGGTGCTGCTGGTGCTCGCGTCCGGGCCGCAGGCGGCCAGCAGACAGGTGGCGCCGAGTGCTCCGGCGCCGGCCAGGACCGCGCGGCGGCTGCCGGCCAGGCCCAGCCGCGACGCCGCGGCGCAGTCCGACGCGCCGGGCTGCTGTTCGGTATCGGGCTCAGTGCCCGTCTGCACGTCAGTCATCTGTCGGGACCCCTCCACTGTCACTCTCGCCTCCCGCTAACGTCACGCGGCGTCGCCCATTCATACGCGCACACCACCGAAGTGGTTCATGTGTGCTGCGGGAAGTATCGCCTATGCAACGCGTGATCCTCACCCGCTTAGCCGCCTTTGCCCGCCTGTTTCGGGCCCGTTCGGCGAGGCCACGTGGCATTGCGCGCTGATGGCCTGAGCCTGCCATGCCGGTCGGCCCGGTAGCTGTGCGTCACCTGTGACTGTGCTGAATCTCCCGACTCAACTGGCGACCGCCTTAGCCCGGGAGCGGGTCGCCCGCGGCTTCGCGACCGGTTTCACCCCGTTGGCCGTGGCGGCGCGGGCCACGGCCGCGGCCGCCCCGGCCGCGGCGCCGGTCAGGCCGAGCATGCGCCGCAGATACTCTCCGGTCGCACTGCCCGGCACCTCCGCGATCTCCTCCGGCGTGCCGGTGGCCAGCACCAGGCCGCCCTTGTGACCGCCTTGCGGGCCCATGTCGATCAGCCAGTCGGCGTTCTTGATCACGTCGAGGTTGTGCTCGATCGTGATCACCGTGTTGCCCTTGTCGACCAGACCGTTGAGCACCATCAACAGTTTGCGGATGTCCTCGAAGTGCAGGCCGGTGGTCGGCTCGTCGAGCACGTAGACCGTCCGGCCGGTCGACCTCTTCTGCAGCTCCGAGGCGAGCTTGACGCGCTGCGCCTCCCCGCCGGACAGCGTCGGCGCGCTCTGCCCGAGCCGGACGTAGCCGAGCCCGACCTCGTTGAGGGTCTTGAGGTGCCGGTGGATCGCCGGGATCGCCTCGAAGAACCCGGCGGCCTCCTCAATCGGCATCTCCAGGATCTCCGAGATGGTCTTGCCCTTGTAGTGCACCTCCAGGGTCTCCCGGTTGTACCGGGCGCCCTTGCACACCTCGCACGGGACGTAGACGTCGGGCAGGAAGTTCATCTCGATCTTGATCGTGCCGTCGCCGGCGCAGTTCTCACACCGGCCGCCCTTGACGTTGAACGAGAACCGGCCCGGGCCGTAGCCGCGCACCTTCGCCTCGGTCGTCTCCGCGAACAGTTTGCGGATGTTGTCGAAAACCCCGGTATACGTCGCAGGGTTGGACCGCGGGGTGCGCCCGATCGGCGACTGGTCGACTCCGACGACCTTGTCGACGTACTCCAGGCCGGTGATCCGGGTGTGCCGGCCGGGAACCATCCGAGCGCCGTTGATCTGATTCGCCAGCACCGTGTAGAGGATGTCGTTGACCAGGGTGGACTTGCCCGATCCGCTGACCCCGGTGACGGCGATGAACTGCCCGAGCGGGAAGCCGACGGTCAGGTCGCGCAGGTTGTGCTCGCGGGCGCCCTGCACGATCAGCTCCCGCTCGTCGCGCGGGCGGCGGGTCGCCGGAACGGGGATCGACTTGCGTCCCGACAGATACGCCCCCGTCGGGGACTGCTTATTGGCCAGCAGGCCCTGCACCGAGCCGCTGTGCACGATGTGCCCGCCGTGCTCGCCGGCGCCCGGACCGATGTCGACGATCCAGTCGGCCGTGCGGATCGTGTCCTCGTCGTGCTCGACGACGATCAGGGTGTTGCCCAGATTCTTCAGCCGCACCAGGGTCTCGATCAGCCGGTGGTTGTCGCGCTGGTGCAGCCCGATGGACGGCTCGTCGAGCACGTACAACACGCCGACCAGGCCGGAGCCGATCTGGGTGGCGAGCCGGATGCGCTGCGCCTCGCCGCCGGACAGGGTGCCGGCGCCACGGTCGAGCGACAAATAGTCCAGCCCGACGTCGATCAGGAAGCGCAGCCGGGCGTTGATCTCCTTGAGGACCCGCTCGGCGATCATCGTCTGCCGGTCGTCCAGCTCGACCGTGGCGAGCAGCTCCGCACACTCACCCACCGACAGGTTGCACACCTCGGCGATGCTGCGCCCGGCGATGGTCACCGCCAGCACCTCGGGCTTGAGCCGGGCTCCGCCGCAGGTCGGGCACGGGACGTCGCGCATGTAGCCCTCGTACTTGTCGCGGGACCAGTCGCTCTCCGTGTCGGAGTGCCTGCGCGCGATCCACTGCACCACGCCCTCGAAGCCGGTGTAGTACGAGCGTTCCCGGCCGTACTTGTTGCGATACCGGACGTGGACCTGATCCTCGGAGCCGTAGAGGATCGTCTTCTGCGCGCGGCTGGGCAGTTGGCGCCAGGGGGTGTCGATGCTGAACTTCTCGGCCGTGGCCAGCGCTTCGAGCAGGCGGGTGAAGTATTCGAGGGTGGTGCCGCCGGACCACGGCTGGATCGCGCCCTGGCGCAGGGTGCGCTCGTCGTCGGGGACGAGCAGCTCCGGGTCGACCTCCTTCTTGGTGCCCAGGCCGGTGCACTCCGGGCAGGCGCCGTACGGGGCGTTGAAGGAGAAGACCCGGGGCTCGAGATCCTCGATCGCCAGGGGGTGCTCGTTCGGGCAGGCCAGGTGCTCGGAGAAGCGACGCTCGCGCTCCGGGTCGTCCTCGCTCAGGTCGACGAAGTCCAGCAGGACCATGCCGCCGGACAGGCCCAACGCCGACTCGACCGAGTCGGTCAGCCGTTGCTTGCTGGCCGCCTTGACGCTGAGCCGGTCGACCACCACCTCGATGGTGTGTTTCTCCTGCTTCTTCAGCGGCGGCGGCTCGGTGAGCGGGTGCACGACGCCGTCGACGCGGGCCCGGGCATACCCCTTGGACTGCAGTTCGGCGAAGAGGTCGACATATTCGCCCTTGCGGCCGCGCACGACCGGGGCGAGGACCATGAACCGGGTGCCGTCCTTCATCGCCAGCACCCGGTCGACGATCTGCTGGGGGCTCTGCTTGCTGATCCGCTCGCCGCAGACCGGGCAGTGCGGGATGCCCGTCCGGGCGTAGAGCAGCCGCAGGTAGTCGTACACCTCGGTGATCGTGCCGACCGTCGAGCGTGGGTTGCGCGAGGTCGATTTCTGGTCGATCGAGACGGCCGGCGACAGCCCCTCGATGAAGTCGACGTCCGGTTTGTCCATCTGGCCGAGGAACTGACGCGCATACGACGACAGGGACTCCACGTAGCGCCGCTGGCCCTCGGCGAAGATCGTGTCGAAGGCGAGGCTGGACTTGCCCGACCCGGACAGCCCGGTGAACACGATCATCGCGTCGCGGGGAAGGTCGAGGTTGACGTCGCGCAGATTGTGCTCCCGCGCGCCGCGGATGATCAATCGGTCGGCCACAGCCAGGCACTCCGTTAGTGAGGATCGGGCTCCAAGCAGAATCGGCGCAACTCTAGCCACCAGGTATGACAAGTTTCGGCGCCACCGGCCGGCCCGGGACCCGACCTAGGTGCAGCGCTTCGCGCCCCGTGCACATTCCCGCAGATCAGGCCGCCGTGACTCACTCCCGCGGGGGAACCGGAAGTGACCGCTCGTCCCAGACCTGGGCGCCGCCGATGAGCTGCGGCGACCGGCCCAGCGCGTCGGTCAGGACGGCCTGCAGGGCGGTGCCGTTACGGCTGTCCGGCACCAACACCACCACCGCGGCCCGCCAGTAGACCAGGTCGGCGAGCACCTGGGCCCGGTCGGCTTCGCTGAGGTACGGAACCCGGCCGTTCTCGCGGACCCGCCCCAACAGCTCGGAGGTGTAACGCGGCGGCGCGCTCCACGCCCCGGTGTCGTCCCCGGGCGGGTCCGCCGGGCCCATGAAATAGCCGCGTGGCACCCGGAAGTCGAGGTGCGAGAGGGTCACCCAGCGCATCGCGGTACGCCCGGTGGTCACGTCCGGCAGGGGCACCGGCACCAGGCTGCGGCCGGCCGGCACGTACGAGCGCCACAACCCGGCGGCGATGAACGGCGGTAGCGGCTCACCGCCGACGATCGGCAGCGGTTTCGGAGCCAGCGGCACCAGGGTCACCGCGATGCCGGCCCAGAAGGCGACCCGGCGCCGGTGCGGCAGCGCCCCGGCCCGGTCGGCGGCCAGCGCCAGCAGGATCCCGACCACGGTCGCCGGCACCATCGCGAATCGGGTCACACTGACCAAGTCGATGATCGGCACGTGGCTGATCAGGCCGAACGGCAGCGGGATCGCCGTGTCGTGTCCGGCCACCCGCAGCCGCGGCCCCATCGACATGATCAGCAGCACCAGCGCGGCCAACGCGGTCGCCCGGGCCGCCGCCGAACGCCACAGCAGGATCATCGCCACCACGAGCATGACCAGCGCGGGCACGCCGAAGAAGGTGTCGTCCTCCGTCGCGCTCACGCTCAACACGCGGGCGACGGCGCCGTTGCCGGCCAGCGCCTGCCGCGGATACGCCGCGACCGACAGCAGGTCGGTCACATACTGCTCCGGTGGGAACGGCTGCCCGTGGTAGCTGCCCGGCGCGAAAAACTGGTACCACAACGGGTACGCCAGCAGCACCCCGGCGACCGCGACGGCGACGGCGATCCCGGCCAGGAAACGGCCGGCCACCACCCGGGCCTGCGTGCGGTCCAGCGCCGCCCAGCTGAGCACGAAGACGCCCAGAGTGAGCGCGGTGAACAGCAGCGCCTCCTCGTTGATGAAAGTCTGCAGCACCACCAGCAGTGCCAGGGTGACCCCGCCGCGGACCACCCGGCCAGGCTCGCGCAGTCGCAGCACCTGCCAGACGATGAACGGCACGACGAACTGACAGACCCAGTTGATGTGCCCGTTGGCGTGCGACACCATCGACGGCGCGAACCCGCACCACAGCCCGCCGATCCAGGCCGCCACCCGGCTGCTCACCAGGTGCCGGGAGAACAGCCAGTACCAGGCGGCCGCGGTGCCGAAAAGCCCGAGGGTCAGCAGCAGCGCAACGGAGACGCCGACGCCGAGGAAGTGCGTGACCGGCGCCACCGGCAGGCTCAGGGCCAGCACCGCCGCGTTCGCCATCATGTTAACCCCGACCGGGGCGTTGAGCCGGTCGCTGAAGAACGGCGCCGCGCCGTCGAAGAGCACCCGCTCGCCGTGCGTGAGCATGAACATGAAGATGCCGTGGTCGTCGTCGTTGCTGGCCAGGACCCGCCCGTTCGGGTCGCGCCACAGCTGCACCAGCACCAACAGCGCCAGGGCCAGGTAGCTGAGCAGCGCCAGCGGGTCCGCCCAGCGGCGGCCGGGCACAGCCACGACCGGACCGGCAGGCTCCGCCTGTTCCATCACTATCTCGTCGACCGCGCGCACCGCCGCAGTCTGCCAGAGCGCCGCTACACCACCGCTGGTCAGTGCCTGGCTTTGTGGCGTGCGCCCAGCTCGGCCAGCCGCGCCGCCCGCCGGGCCGACTCGACCTCGACCTCGCGCCGCAGCTTGCGGAAACTCTCCAGGCGGCGCGGCGCCAGGGCCCCGCCGGCCAGCGCGGCGACGACCGCGCAGCCCGGCTCGGACTCGTGCCGGCAGTCCCGGAATCGGCACTCGGCGGCCAGCCCGGTCACCTCCGCGAACGCCTTCGCAAGCCCTTTCGCCGTGTCGAGCAGGCCAACCCCGCGGATCCCGGGCGTATCGATGACCGCACCGCCGCAGGGAATCAGAACCATGTTCCGGTACGCGGTGGTGTGCCGTCCCTTGCCGTCCGCCCGGCGGATCTCCTGCACCGGCATCACCGTCGTCCCGGCCAGGGCGTTGACCAGGGACGACTTGCCCGCGCCGGACCTGCCCAGCAGCGCCAGCGTGCGCCCTGGACCGGCGAGCTCCCGCAGCTCGGCCAGGCCGTCACCGCGCTGCACACTGAGCGCTATCACCCGTACGCCGGGGGCTAGCTCGTGAAGCTGGCGGGTGATCGCCTCGGGCCGCGCCGCGGTGTCGGCCTTCGACAGCACCAGCACGGGCTGCGCGCCCGACTCCCAGGCCAGCGCCAGCAGCCGCTCGATGCGGGCGTCGTCGGGCTGCGGATGGATCGGTTCGAGCACCGCGACCATGTCCATGTTCGCGGCGAGGACCTGTCCGGAGGCGTCCTTGTCCGACGTGCGCCGGATCAGCGCGGTGCGGCGCGGCAGCAGGCATTCGATCGTGGTGCGCCGGTCCGGCCAGCGGCGCAGCACCACCCAGTCACCCGCGCAGGGCAGCCGGGCCGGGTCGCCGGCCGCGCCGATCAGCACCGCCGCGCCGACGCTCGCCCGGCTCAGCCCGCTCGCGTCGAGGACGGTGCAGACGCCCCGGTCGGCCCGCAGCACCCGGCCGGCGGTCGAATCGGACCGGTCCAGCGGGGCGAATTCGGCTGTGCGGGAGTCGTCCCAGCCGAGCTGGGACAGGTCATACGACATGAAGAACCCTTGTCTGAAGGGAGGCATACCTGACGGTGTCAGGCGAACGCCTCCGTGCGACGGGACGCAGCAACGACGAACAGCACGGCTTCCCACCTCCTCCGCGGGTCACTTCGATCGCGTCTGCACCGACGGTACGGTCGCCGCCACCCCGGGCGAAAGCGAATTCCGCCGCCCGGCCGACTAGGGTCGTCCCATGAGCGTGGACCCCACCCCACCCGTCTGGATGTGACCGCAGTGCCCTATACCGGAGATGTGACCCGGGGCGGCGCTCCCGCCGTCCGCGAGCTCGGCGGCCTCACCGTGACCAAGGTCGCGGTCGGCCCGTTCGACAACAACGCCTACCTGCTGCGCTGCCACGCCGACGGCACCCAGGTGCTGATCGACGCGGCCAACGACGCGGCGACGCTGATCGACCTGGCCGGTCCGGCCGGGCTGCGCACGGTGGTGACCACCCACCAGCACCCCGACCACTGGCAGGGCCTGGCCGAGGTGGTGACGGCGACCGGCGCGGCGTCGGCGGCCCACCCGGACGACGACGCCGAGATCCCGGTGGTCACCGCGACAGTCACCGAGGGCGAGACCGTCGCCGTCGGTGACTGCGGCCTCGAGGTGATCCACCTGGTCGGCCACACGCCGGGCTCGATCGCCCTGCTCTACCGGGACCCGGCCGGCACCGCCCACCTGTGGACCGGCGACAGCCTTTTCCCCGGCGGCGTGGGCAACACCAACAAGAACAAGAAGGACTTCGCGTCGCTGATCGACGACGTGGAGCACAAGCTCTTCGACCGGCTGCCGGACGACACCTGGTTCTACCCCGGCCACGGCAAGGACTCGACGCTCGGTGCCGAGCGGCCGGCCATCCCGGAATGGCGCGCACGCGGCTGGTGACGCCAAGGCGCCAGACGGACCGGCCCCGTCCCCTGAGCCTGGCCACCGTCATGTGACTGCGGTACCGGTCCGGAGCGCGGCTGGTGAGTATCGAATCGGTGCACCGCAAATCAGACAGCGGTCACGCTGGAGACTCCAGGCAGATCGTCGAAGCGGGCTTTCGCGTCCCGCGACACCACGATCCGAGCGGTCTCCAATGCGTGCGCCGCGATGATCAGATCGTGAGCGCCACGGGGTCGCCCGGTCCGGCGCACATGTGCGAGCAATCGTGCGTGATGATCGGCGGTTCGGTGCGTGTACTCCAGCACATCGACTTCGGAGAGGACCACGTCCAGCCACCGGGCTCGGGCCGCGGCGCGCTCGACGGTGTCGGCCATCTCGATGCCGACGCGGTACTCGGCCAGAGTCACGGCGGCGATCGATAGCTCGTCGTTGCGGAACACCGTGCGATCGATGCTGCCACGTTCGTAGGCAATAAGGACGTTCGTGTCGAGAATCAGGCTGCGGCCCACGGATCGCTTCCCTTGTCCGTGACAAGCGCGAGGACGTCCGCGATGTCGCGTTCGAAGTCGCCATCGAGTGGGGGCAGATCGGCGTCGATCAACGCAGCCTCCAGGTCAGCGCCGGTGCGCCGGCGCACCGGCCCTACCTCGGCGATGAGATCGTTTCCGCGGGTAATTCGCACGGTCTCGCCTCTCTCGACGAGATCGAGGAGGTCGGAGAAGTTCCGGGACGCCTCGGTCGCCGTCATGGTCTTCATGGAATCAGATTATCAGATCCCATCGCCAAGTCAGAACGTGAACTCCGACTCAGGCCATCTTGCGAGGTCATTGCTGGGTGCCACACCGCCACCGACCTGCCGCTGCTGCGCGGTGCCGATCAGGGGACGGTGGCGCCCGGCCAGGTCGAAATCGTGATCAAACACGTCCGCGATTGTTGATTGAATTTCGTTATCGCATTGCATATCAGATTGGTGAGTACCCGCGGGCCAGCACCATCCGGCCGAGCCTCCGCACCTGCGCAGCTCACCGACAAGATCGAATAAGCCGTGGCGGTATTACCCCGGCCGGGTGACACATCATCGATTACCCCGAACGGGCGACCTGGCGAGAAACGACGCCAAAACCCGGCGCGGGAACAACCCCGGAACCGCCACGACGCTAAGGTGGCCCCGAATAAAAAGGCGCCGGTGTAGCCGGCAACTGCTACACGGAGCGCAATCTCCAAAGAAAATCTGTCGTGGCTGACACGCGAGCAAGATTCGAGTCGCGTGTCGCAATTGTCCGAATAATTCTGGAGGGTTCATGAGGGTAAATCGTCCGCAGAATAGTGCGCTGACCACCTCGCCGAAAACAAGATTCGCACTCGTCTTCGGCGGGATGGCAGCGGTGATTGTCGGGGCCGCGGCCGTCGGGAGCGGAGTGGGCTTCGCATCGGATAACAGCCGCCACGACGGCGGTGGTGGCTCAGCATGCAGCGTCCCGTCGCGGTACCCGACAATTCAGGCCGCCGTCGACGCAACGACCTGCAGGACCATCAAGGTGGCTCCGGGGGCCTACACCGAGAACGTCTCGATCACCCGCAGTCTGACTCTGGACGGCGCCAAGGCCGGGCAGGACGCCCGCAACCGCCGGGGTGGTGGTGAATCGATCATCAACGGTGGCCTGCTGGCGAACGTCACCATCACCGCCAACAATGTCACCATCGACGGGTTCACGCTGAACGGCCCGCTGAATCCGGGAACCGCAGCACTCGTGATGCAGACCGGCAATACCGGGGAGACAATCCAGAACAACATCGTCAACAACCCCGGGCGGGCCGCATCGATCACGACCAGCCGGACGACCTTCCGCCGGAATGTGGTCAAGAATACTTTGACCGCAACCGACGGCTTCCAGGCGAACAGCACCCCGGTCCGCGATCTCGCTTTCGTGAGCAATAGCTTCAGTGGAGCGAATCCGGCGATCTACAACGCTGACGTGACCTTTATCGAAGGCAATGCGAACGCGACGGTCACCGACAACGCAAGCACCGGTGACGGCACCTTGGTGGCTCTGTTCAAGACCGCCGGTGCGCACATCACCGACAACTCCGTCATCGGTGGCGGCGGCTCGTCGGCGGTGTACGTCGGCGGTGCCAACAGCAACGTCTCCGTCAGCGGAAACACCATCAGCGGGGCCGGTTCAGCCGTGAAAGTGGCCAACGCCTTTGCCGACGGAACGAACTCGGGCGTGAACATCTCCAGAAACACCCTGCGAAACAACCAATACGGGGTAAACGTCGCGCTCGGTTCAACCTCCAATGTCGTTCAGGTGTCCCGGAACGCCATCACCGGCAACTCGGCGTTCGGGGTCTTCAACGACCCCGCGTCGGGCGCCGCCACCAATGCGACCTGCAACTGGTGGGGTTCCCGAAGCGGCCCCGGCACGGTCGGCCATGGCAGCGGTGACAAGGTCAGCACCGGCGTCACGTATCAGCCGTGGCTTCAGTCGTCCTCGATGAGTGGCGACTGCCGCGACGGACACCACTAGACGGCTCCACGAAAGAGGCCGGCCTCGTCCGAGGCCGGCCTCGGCTGGTATCTACAGACCCATGATCGGCGCGTGCATGATCGTCACGCCTGCGGCGCGGGGGCGCGTCGACCAGGGCGACCGTCTTCGGCAGCATGCCGGTCTTGTCCATCACCCCTGGCGACGCTCTGCCCTCAGCTGAAGGGATCCGCCACCCGCGACCGCCGAAACTAGACTTGCCAGCACCCCTTGAGCGTTCGGAGGCAACGGTGCATCTGCGTCACGACCCGCTGCGCTGGCAGCCCGGCCCGGAACGCTCCCCCGAGTGGCCGCCCGGCGTGCCGGGCCCGTCCGGCGGCCCCGGCCTGCCCGGCTGGCTCGAGGAACGGCTCTTCGACCAGCGCATCGTGATGCTGCGCGGCCCGATCGGCGCCGAGACCGCCACCGGAGTCGCGGCGGCCCTGCTCACCCTCGATGCGGCTGGCCCGGCCCCGGTGCAGCTGCACGTCGCCAGTTCCGGCGGGGAGCTGGCCGCGGCCCACGCGATCATCGACGTGATCGACGCGATGACCGCGCCCGTGCACGCGGTCGTCACCTCGGAGGCCGGCGGGGCGGTGCTGGCCGTGCTGGCGGCAGCGCGGCAACGGTCGGCGTACAAGCACGCCCGGTTCAAGCTCGCCGAGCCGCGCTCCGCCGGGCTGACCGGCACGGCCGACGAGGTGGCCCGCGCGGCGGGGCAGCACCTGCGCGAACTGGAGGAGGTCGTGCTCCGGCTCGTCGAGGTGACCGGTCAGACCCGCAGCCGGATCGAGGACGACTTGGCCGGCGGCCGCGTCCTCACCGCCGCCGAGGCCCGCGACTACGGTCTGATCGACACGGTCGTCGGCGAGAAACCCGAGACCTGAGGAAAGTCGGCGAGAACCCGAGATCTGAGGAAGTCGGCGGGAACCCGAGATCTGAGGACAAGAATGCGGGCCCCGGGTGAAATCCGGGGCCCGCATCTGACGCTGGAGACTTACTTGTCCGCGACCTTCACACCCATCGAACGGGCCGTGCCGGCCACGACCCTGACCGCGGACGCCATGTCGTTCGCGTTGAGGTCGGGGAGCTTGCGCTCGGCGATGCCCTTGATCTGCTCGGCGCTCAGCGTGCCGACGGTCTGGGTCAGCGGGTTGGCCGCGCCCGACTGGATGCCCAGAGCCTTGCGGATCAGGAAGCTCGTCGGCGGCGTCTTGTAGACCAGCGAGTGACTGCGGTCCTCGTAGACGGAGACGACGACCGGGATGATCTCGCCGCGCGACTTCGAGGTGGCCTCGTCGTACTCGAGCTTCACGGCGCGCATGTTGGCGCCGGTCGGGCCGAGCATCTTGCCGAGATCGACCATCGCGGCGTTACCCGCCTCAAGCGCGAGGGTTACCTCATGGGTCTTCTTCTTGGGCGGCATGACGTCAAGGCTCCTTCGTGTGTGCTGCACGGGCCGACAACCGGAGCCTCGCGAGCATCTGAACGCACAACAACCCCGAGACCTTACAACCGAGCTCCTGACGGGGTCAAAACAGTCAGGGTCAAACGGCGCTCCGGTCCCGGTTCCGGCACCCAGTGTAGCCCGCGGCCGCGGCCGTCGCGGACCGGCCCACACCCGGCCCGGATCAGCCCGCACCGACCTCAGTCGCTGGGGCGGCCGGCGACCCCCTCGCACACCGTGAGCGGGCCAGAGACGAAGATCCTTCCCCGTTGCCCGCCGGACCAGCCGGACGCCAGCAGCGGGACACCGGCCCGCGCTGCCCCGTAAAAAGGACAAACGTCGCTATGCGGCGAAGAGATCCGCAACCGGTTCCGGCGGGTGACCCCCGGGCCGGCGCAGTGACGAAGACCGGGGACAATGGGTGTATGCAGACCCGCACCGACCTACGCAACGTCGCCATCATCGCCCACGTGGACCATGGCAAGACAACCTTGGTCGACGCCATGCTGCGCCAGGGCAGCCAGTCCCACGCGCGCGGCGAGATGGCCGACCGAGCCATGGACTCCATGGACCTGGAGCGGGAAAAGGGCATCACCATTCTCGCCAAGAACACGGCGATCAGCTACCAGCCCGCCGGCGACGAGAAGCCCGTCACCATCAACATCATCGACACTCCCGGCCACGCCGACTTCGGCGGTGAGGTCGAGCGCGGCCTGACCATGGTCGACGGCGTCGCCCTGCTGGTCGACGCCAGCGAGGGCCCGCTGCCACAGACCCGGTTCGTGCTCCGCAAGGCGCTGCAAGCCAAGCTGCCGATCATCCTGATCATCAACAAGGTGGACCGGCCGGACGCGCGGATCAAAGAGGTCGTCGACGAGACGTACGAGCTCTTCCTCGACCTCGACGCCGACGAGCACCAGATCGAGTTCCCGATCGTCTACGCCTGTGCCCGCGACGGCGTCGCCTCGCTGACCATGCCCAAGGACGGCACCGTCCCGGCGGACGCCACCGACCTCGAGGTGCTGTTCAGCACGATCCTCAAGACCATCCCGGCCCCGACGTACACCGAGGGCGCCCCGCTGCAGGCGCACGTCGTCAACCTCGACGCGTCGAACTTCCTCGGCCGCCTCGCGCTGTGCCGCGTACACGAGGGCACCATCCGCAAGGGCCAGACCGTGGCCTGGTGTCGGACCGACGGCACGATCAGCAACGTGCGCATCTCCGAGCTGCTGATCACCGAGGGACTGGAGCGCAAGCCCGCCGAGAGCGCCGGCCCGGGCGACATCATGGCCGTCGCCGGTATCGCGGAGATCATGATCGGCGAAACCCTGGCCGACGCGGAGAATCCGATCCCGCTCCCGCTGATCAGCGTGGACGAGCCGGCCATCTCCATGGTCCTGGGCACCAACACCTCGCCGATGGTCGGCCGGGTCAAAGGCGGCAAGGTCACCGCCCGGATGGTCAAGGACCGGCTCGACCGGGAGATGGTCGGTAACGTCTCACTGCGGGTGCTCCCGACCGAGCGGCCGGACGCCTGGGAGGTGCAGGGCCGCGGCGAGCTGGCGCTGGCCATCCTGGTCGAGCAGATGCGCCGCGAGTCCTTCGAGCTCACCGTCGGCAAGCCGCAGGTGGTCACCAAGGTGATCGACGGCAAGATCCACGAGCCGGTCGAGCGCCTCACCATCGACTCGCCCGACGAATTCATGGGCGCCATCACCACCCTGCTGTCCACCCGCAAGGCCCGGTTGGAAGAACTGATCAACCACGGCACCGGCTGGCTGCGGATGGAGTGGCTGGTCCCGGCCCGCGGGCTGATCGGCTTCCGGACGGAGTTCCTGACCGAGACCCGCGGCACCGGGATCATGCACCACATCTTCGAGCACTATGAGCCGTGGTTCGGCGAGCTGCGCACCCGCAGCAACGGGTCCCTGGTCGCCGACCGGTCCGGCGTGGTCACCCCGTTCGCGATGACCAACCTGCAGGAACGCGGCCAGCTCTTCGTCGAGCCGACCACCGAGGTCTATGAAGGCATGATCGTCGGCGAGAATTCGCGCGCCGACGACATGGACGTCAACATCACCAAGGAGAAGAAGCTGACGAACATGCGTCAGTCCACCTCCGACGAGACGGAGAAACTGATCCCGCCGCGCAGGCTCTCGCTTGAGCAGGCCCTCGAGTTCTGCCGCGAGGACGAGTGCGTCGAGGTCACCCCGGCCGCGGTGCGCATCCGCAAGGTCGTGCTGGACCAGCAGACCCGGGGCCGGGCCGCGGCCCGGCGCAAGCACCAGGGCTAAAACCCCTTTCGCGTGCACTCAGGCCGCCGTTTCGACTAACTCTTTGCGCCTGTCCCGGAAGCTTTTGTAGAGGCTCGCACCGGTGGCGGCGCCGAGGGTGCCGATGATGACCAGCAGCGACTGCCAGATCGGGATGTCGGGCGCCCAGGGCACGCCGTGGCCGTCGTTGATGAAGGCCAGCGTGTTGGTGTGCAAGGCTTCGAGGAAGAGCTTGACGCCGATGAAGGCGAGCACCAAGGCCAGCCCGATGTTGAGGTAGACCAGGCGCTCCAGCAGGCCGCCGAGCAGGAAGTACAGCTGGCGCAGGCCCATCAGGGCGAAGACGTTCGCGGTGAAGACCAGGTACGGCTCTTTGGTGATGCCGAAGATGGCCGGGATCGAGTCCAGGGCGAAGATCAGGTCGGTGGTGCCGATCGCGATCATGACGATCAGCATCGGCGTGAAGAGCCGCTTGCCGGTCGACGCGACGACGGTCATCCGGCCCGAGTCGAACGACGACGTGAGCGGCAGCGCCCGCCGGCTCCACCGGATCAGCACGTTCTCCTTGAAGTCCTCCTCGTTGTTCTCCCCGTTCCGCAGCAGGGTGATCGCCGTGTAGACCAGGAAAACGCCGAAGATGTAGAACACCCACGAGAACTGGGCGATCAGCGCCGCGCCGGCGGCGATGAAGGCGCCCCGCATGACCAGGGCCAGCACGATGCCGATGAGCAGCACCTTCTGCTGAAATTGCCGCGGCACCGCGAACCGGGCCATGATGATCATGAAGATGAACAGGTTGTCGACGCTCAGGCTGTACTCGGTGAGCCAGCCGGTGTAAAACTCGCCGGCGTACGTGCCGCCCTCGACCACCCAGAGGCCGAGCCCGAAAGCCCCGGCGAGCAGCACGTACAAGCTGACCCAGCCGGTGGCCTCCCGCACCGAGGGCTCGTGCGGACGCCGGCCGATGATCAGCAGGTCGACGGCGAGCACGGCGGCAAGGGTTAGCAGGGTGACGATCCATGCCCAGGATGAGACGTTCACGTCAAGGACCTCCGGCAGACACGGTTAGCCACTGCGCGGTCCCCGGCAAGGAACGAACACAGCAGTCATACGGCTGTCGAAGGTCTCTTCCGCCGGCCTGATCGAGACGGGCCGACCACCGGCCCCGGGTCCTGCCCCAGCGTAACTCCGCGCGAGGTGGGTGCCGTGCTGACGAGACCGATGCGAGGGAATACTCCCCTCCCACGCCGCCCATTCTGTCCTACCGAGGGTCCGTTCGGCACATGGGACGGTGAAACAATGGGCAATCTCTCGACGAAACCGCCCATAGGCATTGATTCGCCCCTCCCCATGTGCCGGTGTCCGCCCCCTCGCGCCTGCATCACGCCTATTTCACGCCGGTCATGTCCATTCCGCGTAGTTCCTTCTTCAGCTCCGACACCTCGTCACGGATCCGGGCCGCCAGCTCGAACTGCAGCTCCCGGGCCGCGGCCAGCATCTGATCGTTGAGATCCTGGATCAGCTGGGCCAGCTCGGCACGGGCCATCCCCGCCCGGGCCGGGGCCGACGTGTTCCGCGATTTCGAGCGCGTCTCGGGCACCGGACCCTTGCCACGCGACATCTGCCGGCCGCCGCCGCCGACCAGCTGACCGCCGACCATCGCGTCGGTGTCTTCGGCCTCCCGGTAGATGTCGTCGAGGATGTCGTGGATCTTCTTGCGCAGGGGTTCGGGGCTGACGCCGTTCGCCTCGTTGTGGGCGATCTGCTTGGCGCGGCGGCGATCCGTCTCCTCGATGGCGGCACGCATCGACGGGGTCATCTTGTCGGCATACATGTGCACCTCGCCGGAGACGTTCCGGGCGGCGCGGCCGATGGTCTGGATCAGCGACCGGCCGCTACGCAGGAAGCCTTCCTTGTCCGCGTCGAGGATGGCGACGAGCGACACCTCGGGCAGGTCGAGACCCTCGCGCAGCAGGTTGATCCCGACCAGCACGTCGTAATCGCCCTTACGCAGCTCCTTGAGCAGCTCGACGCGGCGCAGCGTGTCCACCTCGGAGTGCAGGTAGCGCACCCGGATGCCGTTCTCCAGCAGGTAGTCGGTCAGGTCCTCGGCCATCTTCTTGGTCAGCGTGGTGACGAGGACCCGTTCGTCCTTCTCGGTGCGCAGCTTGATCTCGTGCATCAGGTCGTCGATCTGGCCCTTGGTCGGCTTCACCACGACCTGGGGATCGACCAGGCCGGTCGGCCGGATCACCTGCTCGACGAACTCGCCCTGCGCCTGCTGCATCTCCCACGGGCCCGGGGTGGCCGACAGAAAGACCATCTGGCCGACCCGCTCGAGGAACTCGTCAAAGCGCAGCGGCCGGTTGTCGGCGGCGCTGGGCAGCCGGAAGCCGTGCTCGATGAGGATCCGCTTACGGGAGGCGTCGCCCTCGTACATCCCGCCGATCTGCGGGATCGTCACGTGCGACTCGTCGATCACGGTGACGAAGTCGTCAGGAAAGTAGTCGATCAGCGTGTACGCCGGGTCGCCGTACGACCGGCCGTCCATGTGCATGGAATAGTTCTCGATGCCGTTGCAGAAGCCGACCTGGCGCATCATCTCGATGTCGTACGTCGTGCGCATCCGCAGCCGTTGCGCCTCCAGCAGCTTGCCCTGCCGGTCGAGCTCGGCCAGCCGCTCGGCCAGCTCGGCCTCGATGTCGCGGATCGCCCGCTCCATCCGCTCCGGCCCGGCCGCGTAATGCGTCGCCGGGAAGATCACCAGCTCGTCGACCTCCCGCACCACGTCGCCGGTCAGCGGGTGCAGATAGTAGAGCTTCTCCACCTCGTCGCCGAAGAGCTCCACGCGCACGGCCAACTCCTCGTACGCCGGGATGATCTCGAGGGTGTCGCCGCGAACCCGGAACGTGCCGCGCTGGAAGGCCATGTCGTTGCGGCTGTACTGGATGTCGACCAGCCGGCGCAGCAACTTGTCGCGGTCGACCTCCGCACCGACCTTGACCCGCACCGCCCGGTCCAGATACTCCTGCGGGGTGCCGAGGCCGTAGATCGCGCTGACGGTGGCCACCACGACCGTGTCGCGGCGGGTGAGCAGCGACATCGTGGCGGAATGGCGCAGCCGCTCGACCTCCTCGTTGACCGACGAGTCCTTCTCGATGTACGTGTCAGTCTGAGCGATGTAGGCCTCAGGCTGGTAGTAGTCGTAATAGCTGACGAAGAATTCGACGGCGTTGTTGGGCAGCAGCTCACGGAACTCCTTGGCGAGCTGCGCGCAGAGCGTCTTGTTGGGGGCGAGCACGAGCGCCGGCCGCTGCAGCTTCTCGATCAGCCAGGCGGTGGTGGCGCTCTTGCCCGTGCCGGTCGCGCCCAGCAGCACCGTGTGCCGGTCGCCACGACGGACCCGTCGCTCCAGCTCGGCGATGGCCGTGGGCTGGTCACCGGCCGGCTGGTAGTCGCTGATGACCTCAAAACGGCCGTCGAGTCGGGGTATGTCGAGCGCCATGCGGTCCAACCTACGTCGGGGGTACGACAAGTTTCGGCGACGGCCGCGCGAGCGTGTGCGCAGAGTGCGAATTCGGCCTCGTACGCCGGCGGGTGATCTGCTCTACCCTGGTGCGGTAGGCCGCTCGCGGTGGCCTGCCGACAGGTTTCCGGGCCGGCTCTGGGTCCCGCCCGTCGGCACCGTGGTTGCTGCCCCGCATCGGCGGCGCGCGCACACGGGGATGGTCGCGCTACGCGCCGACCGGCCGCCGCGGGCGCCCTTATCTGTGTGGCTGCCAGCCCGCCCATCTGTGTGGCTGCCAGCCCGTCTACCTATGTGGTTGCCAACCCGTCTGCCTATGTGGCTGCCAACCCG
>JAVHVY010000057.1:0-13575 GCA_032160305.1 Actinoplanes sp.
CCGCCAGCGCCGGTAACCACGCGCAGGGTGTCGCGCTGGCGGCGGGGCTGCTGGGGATCCGGTCGACGGTCTTCATGCCCGAGGGTGCTCCGCTGCCCAAGGTCTCCGCCACCAAGGGCTACGGCGCTTCGATCGAGTACGCCGGGACCAGCGTCGACGATGCCCTGATCGCGGCCACGGCGTTCGCCGAAGAGACCGGGGCGGTGCTGATCCATCCGTTCGATCATCGTGACGTGATCGCCGGGCAGGGCACCGTGGGGCTGGAGATTCTCGAGCAGTGTCCGGAGGTCGGCACCATCGTGACCGCTGTCGGCGGCGGCGGACTGATCTCCGGGGTCGCGGTCGCGGCGAAGGCGCTGCGGCCCGACGTGCGGATCGTCGGGGTGCAGGCCGAGGGGGCCGCGTCCTATCCGGCGTCGCTGGCGGCCGGCGAGCCGGTGATGCTCCGCGAGGCGTCGACGATCGCGGACGGCATCGCGGTCCTGCGGCCGGGCGTGCACACCTTCGCCCATGTCAGCAAGCTGGTCGACGACGTGGTGACGGTCAGCGACGAGGATCTGTCGGCGGCCCTGCTGATCCTGCTGGAACGCCAGAAGACGGTCGTCGAGCCCGCCGGCGCCGCTGCCGTCGCCGCCCTACTCACCGGGGCCGTCTCGCCGGCCGATCCGGTCGTGGCGATCCTGTCGGGTGGCAACATCGACCCGATGCTGTTGCTCCGGGTGATCGAACACGGGCTCGCCTCGGCCGGGCGTTTCCTGCGGCTCTCGGTGCGTACCGGGGACCAGCCGGGGGAGTTGGCACGGCTGCTCGGGAAGATCGCCGAGACCAGGGCGAACATCGTCGACGTGATGCACAGCCGGCACAATCCGCGGCTCAGCTTCGGCGAGGTCGAGATCCAGCTCTCCGTGGAGACGCGCGGCCCGCATCACTCGGAGGGCCTGATCGCCACTCTGCGCGACGCCGGCTACATCGTGTCCGTGTTTTCCGGGGCGCCCTGACGTGCGACAGCTCAGGCCGGACCTGGCCTGAGCTGTCGCTGTTGTGCTGTCGCTGCTGTCACGCGAGAGGCGCGTCTTCGGCTCCGGGCACCGGCCGGTCCGCGTGGTGCGCCGCGGGAGCCGTTGACCTTCGGGACGGTTTCCGCGTACCAAAATTGGTCTTTATGCCCCGAAGGGGGTGAAATTAACGACGGTGACCTTGATGTCGGCGCCGCTGGGCGCCGTGTAGGTGACTGTCTGGCCCGGGGTCGCGCCGAGGATCGCCTTGCCGAGGGCGGACTCGGGGCTGTAGACCGTCAGGTCGGTCGTTGCGGAGATTTCGCGGGAGCCGAGCAGGAAGGTCTCGGTGTCGCTCTGGTCGTCGTCGAAGTAGATCGTGACGACGGTGCCGGGGGCCACGTTGTCGGCCGCGGGGGCCTCGCCGACCTCAGCGGTGCGCAGGAGCTCCTTCAGATACAGGATCCGGCCTTCCTGCTTGCCCTGCTCCTCGCGGGCGGCGTGGTAGCCGCCGTTCTCGCGCAGGTCGCCCTCCTCGCGGCGGGCGTTGATCTCAGCTGCGATCACCGGCCGGGCTGCGATCAACTCGTCAAGCTCGGCCTGCAACCGGTCGTAGGCGTCCTGCGACAGCCAGGTGTGCGGCGCCTCGGAACTGGACACAGACGATCTCCTCGAAGATGGGGGGTCAAGCGAACGGGGTGAATCATCCAGGTTACCAGCGGTATGCTTGGCGCCGGGATTGGTCCAACGTGCACTTAATTGAACGCCGGCCGCGATCATCGATGTCAGCCGGTGTCATCCGGTGTCATCCGGCCGGTCGGCAGTGCAGCACCTCGCCGACGGAGGCCCTGGCCGTGGTGCTGACGAGCTCGTCAGCGGAGATCGTCGTCGCCCCGGCCGCCGCGGTCAGGGTCACCTCGCGGTGTCCGACCTCGTTGCCGCCGTAGTCGCGGGCGCGCAGCAGGCAGGTGGTCGAGGCGGCGGCCGGAACGGTCACGGTGAACCGCATCGTCATGCTCGTCGGGGTCACGTCCGTCCAGCCGACGATCTGCGCCTGGTAGTCGGTCTGCCCCCAGCGCTGGTAGAGACGTACCGTGAGCAGCAACGACGCGGCGAGCACCAGAGTCAGTACGACGATCGGGACGGCCCGGTTGCGGCTGCCGTCGCGGCGGTGGCCGTAGCGGCCGGGCGGGAAAGCGGGAGTTGTGGCGCGCGTCTCGTTCACCGGGCGACCTCTCCTGCAAAAGTTGTCGGTGCCATCGGCCAGAATGGGCGGGTCCATCTTCGCAGCCGGTGCCGGGCGCGATTCGGGTGGCCCGGTCGAGGGAGAAACGCAGTGGCTGAGCAGTTGCGTCTGATGGCGGTGCACGCGCACCCCGACGACGAGTCGAGCAAGGGCGCGGCCACGATGGCGCGCTATGTCGCCGAGGGCGTCGAGGTCCTGGTCGTCACCTGCACGGGTGGGGAGCGCGGTAGCGTGCTCAATCCGACGATGGACCGCCCCGACGTGCTCGCCGACATGTCGAACATCCGCCGAGCCGAGATGGACAGGGCGCGCGAGATCCTCGGCGTCGAGCAGGCCTGGCTGGGCTTCGTCGACTCCGGGTTGCCCGAGGGTGACCCGTTGCCGCCGCTGCCCGAGGGCTGTTTCGGACTGGTCGACCCGGCCGTGGGTGCGCTGCCGCTGATCAAGATCATCCGTGAGTTCCGCCCGCACGTCATGACGACGTACGACGAGAGCGGCGGCTATCCGCACCCCGATCACATCATGTGCCACCAGATCAGCGTCGTCGCCTTCGACGCGGCCGGCGACCCGGAGCGGCACCCGGAGCTGGGCGAGCCGTGGCAGCCGCTGAAGCTGTACTACAACTCGGGCTGGACCCGGGCGCGGATGCTGGCGCTGCACGAGGGGATGCTCGCGGCGGGCCTGGAGTCGCCGTATCAGGAGTGGATCGACCGGAGCGAGGACCGCCCCGACCGCGGGGACAAGATCACCACCCGGGTCGAGTGCGGGGAGTATTTCCACGTCCGTGACGACGCGCTGCGCGCGCACGCCACCCAGGTCGATCCGGACGGGTTCTGGTTCAAGGTCCCGCTCGACCTCCAGCAGAAGGTGTGGCCGACCGAGGACTTCGAGCGGGTGCGCTCATTGGTCGACAGCGCCGTGCCCGAGTCGGACCTGTTCGCGGGGGTGCGGGAGACCGTCGAGAGCAGGTAACACGAAGGCGTAACCTCAAGGCGTGAACTTCGTGGTGGCGGTCAACAACTTCGGCGACACGCGCTCGGGCGGGCTGGCCGGGCCGATGGGTCTGCTCATTATCGTGCTGATGTGCATAGCGACTGTCCTGCTGATCCGCAATATGAATAAGCGCGTGCGTCGGCTTCCCGACAGTTTCCAAGATTCTGAGACGACCCGGCGCCAGGCCGAGGTCGCCCAACTCAACGCCGATCTGGAATCGCCCGACGCGGCGCACGACCCGATGTGGGTCGACGGTGATCGATCGACCCCGGCCGGCCCGTCCGCAGATTCCGAGGTCACGGACGTTGCGCCCGGGCCACCTCCGACCGGTGAGCGCGCACAGACCGACCGCACCTGAGCGGGTAGCCCGCCGCTGAGCGGGACAGATCGACCACTTCGCATCCACGTCGGCCAACGAGTATCGACATGAGTGCGGAGTCAACCCCTGTTGCGTTCATCAGGATTGGCTTAGCCTTCCGCCGGGGGCTTAAATGTCCTCCGACCCTGCTCGGAAGGGGGCGCCGATGATGACCACTTTCCGCCCCCCGCTTCCTCCACTGCAAATGCACGTGCATTCGCGTGTGCCGGCGCCGATCGGGCGAGAGACATGATCGCGCCGACGGTCACGGACCGTTCCGTGCGGGCCGTCCCAGCCCCTGGTCAGACGCGACGCAACCGTTACGTCCGCTGGCTGACCCCGGTCCTGATCGGCGCCGCGGTGCTCGTCTCCATTGCCGGGGCGCTGCTGCCACCGCACCGCCAGCCGGGAGCTCCACTGTCGCCGGTCGCCGGCCTCGGGGTCGCCGTCCTGGTGGTCGCCGCCGCGCAACTGGCCCGGCTGCGGTTCCGGCTCGGCCGCGGCACGGTCAGCGTCTCCTGGGGCGAGGCCGCCTTCGTGCTCGGCGTGAGCCTGGCCCCGGCCGGCTGGCTGCCCGCCGCCACCCTGATCGGCACCATCGGCGCCTGGCTGCTGATCTCCTGGCTGGACGACCACCGCCGCCGGGGCGAACTGCTGCACCTGACCGCGTCGCTGACCCTCGGCTCGGCCGGGGCGGCCGCGATGACGGTCGCGGTCGCCGGAGGCGCCGGGCTGCAGTCCGCCCGGATGCTCACCGCGCTGGTCGCCGGCGGGTTGACCTACCTGGTCCTCACCTTCGGCCTGGCCGTGCTGACCCTGGTGCTGCATCAGGACGCGCCGGCCGGGCAGATCGTGGTGCGCACCCTGAACGCGAAGCTGCCGATGGTCGTCGGCAACGTGCTGGTCGGCCTGGCCGTGCTCTTCGTGCTGGTCCACCAGCCGTTGTGGCTGTTCGCCTTCCCACCCGCGCTGTGGCTGCTGCAGCGCACCTACCGCTACCACCTGCGCGCCGACGAGGAACGCCGGATCTGGGCGGCGTTCGCCCGGGCGATCGCCGCGCTGCCCGCCGGCGCGGAGGCCGAGGTGGCCGAAGCCGGTCTGCGGGGCGCGCTGGACATCTTCGGCGCCCGCCGTGCGGAGATCGAGGTGCTGCTCCCGGAGGGCGGCCACCGGCGGTATGCGGCGGAGGCTCCAGGCGACGACGCCGACACCGACGGACTGCCCGGGCCGGTGATCACCCGGAGCATGGCCCTGGCCGGCGCCGCGATCGGTGAGCTGACCGTGTGGCTGGCCGAGCCGACCCTGCCGGTGACCCGGGACGAGCTGGCCGTCTCGGCGTACGGGGATGCGCTGGCCGGGGCGCTGCACGACGCGGCCGCGCACACGCGACTGGCCGCGTTGGACGCGCGAGTGGCGTACGACGGTGTGCACGACCCGTTGACCGGGCTCACCAACCGGGCCGCGCTGCTGACCGGCGGCACCGAGCTGCTGCGCTCGCTGGACCGGGACCGGCACGTGGCCCTGCTGCTGATCGACCTGGACGACTTCCGCGAGATCAACGCCACCCTGGGCAATTCGGCCGGTGACGACGTGCTGCGTACCGTTGCCGGACGGCTCACCGACCTGGCCCGGGAGGGCGACGTGGTGGCCCGGCTCGGCGACGACGAGTTCGTCCTGCTGCTGCCGGGCATCACCCCGCTGACCGACTCGGCGACCCCGCTGCACGAGGTGCCCAGCCCCTGGCCGCAGGCGTTGCGCCGGGCCCGCGAAGTGATCGAGCACGTGGCCCGCCCGATGGCGGTCGCCGGTGACCAGGCCCGCAACTCGGACGGGGTGTGCCTGGTGGTCGAGGCCGGCGTCGGCGTGGTGGTCTGCAAGGCGGGCAGCTCCGACCTGGACGAGCTGGTCCGTAAGGGCGGCGTCGCGCTGGCCCAGGCGAAGGAGCAGCGGCTCAGCGTGGCGACCTACGACAGCACCCGGGAGGCGAGCAGCACCGACCGGCTCGCGCTGCTGGCCGAGTTGCGCGACGCGCTGGCGGCCGAGGATCAGCTCGTGCTGGCCCTGCAGCCGGAGGTCGACCTGGCGACCGGCACCCCCGGCGGGGTGGAGGCGCTGATCCGCTGGAAGCACCCGCGGCGCGGAATGCTCGCCCCGGGCGCCTTCGTCGAGACGGTGGAGAGCAGCGAGCTGCTCGCTCCGTTCACCCAGCGGGTCCTCGACCTGGCGCTGACCGCCGCGGTCGGCTGGTCGGCCGCCGGGCTGGATCTGCCGGTCTCGGTCAACGTCTCGGCGCGCAGCCTGCTCGATCCGGCCTTCCCCGCCCAGGTCGCCGAGGCGCTGCGCCGGCACCGGCTGCCCGCCCGGCGGCTGGTCCTGGAGATCACCGAGTCGGTGGCCGTCAGTGACCAGGAGGTCGTCGACGAGGTGCTGCTCGGCCTGCGGCAGACCGGCGTGCAGCTCTCGGTGGACGACTTCGGCACCGGCTTCTCGTCGCTGTCGTTCGTGACCCGGGTGGCGGTCGACGAGCTGAAGGTGGACCGGTCCTTCGTGCTGGAGATGATCGAGTCGAAGGCGGCCGCGGCCGTCGTGCGCGGGGCGGTCGAGCTGGGCGCCCGGCTCGGCGCCCGAGTGGTCGCCGAGGGCGTCGAGACGATCGAGCAACGGCAGGCCCTGCTCGGCGTGGGCTGCGTGTCAGCCCAGGGTTACCACTTCTGTCAGCCGCTGCCGGCCGACAAGATCGTCGACGTGCTGCAGCAGCTCACCGAGGCCGGCCAGGCCGCGAAGATCGTGCCGCTGCGCGCCGACGACGCCTCCTGACCGGCAAATCCATCGCCGCCAGCGCCGCGGTGGGTCGCGGCTACACCCTGCGCCGGCTCAACGCGTCGCCGAGGCCAGGCGGCGGGACGATCCGATGATCATCTCGGTCGGCCATGCCGCCTACCGCTGGTGACGGGCCATACTCAGCGTTCCTAGACACTGAGCGGCCCGCGCCCGGGCCAGAAACCGTCACCGGATCGTCGTGCGACTCGCCGACGACGTGTCCCGATCAGGGCCGCAGGACGTTCGGCGCGCGGCAGGTACGCCTGCTCTGGCGGGCAATGGTGCTGGTGAACGAACCGCGGCGACCCGAGCCGCGCAGGCCGGTCTCACCCGAACTCGTGTGTCAGACTCGTGTGTCACGGGACTATCCGTGACGCACGAGTGTCAAGGAGTGGCAGGATGGTCAACCGCCTCGCCGACGCGACATCGCCATATCTGTTGCAGCACAAGGGCAATCCGGTGCACTGGTGGCCCTGGTGCGAGGAGGCGTTCGAGGAAGCGCGGCGCCGGGACACACCAGTTTTGATCTCGGTGGGGTACGCGGCCTGCCACTGGTGCCACGTGATGGCGCACGAGTCGTTCGAGGACGCCGGGGTGGCCGCGGCGATCAACGACGGCTTCGTGGCGATCAAGGTCGACCGGGAGGAACGCCCCGACGTCGACGCCGTCTACATGACCGCGACGCAGGCGATGACCGGGCAGGGCGGCTGGCCGATGACCGTCTTCGCCACCCCGGCCGGCGAGCCGTTCTTCTGCGGCACGTACTTTCCCAAGGGCAACTTCCAGCGGCTGCTCGCCTCGGTCGGCACGGCCTGGCGCGAGCAGCGCGAGGACGTGCTGAAACAGGGCGCGGCGGTGGTCCAGGCGATCGGCGGCGCCCAGCTGGTCGGCGGGGCGACCGCGCCCATCTCGGCGGAACTGCTCGACGCCGCGGTGGTCCAGCTCGGCAAGGACCATGATCCATCGTACGGGGGGTTCGGGGGCGCGCCGAAGTTCCCGCCGCACATGGATCTGCTGTTCCTGCTGCGGCACCACCAGCGCACCGGTAACGCCGAGTCGCTGGAGATCGCCCGGCACACCGCCGAGCAGATGGCCCGGGGTGGCATCTACGACCAGCTGGCCGGCGGTTTCGCCCGGTACTCGGTCGACAACACGTGGACGGTCCCGCACTTCGAGAAGATGCTCTACGACAACGCGCTGCTGCTGCGCGTCTACACCCAGCTGTGGCGGCTGACCGGCGACCCGACAGCCCGCCGGATCGCCGACGAGACCGCCTCGTTCCTGCTGCGCGATCTGGGTACGCCGGCCGGGGGGCTGGCGTCGGCGCTGGACGCGGACACCGACGGGACCGAGGGGCTGACGTACGCGTGGACGCCGGCGCAACTGATCGACGTGCTCGGGGCGGACGACGGCGGCTGGGCGGCGGACCTGTTCCGGGTCACCACGACCGGGACGTTCGAGCACGGCAGCAGCGTGCTGGTGCTCGGCCGGGACATCGCCGAGGCCGACCCGGCAATCCGGGAACGCTGGCTCTCCGTGCGGGCGCGGCTGCTCACCGCCCGCACGGCGCGACCGCAGCCGGCCCGCGACGACAAGGTCGTGGCCGCCTGGAACGGGCTCGCCGTCACCGCCCTGGTCGAGCACGCGCTGCTGACCGGCTCGGCGGCATCGTCGGCGGCGGCCGTCGCGCTGGCCGAGGTGCTGGCGGAACGCCATCTCGTGGACGGGCGGCTGCGGCGGGTGTCCCGCGACGGCGTGGCCGGGACGCCGGCCGGCGTGCTGGACGACTACGGGTGCGTGGCCGAGGCCTTCTGCGCGGTGCATCAGCTGACCGGGGACGGGCGCTGGCTCACGTACGCGAAGAAGCTCCTCGATGTCGCGCTGGCCCACTTCCCGGCGGGGACGGGCGGCTTCTACGACACGGCCGACGACGCGGAGAAGCTGGTCGCCCGGCCCGCCGACCCGACCGACAACGCGACGCCGTCCGGAGTGTCGGCGCTGTGCGCGGCGCTGGTCGCCTACACGGCGCTGACCGGGGAGACGGCGTACCGGGAGGTGGCGGACGCGGCGCTGGCGACGGTCGGGCCGCTGATCGGCGGGCATCCGCGCTTCGCCGGATATTCCTCGGCCGTGGCCGAGGCGGCGCTGGTCGGGCCGTACGAGATCGCCATCGTGACGCCGTCCGGGACGGCGGACGATCCGCTCGTAGCGGCGGCGTACCGGCACGCGCCGGCCGGGACCGTGGTCGTCGTCGGGGCGCCGGACCAGGACGGCGTACCGCTGCTGGCCGGGCGCCCGCTGATCGAGGGGGCCGCGACGGCGTACGTGTGCCGGGGTCTCGTCTGCGACCGGCCGGTCACGACGGCGGCCGAGCTGATCACCCAGCTGGCCGGTTAACGGCCCCACCTGCTTCGTCACTAAGCTGGGCCACGCCATGGATACCCGAACCGGACTGCCTGTCGTCGGCATGGTGGGTGGCGGCCAACTGGCCCGGATGACCCACCAGGCCGCCATCTCCCTTGGCCAGTCGCTGCGCGTGCTCGCCGAGTCGCCCGACGACGGCGCCGCCCTGGTCGCCGCCGACGTGCGGATCGGCACGCACACCGACCTGGCCGCGTTGCGCGAGTTCGCGAAGGGCTGCGAGGCGGTCACCTTCGACCACGAGCACGTGCCCAACGAGCACATCGCGACGCTGGCGGCCGAGGGGGTGACGATCTATCCAGGCGCTTCCGCCATGCGGTACGCCCAGGACAAGCGGGAGATGCGCGCCCGGCTCGCGGATCTCGGGATGCCGGTGCCGCGGTGGCGAGCAGTCTCGGCATTGTCTGATATATCGGATTTTGCCGCCGTCGTCGGCTGGCCGGTCGTGGCCAAGGCCACCCGGGGTGGTTACGACGGCAGAGGCGTCTGGATGCTCGACTCGCAGCCGGCCGCCGCGGAGCTGGTCGCCACCGGTGTGCCCCTGATCGTAGAGGAACGGGTTGCGCTGCGCCGGGAGCTGGCCGCCCTGGTCGCGCGCTCACCGTTCGGACAGGTCGCGGCGTACCCGGTGGTCGAGACGGTGCAGCGGGACGGCATCTGCGTCGAAGTGCTCGCCCCGGCCCCGGGCCTGTCGGAGAAACTGGCGATCGAGGCGCAGCAGCTCGGCATCGATCTGGCCCAGTCGCTCGGCGTCGTCGGCCTGCTCGCCGTCGAGCTGTTCGAGACCGACGACGGCATAGTCGTCAACGAGCTGGCCATGCGGCCGCACAACTCCGGCCACTGGACCATCGAGGGCGCCCGCACCTCCCAGTTCGAGCAGCACCTGCGCGCGGTCCTCGACTATCCGATGGGCTCGACCGCGCTGACCGCCCCGGTCGTCGTGATGGCCAACGTGCTCGGCGGGGCGCCCGGCGGCATCTCGATCGACGAGCGGCTGCATCACCTCTTCGCCGCCGACCCCGGGGCGCGGGTGCATCTGTACGGCAAGGCCATCCGCCCGGGACGCAAGATCGGGCACGTCACGGTGCTGGGCGACGACCTGGACTCGGTCCGGGCGCGGGCGGCGCGCGCCGCGACATGGCTGCGGGAAGGCACCTGATGGCACCGGTTGTCGGCATCATCATGGGCAGTGACTCGGACTGGCCGACGATGGAGTTCGCGGCCCACGCGCTGGCCGAGTTCGACGTGCCGTTCGAGGTGGGTGTGGTGTCGGCCCACCGGACGGTCCGGAAGATGGTCGACTACGCGACGACCGCGGCCGACCGCGGCCTTCGGGTGATCATTACGGGGGCCGGCGGGGCCGCGCATCTGCCGGGCATGGTCGCGGCGATGACACCGCTGCCGGTGATCGGCGTTCCGGTGCCGCTGAAGCATCTCGACGGGATGGATTCGCTGCTCTCGATCGTGCAGATGCCGGCCGGGGTGCCGGTCGCCACCGTCTCGATCGGCGGAGCCCGCAATGCGGGGCTGCTCGCCGTCCGGATTCTCGGAGCCGCCGATCCGGTGCTGCGTAAGCGGATGACGGATTTTCAGTCCGATCTGGAGCAGCAGGTCACCCGTAAGGACGAAGCCTTGCGGGCCAAGCTCATGGGCTGAGCGAGTCCGTTCTCTGCGCAGTGGGCAGCGGTGCCGGGTCAGCGCATCCGGACCAGGGCACCCTTGAGGCGGTCCGTGCGGCGGCGGTTCTCATTGGTCGCGCCCAGCAGGAGCAGGACCATGCCGACCGGTACCAGGACCAGCCAGGTGTCGACCAGCGTCATGGCGAAGTGGATGGCCGCTATCGCCGTGGTTAACGCCCCGACCACGACCGGGGCCTGCTGGCGCAGCCGAGAGCCGACGATCAGGGTGGTGACCGCGCCCAGCAGGAGCAGCAACTCGCGCAGGTCGCCTGCCTTGGTGGCCAGCACGATGCCGATCGTCGGGACGAAGGCGGCCAGCAGAGCCGGACCGTACGCGGCCCAACTGCTCAGGTCGGGGCGCTGGCGCACTTCCAGCAGGCCGACCAGCAGGGCCAGCGCGGCGAAGGGCAACGTGTACGCCTCCGGGAGCGCCACCTCGGCCAGTGCGATGAAGAGCCACCAGCCGATGATCTCGAACGCGATCGCCAGCCAGAACAGAACCCGGCGATTGGCGTGGCTGCGGCCGTTGCGCGCCGCCGCCAGACCCATGACGGCGCCCCAGGCGGCCAGCAGCGCTGCCAGATGCGACGGCGAGTTGTACGCCAGGGCCCCGGCCAGCACCGCCGAGGCGTAGCCCGTCCACTCGACGGTGGCCGCCTCGCGCCGGTACTGGGGCTGGCCCAGCTGGGGCAGGGTCGCCTCGAGGATCAACAGGACCGCGCCGACCGCCAGCACGCCGAAGGCGGCCCAGGCCGGAGTCAGGCCGGCGACCAGGGCGACCGTCAGGACGAAGAACTGGCCCTCGACGGCGGCGAACAGCCAGCCCAGGATGCGGGCGTGCGAGCTGCGGCCGACGACCGCCGCGACCAGGCCGACGGCGACCGCCGAGCCGAGGGTGAAGAGCGTCAATGGCTTGGTGGCCAGGGCCCCGGCCAGCCCAGCGCCGCCGGCGAGCAGACCGATCACGAAGACGATGGCGCGGGTCGTCCGCAACAGGGGTGCATGGCTGGCGATCGGCGGCGGGGTGAGGGCCAGACCGAGCATCGCGATCGTGAACACCATCAGGGCGGCCGAGGTGGAGGCCGGCCAGTCCGCGTTCAGGGCGATCGGGGCGATCAGCAGGGTGATCGCGAGGCCGGGCAGGATCACCGGCACCGCCTCGGAGGTCTTGCCGCCGAAGCCGGTGGCGGCCAGCGCCGCGGCCACGGTGAGCAGCACCGCGGCGATCACGGTGGTGCCGTCCGCGCTGCCGTGCGGCGGGTTGACCAGCTCCGGCACCGGGCCCTGCCAGATGTGGCTGAGCTGCTGGAACGGGGTGACCAGCGCGGCCACCAGGACGGGCGCGATGGAGATCAGGGCCAGCACGGTCGGGATGGTCGCCACGACCACCGCGCCGGTCGCGGGGGAAACCAGCCAGCGGCCGCGCAGGCCGCTGGGCCGGACCTCCGTCCACCGGGGCCGCACGTAGCGACCCTCGGCGAAGTAGCGGTGGGCCGGCGCGACGGTCAGGCCCGGCGCGGGGGTCGCCCCGCGCAGCAACTCGGCGACGACGCCGAGCAGTGCGGCCGCCGCCGCGTACAGGGCCGTCGGGAAGCCGGTCGGCAGGGTCGCGACGGCGGTGGCGGTCGCTCCGACGACCAGGCCGACGGTAGCCCAGGGCAGGTACTGCGGGATCCAGCGGCCGAGCAGCGCGAGTACGGCCAGGCTGAGGCTGGACGCGGCGAGCGCCGAGGTGAGCACGATCTGCACGGACCGGCCCTGGTCGGCGGCGATCGCCGCGAAAACGCCGGGCGTGCAGAGCAGCACGGCCGCGGTCGCCGCTCCGCCGATCTGGGCCCGGTGCCGGGGCATCCCGGTGTCGTCGAGAGCCAGGTTGACCACGTCGTTGCCGGCCTCGGACTGGGCCGGCCAGTCCCGGTCGCCGCCCCGCCGGGCCGGGACCGCCGCGGGGACGACCTGGGCGCGGGCGAGGGCGGCGACGAGCACCCCGGTCAGCACCACGAGGCCCAGCGCGGCCGCCGTGGACCACGGCAGCAGCAGGCTGACGGCGCTGAAATGCAAGGAGACGACAGCGGCCACCGCCGCCCGGGCCAGCGCGGCCCGTGGGTCGAGCGCGGCCACCGAGGAGATCCCGTAGCCGAGCGCGACCGCACCGCCGACCAGTATCGGTGACCACCACGGGAGTCCGAAGCAGGCCGGCCCGCCGATCGTGGCGATGGCCGCGCAGACCGCGCCGACGTCGTACGACATCGGGCGGGTCAGGGCGGTCGCCGCGGTCGCCGCGATGAGCAGCAGCGTCACCGGGGCCTGCCAGGCGCCGGGCGGCGGGGTCGCCGAGTAGCCGTCGACCTGGGACGACCACAGCGGTCCGGGCGCGGCGAGGATCCGCAGGCCCTGGGCGAGGGCCTGGAAGGCCGCGATGCCGCCGACGACGATCCCGGCCAGGGCCAGCCCGCGGACCGGGCCGCGGCGCCAGTCCAGCGGCAGCGCGCGTACGCCGAAGCCGACCGCCAGCACGACCACACCGGCCGCCACCAGCGGAGCGGCCGGATAGGCCAGGGCCGCGACCCGGGCCAGCGCGCCGCAGATCGCCACCGTGGCCGCGGCCGCCGCGATGTCCGGGCCGTCCAGCATCCGGTCGGAACGCAGGCCCGCGTCGATCGACTTGGCGAAGAACAGCAGACCGGCCGCCACCAGCAGCAGCGCGCCGACCCACATGTCCGGGGCGGTCGCGCCGTCGGCGAGGATCGCGGCCAGGGCCAACGACAGGGCGCCCAGCCCGGTGCCGACGGTCAGCGGCAGGCTGATCTCGCGCCGGGCGACCTGGAACACCGCCGCGTAGGTCAGCGTGCCGGCGACCACGAGGAAGCCGACCGCGAGCGCGGGAACGGTCACGCCCGGGGTGTTCGGCGGGCCGTTGCCGGTGTCCGAGACCGCCAGCACGCCGGACACGGCCGCGCCGGGCAGGGCCAGGGCCGCGGCGCCGGCCGCCCAGTCGCCGACCAGCCAGGCGTACAGCTTGATCGGGATCTGCCGGGCGGCGACCGCGACCATCACCCCGGC
>JAVHVY010000071.1:0-5122 GCA_032160305.1 Actinoplanes sp.
CTCCAGCAGCAGCACCAGAAAGCGGGCCTGCTGCCCCCCGGAGAGGGTCCCGAAACTCTGATCGCCCTGGGCGGCCAGCTCGTAGCGGTTCAGCGCCTTCATAGCCGCCGCCCGGTCCAGCCCGGACCGGTGGTCGTCACCGCGCCAGAGGATCTCGGTGAGGCTACGCCCCAGCAATTCCGGCCGGTCGTGCGTCTGCGAGAAGTGGCCGGGTCGCACGCGCGCCCCGAGCTTGGCCACGCCCGCGTGGGCAACCGTGGCCAGCGGAGCCCCGTCCACGGGCGCGTTGTCCACATCGGGCGCTGTTCCGCCGGCCGCCAGCAGCCGCAGGAAGTGCGACTTGCCGGTGCCGTTCGCCCCGAGCACCGCGACCCGGTCGCCGTACCAGACCTCCAAGTCGAACGGGAACGTCAGGTTGTCCAGTTCGAGAGCCGTGCAGACGACCGCGCGTTTACCGGTTCGCCCGCCGCGCAGATTCATCCGCAGGGACTGTTCCTTCGGCGGCACCGGTGGCGGTCCGGCCTCCTCGAACTTGCGCAGCCGGGTCTGCGCGGCCTGATACCGCGAGGCCAGACCGTCGTTGTACGCGGCCTTCGTCTTGTACATCAGCACCAGATCCTTGAGCTTCTGATGCTCCTCGTCCCAGCGCCGCTTGTTCTCCTCCAGGCGTTCGTGGCGATGGGCGCGGGCCTCGTGCCAGGAGGCGAAACCGCCCGGGTGGGTCCACGCGCTGCCGCCCTCGACGGCGACGACCCGGGTGGCGGTCTGGGCCAGCAGTTCCCGGTCGTGCGAGACGTAGAGGACCGATTTCGAGGACTCGCGTAGCTTCGCCTCAAGCCAGCGTTTGCCGGGCACGTCGAGGAAGTTGTCCGGCTCGTCCAGCAGCAGCACCTCGTCCGACCCGCGCAGCAGCAGGTCCAGTGCGAAGCGCTTCTGCTGGCCGCCGGACAGCGTCCGGACCGGGCGGTACTTCACGTCCTCCCAGGACTTGTCCATGATCGCCACGGCCACCACGTCGAAGAGCACCTCGGCGTCGTATCCGCCCGCCTCGCCCCAGCCGGCCAGCGCGTTCGCGTACGCGAGCTGGGTCTTCTCCGCCTCGGAGAGCGCGGCCGCCGCAGCGGCCAGGCGTGCCCCGGCCGTGCGCAGCGGCGGAGCGACCAGCGACAGCGCCAGATCCTCCACCGTCCGGTCGTCGCCGATCATGCCGATGAACTGGCGCATCACGCCGAGCCCGCCGGACCGCGCGATCACTCCGCTCTGCGTCGGCAGGTCACCGGCGACCATCCGGAGCAGGGTCGTCTTGCCGGCGCCGTTCGGCCCGACCAGGGCCACCTTGGCGCCCTCGCCGACCCGGAACGACACGTCGGAGAACAGCTCCCGGCCGTCTGGGAGCACGAAACCGACCGCTGCGACATCTACGTAACCCACGGCGGCATCTTCCCAGCTTCAGAGGTGGGAGGTCAGGTGGTTTTCCGAGTTACCCGCAGCACCCGGAAGCCCTTCTGGCTGGCGATCCGCACGACGTTCCAGCCGAGGCCGGTGAGCCAGGTGTGCAGCGAATCACCACCGAGGTGCCGGTTGATCACCAGCCAGGCCACCCCGCCGGGCGCCAGCCGGGGCAGCCACGTCGCCATCATCGCGTGCAGCTCGGCCTTGCCCGCGTGGGTGGGCGGATTGCTCCAGATCTGGGCGAAACTCACCTCGGGCGGCACGTCCTGCGGGGTGGCGACCCGGACCTGCAGCCCGCGCTGCTGGGCGTTGGCCGCGGTGAGCTCGCGGGCGCGGGCGTTCACATCCACCGCGTAGACCGTCGCGCCGGGCGCCTCGGTGGCCAGCACGCACGCGATCGGGCCGTAGCCGCAGCCCAGGTCGAGCAGGTCGCCGCGGTCGGCAGCCGTCGGCAGGGCACCCTTGCGGAGCAGCACGGCAGTGCCGGGATCGAGGCGGCCGGCCGAGAAGACCCCCGACGACACCGCGAGTGTGTACGCCCGGCCCGCCGCGGTGAACTCGATCGTTCCGGCTTTCGCGGGGGCGGCGGGCTCGGCGCTGAAGTAATGGTCGGCGGTCACCGACCGAGTCTAACGAGGCGTCCCGGCCCCACGGTGCCGCACATCCTGTGCGGCCATCGATCAGCGTGCGCTCCTAGCGTGGGCCGCATGGTGCACGGACATCGGGCGTCTACGGGTGGCGGCCTCGCGCTGCTTACCCGTCCGGCTCTGCACGGTCAGCACCGGCGGCCGGCGCCGCGGCGTGCGCTGACCGAACCGGACCGGCCGATGCAGCTGCTGATGACCGGGCTGGCCGTACTGATCCTGACGGCGATCGTGGCCCTCAGCGGCTTCTTCATCGTCGCCGACGAACGGCGCGGGACCAGCAGCCGGACCGGCTCGGCGGTTCCGCCGCCGGCGACGCGCGACATCAGCTCCCAGCGGGTCGACGCCGCGCCGCTGAGCCTCACCGAAGTCTTCCCGAACCCCGAGATCCAGTTGGTCGCGGGCGCGACACCGTACCGGGTCACGACGACGCACCTGGACGCGGACTGCGCGACCGCGGCGACCGGCCTGATCGGTGCGCGGCTGCGGGACGAGGGCTGCACCCAGGTGGTCCGGGCGGGACTGATCGCACCGTACGGCGGATATCAGGTCACCGCGGGCATCGTCAACCTGGTCGACAGCAGCGCGGCAACGCTGCTCGGCGACCAGATCGGCCCGCTGGTCGAGGCCGGCGACGGCACTTTCGCGGTGCTGACGGCCACACCGCCGGCGGCGGACGGCCCGGTGCCGCTCGCCCAGATCGGCTGGCACGACGTCGGCCACTACCTGATCTACTGTGCGATCACCCGCCCGGACGGGCAACTGATCAATGACGACGACCCCAACGCGTCCCGGATCACAGCCGACCTGGTCGAGTCCTACCTCGGCGGAACAGTGCTCGGCCGCCGTAGCTCACACCCGTAGCCAGGTCGCCTCCGCACCGCCGGCCGTAGCTCACGCTCGGAGCCGGGTCGCCTCGGCACCGCCGGCCGTAGCTCACGCTCGGAGCCGGCGCGTCGCCTCCGCACGCTCGGCGTACGCCGCCTCGGCCGGGTAGCCGACCTTGATCAGGGTCAGTCCGTGCGCCGGCGCGACGACCACCTGACTCGACCTCTCGGTCAGCTTGAGCAGCTCGGCCGGCCATTGCGGCTCCCGCCGGCCGTCACCGACCGTCAGCATGGCACCGACCAGGCTGCGCACCATAGCCTGACAGAAGGCGTCGGCCTGCACGGTCGCCACGGCGACCCCATCCGGATCCCGGCGCCAGTCCAGCTCGGTGATCGCCCGCACGGTGGTCGCATGCTCTTTCCTTTTGCAGTACGCCGCATAGTCGTGCTCGCCGATCAACGGGGCAGCGGCCTGCCGCAGCCGGTCCAGATCCAGCGGACGCACCCAGCCGATCGTGTCATGGCGCCGCAGCGGCTCCGGCCCCCACACCGTGTCCGCAACCCGGTACTCGTACCGCCGGAAGGTGGCGGAGAACCGCGCGTCGAAGGTCTTGGGTACCACGTGGACAGCCCGTACCCGGGCGTCCTGCGGCATCAGCCCGGCCAGCCGCCGCACCAGCGAATCAGCGGTGTCCTGATAGGCGGCCGACGGCAGGTCCACGTGACACACCTGCCCCGTGGCATGCACCCCGGCGTCGGTACGCCCGGCGACGGTCAGGCCGACCGGTGTCCCGGCCCCGAACAGGCGCTCGATCGCCTCGACGAGCACCCCGGCAACCGTGCGCCGGCCCGGCTGCACCGCCCACCCGGAGAACTCGCGCCCGTCGTAGGAAACGTCCATCCGAACCCGAGTCGTCTCGGCCGGCTCTTGTCCCTGATCATTCATACCCACGCCTCACGCCGCAGCGCGCGTCTTCGGCCCCGGCCCACCGCCGCCTCGCGCCGCGGGCCAGGTGACTCGACCGTCGCGCGTCAGAAAATCGGTTCTGGATCGCCCTTTGCGAACGAAAACGGCCCGGCTCCCTTCCGAGGGCGCCGGGCCGATCACACCTGACGGCAATCAGGCCTTGTCTTCGCCCTCAGCCTTGGCTTCGGAGGCTTCCGGGGCTTCGGGGGCGGCGGGCGCGTCATCCGCGACCACGTCGGACTCGGTGGCGTTGGCCGGGGTCTCGTCCTCGCGGGCGAGCGCCTCGACCTTGTCCTGCTGGGCGACGGCCTTGCGGGCCGCGGTCCTCCTGGCCGGCGCCGTGGTAGCCGCGACCTGCAGCTCCTCGACCAGCTCGATGACCGCCATCGGAGCGGCGTCGCCCTTGCGCGGACCGGTCTTGGTGATCCGGGTGTAGCCACCCGGCCGGTTCCCGTAGCGCGGAGCGATCTGCTCGAACAGGGCGTACACGACGTCCTTGTCCTTCACGACGGTCAGGACCCGGCGACGCGAGTGCAGGTCGCCGCGCTTGGCCTTCGTGATGAGCTGCTCAGCCAGCGGGCGCAGCCGCTTGGCCTTCGTCTCGGTGGTCTTGATCTTCCCGTGCCGGAAGAGCTCCGTGGCGAGGTTCGCCAGCAGCAGCTTCTCGTGCGCCGGGCTGCCGCCGAGGCGGGGACCCTTGGTGGGCGTGGGCATTTCAGATGCTCCTTCTGGAATTTACCGTGCAGTGCGGCGAAGCCGCCTTAGTCCGGCGCAGCTATGGCGGCAGCCGGCTTACAGCTGCTCGGTCTCGCGGTAGTCGTCGGTGTCGTAGTCCACGTCGCCGAACGAATCGACCACGTGCGCCGGGTCGAAGGACGGCGCGCTGTCCTTGAGACCCAGGCCCATTCCGGCGAGCTTCATCTTGACCTCGTCGATCGACTTCTGACCGAAATTCCTTATATCCAGAAGGTCGGCCTCCGTCCGCCCGATCAGCTCACCGACGGTGTTGATGCCCTCACGCTTGAGGCAGTTGTACGACCGGACCGTGAGGTCCAGCTCCTCGATCGGGAGAGCGAGGTCGGCCGCCAGCTGCGCGTCCTGCGGGGACGGGCCGATGTCGATGCCCTCGGCGGTCTCGTCCAGCTCGCGGCAGAGACCGAACAGCTCGACCAGGGTCGACCCGGCCGACGCCAGCGCGGTACGGGGCGAGATGGACGCCTTCGACTCGACGT
>JAVHVY010000116.1:0-3292 GCA_032160305.1 Actinoplanes sp.
CCGCAATGCCTCGGCATCACGTCGATCGAAGAGCACAGCCACGTTGTCCGGCTGGTATTCCAAGGTCTCGCCGTACGTCTCCGCCAGAGCAGCGACGAATCCACCCTGATTGCCGAATTCCAGTCGGCAGGCCCAGGGCGTCGCCGGGCACCCGAGGGTGGCACGGTGCCAGGAGATCCCGGCATTCGTGATGGCGGGGCCGAGAAGCGGCCGCCATCTGGGCGATGCGGATACGTCGTGAGCCTCGATCAGGTCGGTGATGCCGACGTCCTCGCCCGTACCCTCGACCGCCACGAGCGCTTCACAGTCGCCCTCCATCAGCCAGGTCAGAGTTATCGGTACCGACTGTGACGTCACGAGGCGCACGCCATAGGGCACCTCGTGAATGTGGCCGGCATCCTCAAGGATAGGTGTGGTCGCATCCGACGAGTACAGATAGGACACGTTTTGCAGGCTCTCCCCGACCAGCGACCGGAGGACATTGCCAGTTGACTCCACACCGAATGAACTCATTTGTAGACCCCAAAGTATTGCAACGTACCATCGCTGCGGAAAGTAACTCCGACAAAGTAGTCGTCACCCTTACCGACTCCCTTCCAGGGATTGACGACGCTATTGCTGATGATACGGAATCGGCCGTCGGGGTACTGAATGAACTGGCTGTGCGGATCGGTGAGGATGTCGTCCAGGAGAGCGCCCCCCGCATCGTTCAGGGACTTTTCGGGCACCTTGGGGACGACCGGAAGCTGCCCCTTGTCCATGTGCTTCCGGTACGAGTAACCCGCCTGAGTGAGTTTGTCCGAGTATATCTCCCGACCCATGGCGGAGAGAGCATCCAAAGTGACACTGCACGGCATGGTGTTATGCACGAGCACCGCAACGCCGCTGGCGACCACGTAGTACGTGTGTACGTCGTGGATCGTCAGGTCGTAGGTGACCATCGCACCGCTGTAGTCGCGCACCGCCACGACGGTCGCCGGTTCCGTCCCTCCGGCCTGGAGCCGGTCACCGACCGCGAGTCGGCTCGCGTCTACGAACTCATGCCGGGTCACGTCGTAGTACGGGTGGTTCTGCGTGCTCGTGATCGTCGATTGCCCGCCGCTGGTCGCGACCGTCAGGTCGGTGAAGTCGGTGTCCGTGGTGGTGACGTGGACCAGGTCAACCCGGTGCACCTCGCCATGGCCGCCGGGCTGGGCGTTCGCCACCCAATCACCGGCCTGGACTTGCTCGATCGGCTCCACCTGGCCGTTGGCCATCATGACCCCGGTGCCGGCAGCGAAGCTGTGCGGCTTGAAGCAGGAGCCGAGTGACTCCGCCAGGTTCTTCACCCGGGCCAGCCGCACCTCGTTCTCGAGTTTGAGAAGCGCCTTCGTGTCGATGATGGAGGTCTTGAGGGCCTCGAGCGCCGAGTCCATCGCGGTGATGTCGCCGATGGCCATACCCATCCGCACGTCTCGAATGCCGTTGGCGACGAATTTCAACGCGACCGGTGCGGCGAGTTCGGCCAGGACGATGCCGCAGTCGAGCATGCTGCCGCCGTCGTGGCTGGTCGTGGTCCTGGTGGCCATCACGCCACCTGCCCGTCGTCGAGGCCGAACGCCCGGTCGTAGGCGGACAGGTCACGTTCCTGCACGTCGTCGGCGGCCTCCGACCATACGACCGGCGTTGACGTGGCCTTGTGCGCCGCAGGGTCGCGCAGCATGCCGAACGTGCTTCGGAGCACGGGCCCGAACTGTCGATCACTCCACCGGCATGCCGAGCGTTCTGCGCCCTGCGGCTCTCGCGAAGGCCGTTGCCGACGCCACCGGCGTAAACCTCGGCGTCGTTCACGCCGCGATGAACGACGGTCTCGGTGCGGATGACTACGAACGCGCTCGACCGGACGATCCCGCTCGCGGATAGCGAATGACATCTGTGAGGTCTGCCGCTTCCCCGTAGTCAAGACGGTCATCGGCAAATCCTGCCCGAACGCATCGGCTGATGGAACACGTCAAACCTCTGTCCGAGGCGCTCGATTGGCTCGCCGGTGACCCCGGACAGATTTCGGCGCACGCGCAGACATGGCGCAATGTCGCCTCCCGACTCTCGGGCGAAGCAGACGCGCTTGGGCAAGCCGTCCGCTGAGACTGAGCCCAAAGACATACCCGTTCGATTTCCGCCATGCGCAAGCCCTCGCTGGACCATCCGGCGGGGGCTTGTTGTTCGGCAGCAGGAGGGTTGCTGGCAATCGGCGGCGCGATGGACACTCCGCAAGAATCACCCGGAAGGGTGACTGCCACCCGTCGGCCCGCAGACTCATCGTGAAGCAAAGTCGGTGACCAGCAGGGCGGTGCGTGATGTCGGGTCCGGGTGTGATCTTCAAACGGTGCGGATGCCGCGACGCCGAGCGGCGGCGACTCGAGCAGTCCTGTCCGCGGCTCGGCGAGCGCGGGCACGGCACCTGGTATTTCCACTGTTCGGCGACCAACCTGCTCGGCCGCCGCGAACGCGCCCGCCGCGGCGGCTACCCATCACAGAACGCCGCCCGGCAAGCCCGCGACGAGTTCCTGGCCGGCAGCGCGGCGGACCGCACCGCGCAGGGCTGGACGGTCGAGCGGTGGCTGCGGCACTGGCTCGATACCCGTACCAGCATCCGGGCGACGACCCGGTTCCACTACACCCGCGACGTCGACACCGTCCTCATCCCGTATCTCGGCCGGTACCGTCTGGCCGACCTCGACGCCCAACTGCTGCGTACCGCGTTCGCCGCGATCGCTGAGACCCGCAACACCAAGGGCCGCCCGCAGTCCGCGTCCGCGATGAGCCACCTGCGGACCACGCTGCGGGCCGCGCTCAACCTGGCCGTCAAGGAAGGCGTGCTGGACTGCAACCCGGCGCGGCACATCGAACTCAAGGGCTATCAGCAGCCGCACGCCAAGGTGTGGACCGACGCCCGCGTCGAATCCTGGGAGCAGACCGGCGCACACCCGAGCGTGGCGGTGTGGACCGCCGACCAACTGGCCGAGTTCCTCGGCAGCGTCAACGACGACCCGCTGTTCGCCCTCTGGTGGCTCGCCGGCCTGCGCGGGCTGCGCCGCGGCGAGTTGTGCGGGCTGCGGTGGAGCGACATCGACCTCGACCGCGGCGTCCCGACCATCGAACGCAACCGCACGACCGTCGGCTACCAGGTCGTCGAGGGCGACCCGAAGACCCCGGCCGGGCGGCGGGCGGTCGCCAAGGTGCCGACGCCGATGTTGACCTGGGCGGCCTCCTTGCCCAGCGGAAAGACCCAGCCGTAGCCGGACAGGAGCTC
>JAVHVY010000119.1:0-2670 GCA_032160305.1 Actinoplanes sp.
CCAGTTCGGGAACATCCGCAGCGACCCCTCGAGGAAGCCCATGTACCAGTCGGGTTGCGAACCGGCTGAGATCTCCGAGGGGTTGTACGGCCCGAACAGCCACACCGGGTTGATCGAGGCGAACGCCGAGAGCAGCGTCGTGACACCGAAGGTGATGAAGAAGAAGCCACCGGCCTTGGCGGTGTAGACGGGGAAGAACGGGTAGCCGACGGCGTTCTTCTCGGTCCGGCCGGGCAGCGGGTACTGGGTGTGCTTCTGGTACCAGACGAGCAGGAGGTGCACGGTGATCAGCGCCAGGAAGATGCCAGGGATCAGGAGCACATGGGCGGTGTAGAGCCGCGCGATCAGGTCGTCGCCCGGGAACTGCCCGCCGAACAGGAAGTAGGACAGGTAGGTGCCGACCAGCGGCAGGGAGAGCAGCACACCCTCCGTGATGCGCAGGCCGGTGCCGGAGAGCAGGTCGTCGGGCAGGGAGTAGCCGGCGAGACCCTCGATCAGGGCCAGCGTCAGCAGGATGGTGCCAATGATCCAGTTGGTCTCACGCGGCTTGCGGAACGCACCGGTGAAGAAGATGCGGCACAGGTGCACGACCATCGCAGACACGAAGATCAGCGCGGCCCAGTGGTGGATCTGGCGCATGATCAGGCCGCCACGGACGTCGAAGGAGATGCGCAGCGTCGACTCGTAGGCCTGCGACATCTTCAGCCCCTGAAGCGGCGTGTACGCCCCGTGGTAGACCACCTCGGACTGGCTCGGCTGGAACCACAGCGTGAGGAAGGTGCCGGTGAGCAGCAGGATGATGAAGCTGTACAGGGCGATCTCACCCAGCATGAACGACCAGTGGTCGGGGAAGACCTTGCGAGCCGTCTTCTTGATCCAGCCGGCCGCGCCGAACCGGTCATCGATCGTCCCACCGACCTGCGCGGCGGCCTTCTCGAGCATCGCCATCAGTTCTCCCCTCGGAACCAGTAGCTTGGTCCGACCGGCTCTTGGAAGTCCTGGTCCGCGACCAGGTAGCCCTCGCTGTCCACGCTGATCTTCAGCTGCGGCAACGGGCGACCGGCCGGGCCGAAGACCACCTCGCAGTTGCGGGTGACGTCGAACGTGGACTGGTGGCAGGGGCAGAGCAGGTGGTGCGTCTGCTGCTCGTAGAGGCCCACGGGGCAGCCGACGTGGGTGCAGATCTTCGAGTAGCAGACGATGCCGTTGTAGTCCCAGCCCCTGCGGTCGGGCCGTTCGTGCAGCTCGTCGGGAGCGAGCCGGATGACGATGGCGGCGGCCTTGGCCTCCTCGTCCAACGGGTTGGGCATCTTGTCGATGCCCTCCGGCATCACGTGGACGACCCCGCCGATGGGCACCTCTTCGGCCTTGATCGGGTTGCGCGAGGGGTCACTGACGAGCCGGACGCCCTTGCGCCACGCCGTGTACGCCAGGGAGGCCCCCGGCAACGGGCCGAGATCGCGCAGCGGGACCAGGGCCAACAGCCCGAGCGGCGCCATCGCGCCGAGCAGGCTGTTACGGATCAGCTTGCGCCGACCCAGGCCCGCGCCCGCGGCGCCCTCCTTGAGCGCCTCGACCGCGCCCGCCCGCTCCTCGGCGGAGGAGTGCATCGGGTGGCGCTCCTGCACGATCTCGTCGTCGGGCATCAGCGTCTTGGCCCAGTGGATGGCACCGGCGCCGATGCAGAAGAGGGCGAGACCCATCCCGAGGCCGAGGCCGAGCGTCGAGTAGTGGACCGTGCTCAGCAGCTGGTTGCTGTTGCCCTGCTTGTCGGCCGGCTTGAACACGAAGTAGCTGACCAGGAAGATCAGCGTGCCGATCGTCGACAGGCCGAACAGGGTCGCGACCTCGCGCTCACGTCGCTGCGCGGCCTTCTTGTCGATGTCGGAGCGCCGGTAGATGTGCGGCGCCAGCCCCGGGTTGGCGTAGTGGGTCTCGATCTCGCCGTGCTCGTCGCGCGCCACGATGGCGCCCGCGTGCTCCTCCTGCACGGCGGCCGCGGCATCGGCCGACTCGACGTGCTCGACGCCGGCCGCGTCGGTGTGGGTGTGCTCACTCATCGGGGCTGTCTCCTGGGGTGCCTCATCGTGCCTTCGCTCCCAACCAGACGGCGCACGCGATCAGGGCGCCCAGCCCGAACAGCCAGCCGACGCCGCCCTCGGAGACCGGCCCGATCTTGCCCAGGCTCAGCCCGCCGGGGCTCGGCTCCTTGGCGGAGTTGCGCAGGAAGGCGATGATCTCGCGCTTGTCCTTGGCCGGCATCGTCGAGTCGCTGAAGACGGGCATCGACTGCGGGCCGGTGATCATCGCCTCGTACATGTGCCTCGGGCTGGTGCCGCGGAGGGCGGGGGCGAACTTGCCCAGGGTGAGGGCGCCGCCCGAGCCGGCGAAGTTGTGGCACATCGCGCAGTTGGTGCGGTAGATCTCGCCGCCCTTGGCGATGTCCGAGTTGGTGTAGTCGAGCTGGCTCTTGTCGGGGATGGCCGGTCCCGGCGCCAGCGAGGCGACGTACGCCGCGAGTGCCGCGGTCTGCTGGGCGTCGAAGCTCGGCCGCTTCTTGACGATCTGCGGGCCGACGTTGGCCGCCGGCATCCGGCCCGTGCCCACCTGGAAGTCCACGGCCGCGGCGCCGACCCCGATCAGCGTCGGGCCGTCGCTGCTGCCTTCCGC
>JAVHVY010000059.1:0-17335 GCA_032160305.1 Actinoplanes sp.
ACCTGTTGCTGGACGCCGCCGCGATGGGCCGCGCCCACGTCGAGCGCGACGGCGTCTCGGTCAAACACGCCGCCCGGTTCCTGCTCGTCGGCACGATGAATCCGGAGGAGGGCGAGCCGCGCCCGCAGCTCGTGGACCGGTTCGGGCTGGTGGTCACCGTCACCGCGCCGCGCCAGGCCGGGCTGCGGGCCGAGGTGGTGCGACGCCGGCTGGCGTACGAGGCGGACGCGATCGCCTTCGCCGCCCGGTTCGCCGCGCAGGAGACCGCACTGGCCGCCCGCATCGCCACCGCCCGCTCGGCCGTCCCGGCGGTCCGACTGCCGGACGGGGAGCTGGACCGGATCGCCCGGATCTGCCTGGCCTACGGCGTCGACGGGATGCGGGCCGACATCGTGGTGGCCCGCTGCGCGGTCGCCCTGGCCGCCTGGCACGGCCGGGACGTGGTCATCTCGGCGGACGTCGAGACCGCCGCCCGGCTGGCCCTGCCCCACCGTCGCCGCCGCGACCCGCTCGACCCGCCGGGCACCGACGAGCAGCGTCTCGACGACGCTCTCGAAGAGGCCGGTGCCGCCGAACCGGACGACACCCCGCCCCCACCGGACGGCGCCGGCCCCAACCCTCCTGATGGCGCCGGCCCTCAGCCTCCCGACGGTGGCGGACCTCAGCCTCCCGACGGTGGCGGCCCGCCGGCGAACGGCCCCGACTCCGGCGGCCCCGACTCCGGCGGCCCCGACTCCGGCGGCGCGGCGCCCCAAGGGCAGCCGGAGGCTGATGGTGCACAGCCGGAAAGTCAGGAGCCCGGGCCGCCCGCGCCCGGCGGCGCGGCGGCCCGGCCCGGCGCCGCTTTCCGGCCCCGCACGCTGCGGATCGCCGCCCGGGGCGAGGGCGGCCACGCGGGCCGTCGCTCCCCGGCCTTCGCCCGGCGTGGCCGCGTCGTCGGCTCCCGCAGTCCCCAGGGCAAACTCGCCGGCGCCCCGCACCTCCCGGCCACCCTCCGCGCGGCCCTGCAAAGCCGTGCCCTGACCGGCGGCGGCGCGGTAGCCCTGCACAACGCAGCCCCTCAGGACCCGGGGTCGAGTAGCGCGGACCTGGCCGGTGCGCCCACGGCCGGCAGCGCGGTCCGGCATCTGGAGGCGGCGATCGGCTGGAGTGTGCAGCCGCGGGACCTGCGCGAGGCGGTGCATGTCGGGCGGGAGGCAAACCTGGTGTTGTTCGTCGTGGACGCGTCCGGCTCGATGGCCGCCCGCAAGCGGATGACCGTGGTCAAGACCGCCGTGCTGTCCCTGCTGCGGGACGCCTACCAGCGCCGCGACCGGATCGGCATGATCACCTTCCGGGGCCGGACCGCCGAGCAGGTGCTGCCGCCGACGTCCAGCCACGAGGTCGGTGTGGTACGGCTGGCCGGCCTGCGCACCGGCGGGCGTACCCCACTCGCCGCCGGGCTGCAGGCCGCGGCGCGGACGATCGCCACCGAACGCCGCCGCGACCCGCGCCGCCGCCCGTTGCTGATCGTGGTCACCGACGGCCGGGCCACCAGCGGGCTCGACCCGGTGCAGGTCGCGCCGGCCCTGCGCGGCGTGGCCTGCGTGGTGGTCGACTGCGAGTCCGGCCCGGTACGCCTCGGCCTGGCCCACCGGCTGGCCGCCGCGCTGAACGCCGACCTCGTACCGCTGGAGTCCCTTGAGGCCGCACCCACCCGGAGGGCAGCCTGATGCCGCAGGGCAAGGTCGAGGTCGTACCCGCCGACGGACTCACCACCCGGCAGCGGCGGCGACAGGCGGTGCTGGCCGTCCACACCGGGCAGGGCAAGGGCAAGTCGACGGCCGCTTTCGGGATGGCCCTGCGCGCCTGGAGCGTCGGCTGGCCGATCGGCGTGTTCCAGTTCGTGAAGTCGGAGAAATGGCGGGTCGGCGAGGAATCCGCTCTCAGGACGCTGGGCGCGAGCGGGGGAGCGCCGGTCACCTGGCACAAGATGGGCGAGGGCTGGTCCTGGATCCAGCGGGCCGGGACCGAACGCGACCACGCCGCCGAGGCCGCCGAGGGCTGGGCTCAGATCAAACGCGACCTGGCCGCCGAGACCCATACGTTCTACGTGCTCGACGAGTTCACGTACCCGATGAAGTGGGGTTGGGTCGACGTCGCCGACGTCGTGGCGACGATGCGGGAGCGGCCCGGCACCCAGCACGTGGTGATCACCGGCCGGGACGCCCACCCGGACCTGCTCGCCGCCGCCGACCTGGTCACCGAGATGACCAAGGTGAAGCATCCGATGGACGCGGGCCGCAAGGGACAGCAGGGCATCGAGTGGTAGACCGGGTCGTGATCGCCGCTCCCGCGTCGGGGCACGGCAAGACCACCGTCGCGACCGGGCTGCTCGCCGCCTTCGCCCAGCGCGGACTGCGGGTCGCGCCGTTCAAGGTCGGGCCGGACTACATCGACCCGGGCTACCACGCGCTGGCCGCCGGGCGCCCCGGCCGCAACCTCGACCCGGTGCTGGTCGGCGAGGACCTGATCGGGCCACTCTTCGCGCACGGTTCGGCCGGTCAGGAACTGGCCGTGATCGAGGGCGTGATGGGTCTCTACGACGGCCGGACCGGCGCCGGCGAGACCGGCTCGACCGCGCACGTCGCCCGGCTGCTCGACGCGCCGGTGATCCTGGTCGTCGACGCCGCCGCGCAGGGCCGCTCGGTGGCCGCGCTGGTGCACGGTTTCCGCAGCTTCGGCACGGTGCGCCTGGGCGGCGTGATCCTGAACCGGGTCGGCTCCGACCGGCACGAGTCGATCCTGCGCGAGGCGTGCGAGGAGGTCGGCACACCGGTTCTCGGGGCGCTGCGCCGTGCCGACGCGGTCGCCGCCCCGTCGCGGCACCTGGGCCTGGTTCCCGCCGCCGAACGCCGCGCCGAAGCCCTGGCCTCGGTCGACGCGCTGGCCACGCTGATCGCCGAGCACATCGACCTCGACGCGGTCCGCGCGCTGGCGCGCTCCGCGCCGCCCTTCGCGCCGCAACCCTGGACCCCCCGAGCCGACGACCCGGTCCGGGGCCGCCCGGTGGTCGCGCTCGCCGGTGGTCCGGCTTTCACCTTCTCGTACGCGGAAACCGCCGAACTGCTCGAAGGAGCCGGAGCCGAGGTGGTCACGGTCGACCCGTTGCGCGACGAGAAGCTGCCCGCGGGCACCCGGGCGCTGGTCGTCGGCGGCGGCTTCCCGGAGGTCTACGCCGACCAGTTGTCGGCGAACGAGCCGTTGCGCCTGGCCGTGGCGTCGCTGGCCGCCGTCGGCCAGCCGATCGTCGCCGAGTGCGCCGGCCTGCTCTGGCTCTGCCGGACCCTGGACGGCGCCCCGATGTGCGGGGTCCTGGACGCGGACGCCGCGATGACCCCGAGCCTGACGCTGGGCTACCGCGACGCGGTGGCGCTGACCGACAGCCCGCTCGCGGCGGCGGGCGCCCGGATCACCGGCCACGAGTTCCACCGCACGACCGTGTACCCGCGTTCGGGCCTGTTGCTCTCGCCGGCTGGTGGAGCGGCGTGGGCGTGGCGCGGCGCCGACCCGGAGGGCTTCGCCACTGCCGTCGTGCAGGCGTCCTACCTGCACCTGCACTGGGCGGGCCGGCCTTCGATCGCGCGCCGCGTGGTCGCCGCGGCGGCCGCGGCCGCGCCGCCCGGATAGGGGACGGCGGACATCCGGCGGCACGCGCGCCCGCGACCGGATTCTGCGCGCTGCCGGACGGGTCGGGCCGCTGGCGCCGAAGAGGGTTCACTCTTGCGTCACCGCGGCGGCGGCTTGAGGGTGGTGCTCGGGAAACATTGGTTGCATAGAGTCTTGGCGATACGTTGTCTCGGAGGTGCTCATGCTCGTCCGTACCCGCGCCCTGCTCGCCGCGGTGACCCTCGGGGTCGCTTCGGCCGCTGTGGCCGTCGCGCTGGTCCCACCGGCTTCGGCCGCGACGCTCAAGCGGATCCTCTTCGACAACACGAAGGCCGAGACGGCGGGCAACGCCGACTGGATCATCAGCACCTCGCAGCCGGACCCCCTCGGCCAGAACGCGAACCCGACCTCCGAAACGTCGTGGACCGGTGCCCTGTCGTCGTGGGGCGTGGCGCTTCAGCGCACGGGGCAGTACAGCCTGAAGACGCTGCCGGCGGGTAACTCGATCACCTACGGCGGCACCGGCGCGCTCGACCTGAAGAACGTCGACGCCTTCGTCGTTCCGGAGCCGAACGTGCTGTTCAGCGCGGCCGAGAAGACGGCGATCATGAAATTCGTGCAGGCCGGCGGCGGCCTCTTCCTGATCGTCGACCACACCGGCAGCGACCGGAACAACGACGGCGAGGACTCGGTCGAAGTCGCCAACGACCTGATCAACAACAACGGCGTCGACAACACCTATCCGTTCGGCTTCAGCATCGACGCCAACAACATCGCGAGTGAGAACCCGGTGGCGATCAGCAGCTCGACCGATCCGGTGATCAACGGTTCATTCGGCAAGGTGACCGGCAGCATCATCCGCAACGGCAGCACGCAGACGCTGCACAAGTCGGACAACTCGTCGGTCAAGGGCCTGGTCTGGCGGACCGGCTCCAGTCAGACCGGCACGACCGGCGCGTTCGTCAGCACGGCCACCTTCGGGACGGGCCGGGTCGCGGTCTGGGGCGACAGCTCCCCGATCGACGACGGCACAGGCCAGTCCGGCAACACCCTCTACGACGGCTGGAACGACACCGCGGGCACGAACAAGGCCCTGGCTCTGAACGCGACCGCCTGGCTGGCCGGCACCGGCACGACGACCACCACCCCGCCGCCGACCGGTCCGACCGGCGGCGCCTGCGCGGGCAGCCAACTGCTCGGCAACACCGGCTTCGAGTCGGGCGCCACCGGCTGGACGGCCAGCTCGGGCGTGATCACCAACTCGTCGTCGCAGGCCGCGCACACCGGGTCCTATAAGGCCTGGCTGGACGGTTACGGCACGGCGCACACCGACACCCTCTCGCAGACCGTGACCATCCCGTCGGGCTGCGGCACAGCGACGCTGTCCTTCTGGTTGCACGTGGACACCGCGGAGACCGGGACCACCGCGTACGACAAGCTGACCGTCGCCGCGGGCGGCACGACCCTGGCGACCTACTCGAACGTGGACGGCTCCGGCGCGTACGTGCAGAAGTCTCTGACCGTGACCGGATCGGGCAGCAAGACCATCACCTTCACCGGTGTCGAGGGCAGCCAGATCGCGACGTCCTTCGTGCTCGACGACATCACGCTGACGCCGGCGGCTTAGCGAACGGGGCGTCGCCGTCCTCAGTGGCTCGGCCACTCATGGACGGGGGTGTTCTCGTGCATCGGCGGCAGGTAGCGGCGCAGCATCTCGTGCAGGGCCTCCTGCCGGTCCAGGCCGTCCGCCTCCAGCGAGTGCAACGTGTCGACCTGCCACTGGGCGCCGTTGCGGGAAGTGAGGCAGCGCTGCTCGATGATGCCGAGCAGGCGGTCGCGTTCGCGGGCCGAGACGCCCCACTTGTCGAGCCCGTCGTGGGCCATCGGCAGCAGCCGGCGCAGCACCAGCTCGGTCACCGGGACGTAGCCGAGGCCGGGCCAGAACACTGACGCGGCGATGCCGTGCCGAGCTCCGGAGTGGAAATTCTCCTCCGCCGCGCTGAAGCTCATCTGGGTCCAGATCGGCCGTTCCGCGTCGGCCAGGCTGCGGACGAGTCCATAGTAGAAGGCCGCGTTGGCGATCGTGTCGGCCACCGTCGGGCCGGCCGGCAGCACCCTGTTCTCCACCCGCAGGTGCGGGCGGCCGCGGACCACCGCGTAGATCGGCCGGTTCCAGCGGTAGACGGTCCCGTTGTGCAGGCGCAACTCGCTCAGCTCGGGGGTGCCACCGCTCTCCAGGATGTGCTCTGGGTCGGCCTCGTCGCAGATCGGCAGCAGCGCCGGGAAGTAGCGGACGTTCTCCTCGAAAAGGTCGAAGACCGAGGTGATCCAGCGCTCGCCGAACCAGACCCGCGGCCGTACCCCCTGCGCCCGGATCTCCTCGGACCGGGTGTCGGTGGCCTGTTCGAAGAGCGGAATCCGGGTCTCGCGCCACAGCTCCCGGCCGAACAGCAGCGGCGAGTTCGCCCCGAGCGCCACCTGCACACCGGCGATCACCTGGGCCGCGTTCCAGTAGTTCGCGAAGTCGGCCGGGCTGACCTGTAGGTGGAACTGGGTGCTCGTGCAGGCCGCCTCCGGCGCGATCGTGTCGGTGGTGACCGCGAGCCGGTCGATGCCGTCGATCCGGATGTCCAGATCCTCGCCGCGGGCTGCGAAGATCTGCTCGTTCAGCAGCGCGTACCGCGGGTTCGCCGACAGGGCCTCCATCGTCAGGTGCTCGCGGCGCAGTGTCGGCAGGATGCCGATCATCACCATATGCGCGCCGGCCGAGCGGGCGCGCTGCTCGGCGTTGTTCAGGCTGGCCCGCAGGCTGCTCTCCAGGTCGGCGTTCTCGTCGCCGGCCAGCCGCCGGGGCGGGACGTTGATCTCGACGTTGAACTGGCCCAGCTCGGTCTGGAAATCGGGGTCGGCGATCGCGCCCAGCACCTCGGCGTTGCGCATCGCCGGGTCGGCCTTGTCGTCGATCAGGTTGAGCTCGATCTCCATCCCGGTCAGCGGGCGCTCGAACTCGAACAGAGCATCCCGCAGCATCGACGCGAGGACGTCCAGACTGCGGCGGATCTTCTGCCGGTACTTCGCCCGGTCCTCACGGGTGAACGTGTGCTGGTCGACCTCTTCGCCCACGGCGTACCACCCTTGTCCGGTCCGGACCTCAACGTCGCACACTGATCGGCAGTTCGCCAGAAGAGTCTCACGCGATGCCGGCCGGAGATGACCGGCGCGTTACCGGCCCTTTTCAGATGGCAACATCTCGTCGAGGCCTGTCGTTGTCGTGCGACCACCTGCGGTGGTTACGGCCACGACGATCAGCAGCACGAGCGGCTGCCCGATCTTCACCTCCCAGGAGTGACTTCCTTGCTCATCTGCCTGCCTGATGCACACCGTCCCCGTTGTCCCCCGACCGATTGTGCGAAACCGGCCCACCAACCGCCCACGACACGGTGAACTTGTGCTGAACGCGTGTCTCGGACGCCATCCGTGGCAGGCGGGTCGTCGACGGGGATGGGGGCAGGACCAGTGGCTACGTTCGTGAAACCGGACAGCGTGCTCGCGCGCACCGCCCGGGAGGTGGTGGACGCCCATGCGGGTGGCGCCGGACCCCGTGCGGGCCTGACGGCCTGCCCGGTCTGCGGCGAACCGCTGCCGTGCTCCACCGGCCGGGCCGCCGCCGAGGTTCTCTTCGCCGCCGGGCTCGCCGAGAGCTCCGGCCTGATCGACGCGGCTCGCGGCGGCCGGGGCGCACCAGGCCCGCTCGAGCTGCCGGCCGACCGGCTGCCTGTTGCGTCGGCGTACGCCGCGACCGGTCCGTCCACGGCGCCGCTCGTGCCGGACCTGCTGTCGGCCGGGTCGAGCACGTCCGACGCGGCCGTTTCGTCGGCGTCCACCCCGGGCGAGCTGCCGTTCTCCGGCCCGGGCGTGGCTGCCGGCTCGGCGGGTAGCACGCCGTCGGCTGATGGCCTGGCCGGTGTGACCCCTGCCGCCTGGGGTTCGGCGGATGTCCCGCCACGTGCCCCCGATCCGTTGACCGGGCCTGTTCCGGCTTCCGGGTACGGGCGACCGGATCTTGTCGCGGAACAGTCCGGGCTCACCCTTGCGGAGCCGGTCGAGCCGGGCGTCCATCTTGGACCCTCCGGGCCTGGGCCACTGGACGTGGGGCTCGACGCGGCACCACCCGCCCGGTCCGAACCACCTGCGCCGTCCGCCTGGTCCGAACCACCAGCTCCTCCCGTCGACGTCGACCCGCTGCTGCTCGGGCCGCCGGTGTTCACCCAGCAGAACCGTCCGTTGGACGCCCCGCAGTACACCCATACGGCCCGCATCAGCGGCGTGGATGCGCCGCTGGCCGGCCCGACGAGCCCGGCCCAGTTCAGCGGGCTCAGCGGCGTGGGCGAGGCGCCTTCGCTGGAGCCCGTGCGGTCCGATCGCCTGGGTGACCTGCCGCCGAGCGCGCCGACCCATCAGCCGGGCAAGCCACGGTTCGGCAGCCCGCAGTCGGAACCCGTCGAAGGGGGCATGCCGAGCGGGCTGGGGGGACCGGCGGCTCAGCCGGCTTCCGCCGCGCCGGCCGCTGCCGCCTCCGCGAGTGGGCTGCCCGGCCATGCCGGCCCAGGGCCGGCCGCGCCCGACACCAGCCCCTTCCGGTCCGGCCAGGTCGGCCGGCCGGTCGCCGGTCGCCCGGCTCCCGGCCCGAGCCACGCTGCCGGTCCAACCCCCGCCCATCCAATCCCTGCCGATCCGAGCCACGCCGGTTCGAGCCCTACCGATCCGAGCCACGCCGGTTCGAGCCCTGCCGATCCGAGCCACGCCGGTTCGAGCTACGCGGGTTCGAGCTACGCGGGTTCCAGCCATGCCGGTCCGGGCAATGCTGGCCCGGCCCAGGGAGGTCCGGGCAATGCTGGTCCAGGTCAGGCAGGTTCGGGCAATGCTGGTCCGGGTCAGGCAGGTCCGGGCCAGGCAGGTCCGGGCCACGCAAGCCAGCAGAATAAAAGTCCGTTCCTGAGCCGGCCGGCCGGGCAGGCCAACCAGGGGCCGGCGCACGGCTGGTCCGAGGAACAGAACGCACCGCGCGGCCAGCAGCCGGCGCCGGTCAACCCGCAGAACCCGTTCCCGGCGAAGCCGGACCCGCAGCCCAGCTCCCAACCGGACGGCCCGTTCCTGGCCCGTCCGGAACGCGCGCAGGCCGCCGAACCGCAGCCAAGCCCGTCGGCGGCCGCGCCCGCGCCGTTGGAGCAGTCGGCCGGCCAGAGCCCGTTCGTGGCCCGGCCCGCGTCGTTGGAGCAGTCGGCTGGGCAGAGCGCGTTCGTGGCCCGACCCGGCCAGCCCGGGGTGCCGACCGGCCAGAGTCCCTTCCTGGCCCGGCCGGAGCCGCAGCCGGAGGGCCCGTTCATCCCGCCGGCCGGCCCGTACGCAAGCCGCGCCGACGACGCCCGGCCACCGCAGGAGACTCCCGTGGCCACGGCGGTAGCCGCCGCTCAGGGCGGCCCTGGCGCGGCTGCGGACGACGCTGTCTCCGGCCCACTCGAAGCCGCTCCGGCGATGCCCACCTGGCCACCGACCCCGCCGGGCGCGGACGACGACGCCCCGAGCGGCCTCCCGCCCCGCGACGCCGGCTGAGCTCCACCAGGGTCGATACCTGTCGGCGGCGCGGCCGGTGGCGCTGGCAATGCCTGCACACTCTCCGGCCCGGCCACGCCGGGACCAACCGCGCCTGTGAGCCCGCTGAGCGACGCGGCCGACGCGGCTGCTCCGTGGCTACGCTCGGCGCATGGACGTGCAACGGGTGGGCCTGCGCGCCCTGGTGCCCTACCTGCGGGAGCATCGCCGGACCCTGGTGATGGTCGGGGTGTTGTCGCTGGTCGGCGCGGGCGCATCGCTGGCCCAGCCGGTGCTGGTGCGCACGGTACTGGACGCGATCACCGCCCGCCGTACGGTGTCCGCGGCGGTTGGCCTGCTGATCGCCTTGCTGCTGGCCGGGGCGGCGCTCGGCGGCCTGCGCGACTACCTTTTGCAGCGCACCGCGGAGGGCCTGGTGCTGACCACCCGGCGCCGGCTGGCCGGGCATCTGCTGCGACTGCCGATCGCCGAGTACGACCGCCGCCGCACCGGCGACCTGCTGTCGCGGGTCGGCGCCGACACCACCCTGCTGCGGGCGGTGGTCACCTCCGGGATGTTCGAGATGGTCACCGGCGCGGTGATGGTGACCGGCGCGACGATCGCGATGCTGGTGCTTGATCCGCTGCTGTTGGCGGTGGCGCTGATCGGGCTGGGGCTGGGACTGACCGTGGCGATCTCCGTGTCGCGGCGGGTGCGCGGGCTGTCGGAGCAGGCCCAGGCGCGGCTGGGTGAGATGACCTCGTCGGTCGAGCGGGCGATCACGGCCGCGCGGACGATCAGAGCCAGCCGGGCCGAGGAGCGCGAGACGGCCGAGGTCGGCCGCAGCGCCGAGGAGGCGTACCGGGCGGGGATGCGGGTGGCCCGGTTGCAGGCGCTGGTCGAGCCGGCCGCAACGGCGTCGATCCAGGGCGCCTTCCTGCTGGTGCTGGGGGTCGGCGGGGCCCGGGTGGCGGCCGGGTCGATCAGCGTCGGCGACCTGGTGGCGTTCATCCTCTTCTTGTTCTTCCTGGTGATGCCGCTGGGCCAGGCGCTGCGCGCCTACACCCAGCTGCAGACCGGGCTGGGCGCGTTGCAGCGCATCGAGGAAGTGCTGGCCCTGCCGTCCGAGACGGCCGGCGACACCGTTTCCGGTACGCCGGCCCCACCCGGCCCGGACGCCGTGGTCTTCGACGGCGTCTCGTTCGGTTATCCCGGCGGCCGTCCGGTGCTGCACGACGTGTCCTTCACCGTGCCGCGCGGCACCCGGACCGCCCTGGTCGGCCCGTCCGGCGCCGGCAAGTCCACCCTGCTGGCCCTCATCGAACGCTTCTACGAGATCACCGACGGCGCGCTGCGGGTCGACGGCGCGGACGTGCGGGAGCTGCCCCGGGAGGCGTTGCGCCACAAGCTCGGTTATGTCGAGCAGGACGCGCCGGTGCTGGCGGGGACCCTGCGCGACAATCTGCTGCTGACCGCGCCGGCGGCCGACGACGCCCGGCTGCTGGCGGCGCTGGTCGAGGTCAACCTGGCCGGCCTGGTCGACCGCAGCCCGGAGGGTCTCGGCGTGCAGGTCGGCGAGGGCGGGGTGCTGCTCTCCGGCGGCGAACGCCAGCGCCTGGCGATCGCCCGCACCCTGCTCTCCGCCGCGCCGATCCTGCTGCTGGACGAGCCGACGAGCAACCTGGACGCCCGCAACGAGGCCGCGTTGCGCCAGGCGATCGGTGCCGCCGCCGTCCAGCGGTCGCTCGTGATCGTTGCGCACCGGCTGAGCACCGTCGTCGACTCCGACCAGATCGTGGTGCTGGACCAGGGCCGGGTCGTCGCGGTCGGCCCGCACGAGCTGCTGCTGGAGACGAGCCCGCTCTACCGCGAGCTGGCCGCCCACCAGTTGCTCGTCTCCTGATGCTGCTCTCGGGCGGCGAGCAGCGACGCCGAACGCAGGCGTGAGTAGCGGCTATCGAGGTCGTCGGCCGTGCCGGGTCATCGGGGTGTTTGCCCTCGTGGTGGCGCAAGGCCGGGAGTCGGGCGCAGGCGGTCAGGAAAATACAGTACCGTTGCGCGCCATGGGTGTGTCGCAGCGGTTCAAGAACCGGTTCCGTAAGTTTCTGCAGCGTCCGGGCACGACCGTCGATCTCGCTCCGTTCGAGAAGCGGTTGCCGGCCATCGAGGCCCGAGCCGAGGCGCTGGCCGAGCTCGACGACGAGGAGCTGACGGCGGCCGCCGCCGAGGCGTCCGACGAGACCGAGATCTGCGCCGTCGGCCGCGAGGCGGCGTGGCGCGCTCTCGAGCAGCGTCCGTACGACGTGCAGCTGGTCGGCGCGATGGCGCTGATGGCCGGCAAGGTCGCCGAGATGGCCACCGGTGAGGGCAAGACGCTGACCGCGACGATCGCCGCCTACGGCCACGTCCGGATGGGCCACGGCCCGGTGCACGTGCTGACCGTCAACGACTACCTGGCCCGCCGGGACGCCACCTGGATGGAGCCGGTCTACACCCTGCTCGGCCTGACCGTCGGCTGGGTCACCGAGGCGTCCACCCCGCCCGAGCGGCGCGAGGCCTACGGCTGCGACGTGACCTACGTGTCGGTCAGCGAGGCCGGCTTCGACTACCTGCGTGACCAGCTCGTCACCGACGTCGGGGACCGGGTGCAGCAGCAGCTGGCCACCGCGATCGTCGACGAGGCCGACTCGATCCTGATCGACGAGGCCCGGGTGCCGATGGTGCTGGCCGGCAGCACTGCCACCGAGGCCGACCCGGTGCACGAGGCGGCCGCCCTGGTCCGTGATCTCAAAGCGGGCAAGGACTACGAGATCGCCGACGACAGCCGCAGCGTCGCCTTCACCACCGCGGGGCTGGAGCGCCTGGAGGCGAAGCTCGGCGGCATCGACCTGTACGACGACCAGCACGTCGAGCAGCTGTCGGCGGTCAATGTGGCGCTGCACGCCCGCGCCCTGCTGCGCCGCGACGTCGACTACATCGTCCGGGACGGCACGGTCGAGCTGATCGACGAGATGCGCGGCCGGGTCGCCCAGCGCCGCCGCTGGCCGGACGGCCTACAGGCGGCCGTGGAGGCCAAGGAGGGCCTGACCGCCACCGCCGAGGGCGAGGTGCTGGACACCATCACGGTGCAGGCGTACGTCGCGCTCTACAAGATCGTCTGTGGGATGACGGCGACCGCCGTGCACGTCGGCGAGCAGCTACGCGAGTACTTCAAGCTCGAGGTCGCGGTGATCCCGCCGAACACGGAGAACATCCGCGAGGACGAGCCGGACCGGATCTACTCGGCGCACGACATGCGCGACGAGGCGCTGGTCGAGGAGATCAAGATCGCCCACGAGAAGGGCCGCCCGGTCCTGATCGGCACCCTCGACGTGAAGGCCTCCGAGCTGCTCGCGAAGCAGCTGGCCGCGGCGGGCGTGCCCTCGGTGGTGCTGAACGCGAAGAACGACGACGAGGAAGCGGCGATCATCGCCGAGGCGGGCGCGCTCGGCGCGATCACCGTCTCGACCCAGATGGCCGGCCGCGGCGTCGACATCCGGCTCGGTGGCAGCGACGAGAAGGACGCCGACCGGGTGCGCGAGCTCGGCGGCCTCTTCGTGATCGGGAGTGGCCGGCACGACAGCCGCCGCGTCGACGACCAGCTGCGCGGCCGGGCCGGCCGCCAGGGCGACCCGGGCGGCTCGGTCTTCTTCGTCAGCATCGAGGACGAGCTGATCACCCGGCACGCCGGTGACATCCTGCCCGCGTCGCCGCGGATGGACATCGACGGCGTCGTGCACGACGAAACGGTCGACTACGCGGTCGAGCATGCGCAGCGCGTCGCCGAGGGCGTCAACCACGAGATCCACCGCAACACCTGGCGCTACAGCGTCGTCATCGAGCAGCAGCGGGTGGCCCTGGCCGAGCGCCGCGAACGCCTGCTCACCTCCGAGGTCGCGGCGATCATGCTGATCGACCGTTCGCCCGAGAAGGCCGGCGAGACCGACGAGGACGTCCTGTCGGACTCGGCCCGGGCGATCGCGTTGTACCACCTCGACCGGCTCTGGGCCGAGCACCTGGCCGAGCTGAACGAGGTGCGCGAGGGTGTGCATCTGCGGGCGCTGGGCAAGCTCGACCCGCTGGACGAGTTCCACCGGGCCGCGGTGCCGGCGTTCCAGAAGGTCTTCACCGAGATCGAGTCGCGGACCATCGAGACCTTCGAGGAGACCGACCTCACCGACGGGTGGGAGCCGGCCAAGGCGCAGTTGGTGCGACCGAGCGCGACCTGGACCTATCTGGTGCACGACAACCCGTTCGGCTCCGAGCTGGACCGGCTGATCGCGGCTGTCGGCCGGCGCCTCAGCGGCACCGCGGACTGATCTGGTTAATCCCCGGGGCGGATGCAGCCCCGGGGGATTAGCCTCTGCCGAATGGCGGACGTCTACACCGGGCGGGCCGGCGAGGACGGCGCCCGCAATCAGGGCTGGCTGCTCGGCCATTTCATGCCCAAGGGCGGCTTGCTGCACAGCACCGACGTCGAGGTGAAGTGGGGCGTGCACCCGCCGGGGGAGCGACGTGGCGCGTGGGCCACGGACGAGAGCCGGACAGCGCTGCTCGTGCTGATCCGCGGATCGTTCCACATCGAGTTGAGCGATCGCACCGTCGTGCTGACCGAGCCCGGCGACTACGTCGTCTGGGGACCCGGCGAGGACCACTCCTGGCAGGCCGGACCGGTGGAGACCGTGGTGCTGACGGTGCGCTGGCCGTCGTTGCCGGGCTGGCGTCTGCCGTTAACCGGGCGGTAATCGAGTTGAAACTGAAACGTTCTTCGGTCAGCTTCTGAACAAAGCGAGAGCGCGACCGAATCGCATTCATTCCCGTTTTTGGAACGATCTTCCCACGATGTGGACGGCACCTTGACCGTGCAACCCACTCCCCGACAATATCGATCGCGGTTTAGGCCTGCATTAATAATGCGGCCGCACAGGGCGCGGCAAACAATTCCGAAACAGGGGGCGTACATGCCGGTCACGGCACTGTCGGCACGGGTCGCGCGGCGAGGTTCGTACGGTTCTGGATCGGGCCGGATAGCGGCGATCCGGCGCACCTCGGCCGAGTCTGGCGTGGCGACCGCGGCACCGGCGTTGACGGTCACGCTCGCCATCCCGCTCACCGACGACGGCATCACCCCGCAGGCATACCGGCTGCTCGAAGCGGTCCGGGAGTTGGTCGAGCTGGGTCACGGCTCGGTCACCATGGCACCGGCCGAGCAGGCCGCCCCCGGGCCGCAGCGGGCCGGTCCCGAGGGCCCGGAGCTGCGCCTGCTCACCGCGTCCCGGCAGGTTCTGCTCGACGGCAAGCTGCTGCCGCTGACCCGGCTGGAGTTCGACCTGCTCCTGTTCCTGGCCGACAACCCGCGCCGGGTCTTCAGCCGCATCCAGCTGCTCTCCGCGGTCTGGGGCTACGAACACACCGGCGAGCGCACGGTCGACGTGCACGTGCGCCGGCTGCGGGTCAAACTCGGCGGGTCCTCGCCGCTGATCACGACCGTCTACGGGGTCGGCTACCGGCTCTCCGACGACGCCCGCGTAGTGGTCCAGCCGCACGACTAGTCTGGCCGGATGCGCGTACGGCCGGTGTCCTTCGACGTCCTCGTCGAGGAACTCGCCGACCAGATCGCCGGGTCCGGTGCGGAGCACGTTCGGGTCGCTGTCGACGGCGCCCCGGCCGCGGCCCCCGAGCGTCTCGCCGACGCCCTGGTCGACCCGTTGCGGGTGCGCGGGCGGCCCGCTGTGCGTATTCTCACGGCCGACTTTCTGCGCCCGGCGTCGCTGCGGCTGGAGTGCGGCCGGGAGAAGCCGGAGTCGTTCTACGCCGGATGGCTGGACGAGACCGGGCTGACCCGCGAGGTGCTCGCCCCGGCCGGTCCCGGCGGCACCGGCCGGATTCTGTCGAGGCTCTGGAACGCCGACACCGACCGCTCGGCGAGAGAGCCGTACGCGGAGCTGAAGCCCGGCGCGATCGTCCTGGTCAGCGGCTCCCTGCTGCTCGGCGCCGGGCTGCCCTTCGACGTCACCGTGCATCTGCAGATGTCAGCCGCGGCGCTGCGCCGGCGCAGTGACCCCCGGGACCTGTGGACCCTGCCCGCCTACGCCCGCTACGACGAGGAGGTCGGGCCGGCCGCATTCGCCGACACGGTGGTCCGGGTGGACGACCCGCGGCACCCGGCCATGGTCCTCGATCGATGGTGATTCCACGGTACGGACTCCCGCCCGGGCCCGCCACCAGCGACTCCAAGACTGACTTCGCCAGACCGTGGCGGAAGTCTGCACTCACAGTTATGCTCCGATTACTTTTTTAGCGAAAGATCCGTTTGGGATCTTCGGCGGTGGGTATCTCGCGGCTCCACGATGAGGCGGGGGCGGGCCGGGCGGGGAGTCCACCGGCAGGGCCAGACGAAGGGCAGGGGGAGCACATGCTCGTCAACAGCACGGTTATCACGGGCAAGGGTGCCGCGACCGCCAAGGGGCGCTCAGCCGAGGAGCTCGACCAGATCCGGACGGTGCTGCGTAGCCGGTTCGAGGATCTCAACTCCGAGTACGAGGTCGCCGTGGCGGAGAATCACCAGCTGCGCCTCGTCGAGATCGGCGACGCGGCCGGCGACGACCAGGCCGACAGCGGCTCCAAGACCGCCGAACGGGACGCCGCCACGTCCCTGCTTCGCACCCTGCTCGACCGCCGCGCCCAGGCGGAGCTGGCCATGCAGCGCCTGGAGGACGGCACCTACGGCTACTGCGAGGGCTGCTCCAACCCGATCCCGGTGGCCCGTCTCGAGGTCTTCCCCTCGGCCACCACCTGCGTGAGCTGCAAGTCCAACCGCGAGCGCCGGGCCGGCTGACCCGGCCCGACTGGTCCGCCGTTCCGGCCCGCTCTGGGCGGCGGACCGCTCGTATCAGCAGTAGTTTCGTCTGATGGGTGAGATCGAGGTCGGCACCGCGTCCTGGACCGACAAGACCCTGATCGAAGCGGGGTGGTATCCAGCGACGGCCGACAATCCGGAGAAACGGTTGGCCTATTATGCCCGACAATTCCCGGTCGTCGAGGTCGACTCGACCTATTACGGGCCGCCCGCCGAGCGGACTACCCGGCTCTGGGCCGAGCGCACCCCGGCCGGTTTCACGTTCAACATCAAAGCGTTCAGCATGCTCACCGGGCACCCGACGAAACTGTCGGCGATCTACCGGGATCTGCGCCCGGAGACGGAGAAGAAGAATCTCTACCCCGGCGATCTGCCGCCGCAGACGTACGAGGAGATCTGGAGCCGGTTCCTGAGCGCGCTGGACCCGCTCGTCGAGGCGAAGAAGCTCGGAGCTCTGCTGTTCCAGTTCCCGCCCTGGTTCGGCATCCGCAAATCCAACAAGGAGTACGTGCTCGAAGTAGTCGCCCGCTGCAAGCCCCTGCGGCCGGTCTTCGAATTCCGCAACGCATCCTGGTTCGAAGGCTCGAACCAGAACGAGACGCTGGACTGGATGCGGGCGCACAAACTGCCGTTCGTCTGCGTGGACATGCCGCAGGGCCACAGGTCGTCGATCCCGCCCGTGGTCGCGGCCACCTCGCCCGAGCTGGCGGTGGTGCGCTTCCACGGCCACAGCGACAAGTGGACGAGCAGGGACATCCACGAGAAGTTCGGCTACCACTACTCCCAGGCCGAGCTGGCCGGCTGGGCGCCGAAGCTCAAAGAGCTGGCCGCCCAGGCCGCGATGACCCAGGTCTTCATGAACAACTGCTATCAGGACTATGCCCAACGCAACGCCAGCGAGCTAATCGGCCTTCTGGAAGGCTAAAACACGACTGCCCATCCGGTCGGCCAGCGAGCCAGCCGGTGCTGGTTCCGATGACGTACGCCTCGTGACCGCGCCTCCGCAACATCCACACCCTGACTTCGAGGCCTTCACGGCGCACCGGCCGGCTTGTCGCCCTTGTGGGCCGGGCACGGGCAGTGGCCGGGGTCGACGCAGTCGCGGTGCCAGGCGGCCTTGCGCTCGGGCGTATCGCGGCGCTCTTCGATCCAGCACGCCATCGTCAGGCCCCGCCGCTGACCGGCGGCCTTCGGCGC